>DAITPJ010000040.1:0-13821 GCA_036833635.1 Terrimesophilobacter sp.
CCGACCCCGCGACCACGACTATCCCGCCCTGACGATGCCGGCGTCGACGAGGCCCCGCACCTGGTCCTCGCTGAGGCCGAGCCCGGCGAGCACGTCGCGCGTGTCCTGGCCCAGCGCCGGCGGCGCCTTCCGGATGCGCGGGGCGACCCCGTCGATCGACACCGGTCCGCGCAGGAGGGGCAGGTCGCTCCCGTCGGCCCTGGTCACGTGCTGCACCATGTCGAGGTGCTTGACCTGCGCGTCCTCGAAGACCTGCGCGTAGTTGTAGATCGGCCCCGTCGGGATGCGCGCAGCGCGGAACAGCTCGACCCACTCGCTCCCTGGCCGCCCCACGAGCAGCGCTTCGAGTCGCTCCTTGAGCTCGCCGCGATGCTCGGTGCGAAGCTTTCCCGTCGCAAGATCGGGATGGTCGGCAAGGGTGGCATCCCCGACGAGTTCGCACAGTTCGCGCCATTGCTTCTCGTTGCCGACGGCGATGATGATCGGAATGTCGGCGGTCGCGAACACGCCGTACGGGGCGAGCACCGGGTGGTCGTTGCCCTGCGGCTCCGGCACGACGCCCGTGCTGAGATAGCGCTGCCCCTGGAATACCGAGATCGCGAGCGCCGCCTCGAGCAGGGAGGTCGCCACGGTGTGGCCGGTTCCCGTCCGCTCGCGGTCGACGAGCGAGGCGAGGATGCCGACGGCCGTGAAGATGCCGGAGATGATGTCGATCACCGGGATGCCGACGCGGTAGACGTTCGCAACATCCGGCCCGGTGACGGACATGAGACCCGACATGCCCTGCGCGACCTGGTCGAGGCCCGCCGTCTGGCTGAGCGGGCCCGTGGCCCCGAAACCGCTCACCGAGGCGACGACGAGGCCCGGCTTCTCCGCGATGAGGGATGCAGGGTCGAGGCCGAGGTCGGCCATGACGCCAGGGCGGAAGTTCTCGACCACGACATCAGAGGCGAGCGCGAGGCGACGCAGCAGCGCCTGGCCTTCCGCGCTGTAGAAGTCGAGGGCGATTGAGGACTTGCCGCGATTCGTAGAGTCGTAGTACAGGCTGTGGTCGCCCTCGAACGGCGGCCAGCCGCGCGTCGAATCTCCGCCCTTGACCGACTCGACCTTCGTGACGGTCGCGCCGAGGTCGGCGAGCAGCGCCGTGGCGTAAGGACCGGCGAGAGCGCGCGTGAGGTCGAGGACCGTGATCCCCGCCAGCGGGAGCGCCCGAGTCGACTCCGGCGGAAGCGCGGGCTGCGCGGTCATCGTCAGGCCCGGAGCCGGACGTTGACCTGCTTGATCTGCGTGAAGCCCTCGAGCATTCCCTCGAGCGACACCTCGCGCCCGATGCCGGACTGCTTGTAGCCACCGTAAGACTGGCCGACGACCTGGCCGCCGCCCTGGTTGACCTGCACCCAGCCTGCCTCGAGTTGGTGCGCCGTGTTAAGGGCGTTGTCGAGGTCATGGCTCCAGACGAAGGCGGCGAGCCCGTAGTGCGAGTCGTTGGCCATGCGCACGACGTCGTCCCTGTCCTTCCACGGGATCGCGACGAGCACCGGCCCGAAGATCTCCTCGCGCGCGAGCCGGAACTCGTTCCTGCCCCCGGAGAAGATCGTCGGCAGGTGGTAGTAGCCCTCGGTGAGCGGGCCGACGGATGGCGGGGTCCCGCCGAGCGCGACGGTCATGTCGCCGCTCTCCCGGCCCTCGACGAGGTACTCGTCGATCGCGTCGTACTGCTTCTGGTTGATGACGGCGCCCATATCGGATGCCTCATCGAGCGGATTGCCGACGACGAGGCTCCCGAGGCGGTCGACGAGCCTCCCGAGCACCTCGTCGTAGATGTCCTCATGGAGGAAGAGGCGCGAGCCCGCGGTGCAGCTCTGGCCCTGGCGGGTGAACCGGCTCGCGAAGAGCAGGCCGTCCACGATCTGGTCGTCGACGCCATCCGGGAACACGATCGACGGGTTCTTGCCGCCGAGCTCGAGCGACATGTGGGCGAGGCGCTGCCCCGCCTGCTTCGCGACGGTGCGGCCGACCTCGGTCGAGCCTGTGAAGGAGACCTTGTCGACATCCGGGTGGTCGGCGAGCGCCGACCCGATGAGGCTCCCGCGGCCGGTGAGGGCATTGAGCACGCCCTTCGGCAGGAATTGGTTGCACACGGCGGCGAGGAGCAGGATCGTGAGCGGCGCGTCGTCCGCGGCCTTGAGCACGACGGTGTTGCCCGCCGCGAGCGCGGCCGGGATCTTGAAGCCGGCGATCATGAGCGGGGAGTTCCACGGCAGGATGCACGCGACGACGCCGAGCGGCTCGCGCCGGGTGTACTGCAACTGGGTGTCCCCCGCGGGAAGCGTGACCCCCTTGACCTCGCCCGCGACGCCCGCGAAGTAGCGGAACAGCGAGACGAGCGATGTCACTTCCGGGCGCGCCTGCGTGCGCAGGGCGTTGCCGGTGTCGAGGGCGGTGAGCCTGGCGAAGTCGTCGGCGCGCGCCTCGAGCTCATCGGCGATGAGGGCGAGGGCACGGGCGCGTTCGGTGAAGTGGGTGGCCCGCCAGGCGGGGAATGCAGCCTTCGCCGCCGCGACAGCCCTGTTGACGTCCTCAGTGCCCGAGGCAGGCACGCGTGTGATGACCTGCCCTCGCTTGGCCGGGTTGAGCACGTCGCGCCACTCGCCCGTGGTCGACTCGACCTGTTCCCCGTTGATCCACATGGGCTGGTCTGGCCCGGTGAACGTCGTGTGCGTGTCGACGGCGCCGCTGTGCTCGATTTCAGTGCTGGGCGCGACTTCCTTGGCCATCGTCTTCCTTATCGGTTCGTGAACTCGGGATCGCGCTTCTCGACGAAGGCGCTCATCCCCTCTTTCTGGTCTTCCGTCGCGAAGGTGGCGTGGAACACGCGCCGCTCGAACCGGATGCCGTTCTCCAGCATCGTCTCGTACGCCGCGTTCACCACCTCCTTCGCCATCATGGCGATCGGAAGTGACATTGATCCGATCGTAGTCGCTGTCGCCATGGCTTCCTCGAGCACCGCGTCTGCCGGGACGACGCGCGAGACGAGGCCCGCGCGCTCGGCCTCCTCGGCATCCATCGTGCGCCCGGTGAGGATGAGTTCCATGGCCTTGGCCTTGCCGATCGCGCGCGTGAGGCGCTGCGAACCGCCCATGCCGGGGATGACGCCGAGCTTGATCTCCGGCTGGCCGAACTTGGCGTTGTCGCCCGCGATGACGATGTCGCACATCATGACGAGCTCGCAGCCTCCGCCGAGGGCGTATCCGGAGACCGCAGCGACGATGGGCGTGCGGACGGCGGTGAAGCGGCCCCAGCCCTCGAACCAGTCGGCGGCATACATCTCCTGGTAGTCCTTCGAGACCATCTCCTTGATGTCGGCGCCGGCCGCGAAGGCCTTGCCCGACCCCGTGACGACGATCGCGCCGATGCCGGTGTCGGCGTCGAGCTCGGTGGCCGCGGCCACGAGCTCGTGCATGAGCTCGAGGTTGAGGGCGTTGAGAGCCTCGGGCCGGTTGAGGGTCACGAGGCCGACGCGACCGCGCCGCTCGACCGTGATCGTCTTCCAGGAACTCATGCGGCACTCCCCTTTGCTGAACTGTCGCGGATCGTGTTGATGATGCCGGAGAAGTCGAGTCCTGCGCCGCCCTCGTCGGCGAAGTGGCGATACAGCTCGGCGGCGAGGGCTCCGAGCCTGCCCTGGGTGCCCGTCGACTCGAGGGCCGCGACGGCCAGGCCGAGGTCCTTGGCCATGAGCGAGCCGGCGAAGCCGGGCTGGTAGTCGCGGTTGGCCGGGCTCGTGGGGACGGGTCCGGGCACGGGGCAGTTCGTGGTGAGGGCCCAGCACTGGCCGGATGCCGTGGACGAGACGTCGAAGAGCGCCTGGTTGCTGAGTCCCAGCTTCTCGCCGAGCACGAAGGCCTCGGAGACGGCGATCATCGAGATCCCGAGGATCATGTTGTTGCAGATCTTGGCCGCCTGCCCCGCCCCGGAGCCGCCGCAGTGCACGACTTTGCCGCCCATGACGGACAGGAGCGGTTCGGCCTCGGCGAAGTCGGCATCCTCTGCCCCGACCATGAAGGTGAGCGTGCCTGCCTCGGCGCCAATGACCCCGCCGGAGACCGGCGCGTCCATCCCGCGGTGCCCGGAGGCGATCGCGAGCTCGCGTGCGGCGCGGGCGCTGTCGACATCGATCGTCGAGGAGTCGATGAAGAGCGTGCCGGGCTTTGCGGCGGCGAGCAGGCCGCCCTTGTAGACGTCGAGCACCTGTGCGCCGGTCAGGAGCATCGTGATGACGACCTCGGCATCGGCGGCCGCCGCCTGGCCGCTCTCGGCGATGCCGACGCCGCTCGCCCGTGCGGCCTCGATTGCCGCCGGCGCGAGGTCGAAGCCCGTCACGGTGTGCCCGGCTTTCACGAGGTTGGCGGCCATCGGGCCGCCCATGTGGCCGAGGCCGATGAAGGCGATATTCGTCATGTCGTGCTCCTTGTCGTGTCGTACTCCGCGTCGGGAGTGGTGCGTCGCGCCATCCCCAGCTCTTCGGCGCCGAGGTCGGCGAAGAACGCCTCGACGTCCCCCCGCGCGACCTCGCCGAGCGACGCCGGCGACCAACGCGGCTGCCGGTCCTTGTCGATCACCTGCGCCCTGATGCCCTCGATCATCTCCGCGCTCTCGATGAAGCGGCTCGACACGCGGAAGTCCTGGTCGAGCGCTTCCTCCAGCGTCTCGAGCTTCCGCGCGCGTCGCAGCGCCTCGAGGGTCACACTCACGCCGGTCGGCGACTTCGTGAGAATCACGGATGCCGCCTCGCGGGCCGCCGGAACGCTCGACCGCTGTAGCCGGCCGACGATCGTGGCGGCGTCGTCGCCCGCGTAGCACTCGTCGATCCACCCGCGCTGGGCCGCGAGGCGGGACTCCGGCGCCGGCATGGCGACCGCCGCGATGGCCTCGGCGGCCGGCGTGGTTTCGAGCGCCGACGCGAGCGCCGGCAGCCAGTCGCTGTGCACGTAGTGGTCGGCGAAGCCGAGGGCGACCGCGTCGGCCCCTGTGCCCATGCCCCCCGTGAGCGCGAGGTGCGTGCCGAGCTCGCCCGGCGCACGTGAGAGCAGGAAGGCGCCCCCGACATCCGGGGCGAAGCCGATCGTGACCTCCGGCATCCCGAAGCGGGTGCGCTCGGTGACGACGCGTGCGCTGCCGTGGGCGGAGACGCCGATACCGCCGCCGAGGACGACGCCGTCCATGAAGGCGACGTACGGTTTGGGGTAGCGGGCGATGAGTGCGTTGAGGCGATACTCGTCGCGCCAGAACAATCGGCTCTCGCTGCCACCGGCGAGTGCGTCGTGGTACATGCCGACGATGTCGCCTCCCGCGCAGAGCCCTCGTTCGCCCGCGCCGGTGAGCAGCACCGTGTCGATCGCGCCGTCCGCCGCCCACTCCTCGAGGGTCGCGGCCATGCGATGGACCATCGGCCGTGTGAGCGCGTTGATGGCCTTCGGCCGGTTGAGGATGAGGTGGCCGAGTCGCCCTGCGCGCCTCACCTGGACTTCATCGTCCGCGAGCTCCATCATGTCCTCCGGCTACCTGCCCACGAGACTGCGGCCGACGATGAGCCGCATGATCTCGTTCGTGCCCTCCAGGATCTGGTGCACCCGGAGGTCGCGCACGATGCGCTCGAGGCCGTACTCGCTGAGATAACCGTATCCCCCGTGCAGCTGGATGGCGGAGTTGGCGACCTCGAACCCGGCGTCGGTCGCCACGCGTTTGGCCATGGCGCACAGGCGCACCTTGTCGGCGTCGCCGTCATCGAGCGCCTGCGCGGCCCGAGCGAGGAGCGTGCGCGCGGCCTCGAGCTTGGTGTCCATGTCGGCGAGTTCGAACAGGATGGCCTGCTGGTTGATGAGCGGCCCGCCGAAGGCCTCGCGCGTCTTCACGTAATCGACCGTCGCATCCAGCGCAGCCTGCCCGCCGCCGAGCGAGCATGCGCCGATGTTGAGCCGACCGCCGTTGAGGCCGTTCATGGCGATGCCGAACCCGTCGTTCTCCTCGGCGAGCCGGTTCGCGACCGGCACCCGGACATCCTCGAAGATGACCTGCCTCGTCGGCTGGGCGTGCCAGCCCATCTTCTTCTCGAGCGGGCCGAAGGAGAGGCCGGGGGTGCCGTCGGGCACGAGGATCGCGGTGATGCCACGACTACCGGTATCGGCGGTGCGGGCCATGACGACGTAGATCGCCGACGTGCCGGCGCCAGAGATGAACTGCTTGGTTCCGTTGATGACGTAGTCGTCGCCGTCGCGCACGGCGCGCGTCGCGAGCGCCGCGGCATCCGAGCCCGCGCCAGGCTCGGTGAGGCAGTAGCTGCCGAGCTGCTCCATGGTGCTGAGCGTCGGGATCCACTCCGCGCGCTGGGCGTCCGAGCCGTAACCGTCGATCATCCAGGCCACCATGTTGTGGATCGAGATGTAGCTCGCGATCGTCGTGTCGCCCTTGGCGAGCTCCTCGAAGATGAGGATGGCATCGGCGCGCGAGAGCCCGGCCCCGCCGAACTCCTCGCGGCAGTACATCGCGCCCATGCCGAGCTCGCCCGCCTCGCGCAGGACGTCGACGGGGAAGTGGTGCGTCTCGTCCCACTCTGCGGCGTGCGGGGCGAGGGATTCGGTGGCGAAATGTCGAACCATGTCGACAAGGGCCTGCTGGTCGTCGCTGATGGCGTACACGGGAACCTCTCGGCCGGGGTCGGATCGTGTCCTTGCCCGGCATCGTACAATTTAGTTGGACATCCAACTATATCGGTTGTTGCCGAGAGCCAAGAGAATGTTCCGGGGTACCGATTCAATGATGGAATGGTAGGCATGATGAAGATCGCAGTGCTCGTGAAAGAGGTGCCGGACACCTGGAGCGACCGGCAGATCGACGAGAAGACCAAGCGGGTCGACCGCAGTGGTGACGTCGTGATCGACGAGATCAACGAGAAGGCCGTCGAGGCCGCTCTGGTGGTGAAGGAGGCCAACGGCGGCGAGGTCGTCGTCGTCACGATGGGCCCCTCGAACGCACAGGATGCCGTACGCAAGTCGCTCGCGATGGGCGCGGATTCGGGTATCCACATCGTCGATGACGCGCTCGGCGGGTCGGATGCCGTGCAGACCTCTGCGGCGCTCGCCGCCGCCCTCGGCTCCCGCGGTTTCGACCTCGTGATCGCGGGCAACGAGTCGACGGATGGCCGCACCGCCGCGGTCCCTGCGATGCTCGCCGAGCGGCTCGGCCTCGCCCAGCTGACCTTCCTGCGCACGCTCACGGTGAGCGGTGACACGGTCTCGGGCGAGCGGATGACCGAGGACGGCCACGTCGAGATCACCGCGAAGCTTCCTGCTCTTGTCTCGGTCACCGAGCAGATCGCCGAGGCGCGCTACCCGAACTTCAAGGGGATCCTCGCGGCGAAGAAGAAGCCCGTCGAGACGCTGGGCGTCGCCGACCTGGGCATCGCGGCCGGGGAGGCGGGCGGTGCGAACTCCTGGTCGGTCGTCGAGAGCGTGACGGCCAGGCCCCCGCGGGCGGGCGGCACGATCATCAAGGATGACGGGACCGGCGGCCAGCAGCTCGCCGACTTCCTCGCCAAGGCGAAACTGATCTAGGGAGAATCCGGATGTCACAGGTACTCGTCCTCATCGAACTCGCCGACGGCGCTCCAGCACCGGCGACGGGAGAACTTCTCGCCGCGGCCGCGATCCTCGGGGAGCCCGCAGCCGTCGTCGTCACCGAAGCCGGTGCTGCCGCGCCCGTCGCAAGCGCTCTCGGGGCGCTCGGTGCCGCGACGGTCTATGCGGCATCCGTCGCCGGGGCCGACGCGCTGCTCGTGACACCACAGGTCGCCGCGCTCGAGGCCGCCGTCGCGACCGCGACACCTGCGGCCATCATCGTCGGCGGCTCCCCGGATGCGCGCGAGGCCGGTGCCAGGCTCGCCGTGCGCATCGGCGGCGCGTACCAGAGCGACGCGATCGGCGTCGCTGCGGACGGTGTTGTGACCCAACAGGCGTTCGGCGGCTCCTTCACCGTGACCGCGAAGGCCGCGAAGGGGGTGCCGGTCATCTCACTGCGCCCGCACTCGATCGAAGGCGCGGCTCCTGCGGCATCCGGAACCCTCGTCGAGCTCGACATCTCGGCCGACTCGGCGCCAACAACGCAGATTCTGGCCCGCCATGTCGAGACCGCGGCGAGCGAGCGGCCGAGCCTGCAGTCTGCGGATATCGTCGTCTCGGGCGGCCGCGGCCTCGGCTCGAAGGAGAAGTTCGCACTCGTCGAGGAACTCGCCGACACGCTCGGCGCCGCGCTCGGCGCCTCCCGCGCTGCCGTCGACGCCGGCTATTGCGAGCACAACCTGCAGGTGGGGCAGACCGGAACGACCGTGTCCCCGAACCTCTACATCGCGGTCGGGATCTCGGGCGCGATCCAACACCTCGCCGGCATGCAGAGCTCCAAGACGATCGTGGCCATCAACAAGGACGCGAACTCCCCCATCTTCGACATCGCCGACTTCGGTGTCGTGGGCGACCTCTTCGAGATCGTCCCCCAGTTCATCGACGCCGTGAAGGCGAGGAAGAAGGGATGACCTCGGCTACTCCCCGGCGGGGCCTGGCCGCTTTCCGCGAGAGCCGCTGGTTCCGCCTCGTCTGGATCATCCCCGCCCTGCTCGTCGCCTTCGCCCTCGTCGTGCTCGCCGCGAACTGGCTGCGCGGGCTGCCGGCCGTCGCCGACTTCATCGCCCAGTACCCCGGCCACGACCCGCTTCCGGCGGATGCCCCCGTGGGCTTTCCCGCCTGGCTCGCCTGGCAGCACTTCTTCAACGCCTTCCTGATCCTCTTCGTCATCAGGTCGGGCTGGCAGATCCGCACGACCAAGCGCCCGGCCGCCTATTGGACCCGCAACAACACCGGGCCGCTGCGCACCAAGGGCGAGCCCGTGCGTGTGAGCCTCAACCACTGGTTCCACATCAGCATCGACATGCTGTGGCTGCTCAACGGCCTCGTATTCTTCGTGCTCATCTTCGTCACGGGCCAGTGGATGCGCCTCGTGCCGCTCAGCTGGGACGCCATCCCGCACTCCGTGTCGGTCGCCCTCCAGTACGCCTCGCTCAACTGGCCGCTCGAGAACGGCTGGGTCAACTACAACGCGCTGCAGGTGCTCGCCTACTTCGTGACCGTCTTCATCGCGGCGCCGCTGGCGATCATCACCGGCATCCGGATGGTGCCGGGTCTCGCTGAGCGGTTCAAGCCGATCGAGCGGATCTACCCCGTGCAACTTGCCCGGGCGATCCACTTCCCGGTCATGGTGTACTTCGTGCTCTTCATCCTCGTGCACGTCTTCCTCGTCTTCACGACCGGGATCCTGCGCAACCTCAACCACATGTACGCGGTGCGCGACGACGAGACCTGGTGGGGCTTCGGCATCTTCGCGGTCTCGATCGTCGTGACGGCGGTCGCGTGGGTCGCCGCGAAACCGTCCGTCCTCGCGATGATCGCGGGCCTCACGGGCAAGGTCCGGCGCTAGCTTTCATTATTCAGGAGGTCCGGCGGCCGGTCTCCTGAATAATGAAAGCGGTCGCGCGGTCAGGGGCCCACGACATGGGCCATCACGCGCTCGATGAGTTCGTAGGGGATCGGCTTCGCGTAGGGGAAGTGCAGGGAGTCCTTGGCGGCCCGGTACGGCGCGATGTCTCGCTCCAGGTCCCCGTCGGCTTTCGGAACCGGATAGATGCCGAGGTGCTTCTTCCAGCCGGCGAGGTAGATCGCATGGCGCCCCGCGATGCCGAAGCGGATGATGCCGTAGCTCATCCGCTCGTCCGCATCCGGCAGTATCTTCCGGATGGCGGCTCGCGCGTTCTCGAGACGCGTGCGCACGTCATCTGGAAACCCGGCGAGGTACTCCTCGACCGTCGTCGGACCCGCCACGGGTCAGCCGGCCGCGCCCTCGTCGCTGCCGATGCTGACCATCCAGTCCGTGCCGAACTGGTCGGTAAGCATGCCGAACACGTCTCCCCACATGGCGGTCTCAAGCGGCATCGTGACCGTTCCGCCCTCGGACAGCCGCTCCCAATAGCCGCGCAGTGCTGCGTCGTCCGGCTTCGAGCCGCTGATAGAGATCGAAACGGATGTGCCGGGGGCGTAATCCATTCTCCTGGGCGTGTCCGAGGCCATGAGCGTGAACCCGCTGGGGGTCTCGAGCTGGGCGTGCATCACGAGGTCGTCCTCGTCGGGCTCCTCGCTGGCGTGGAAGTCCGCGAAGGTGTTGACCGTGAGGTCCCCGCCGAACACCGAGTGGTAGAACTCCATGGCCGCGCGCGCGTTGTCGCGGAAGGCCAGGTAGGGGTTGAGTTTCATGGGCGTGGCACGCTCCTCTACTTGCGATGGCGCTGACCCAGGTGGTGGCGCAGCGCGCGAGTGAGAACAGTATGCGGCAGTTCACCGAAAATGGGCAGAACGCGCCACACTCGGCACGAGACCCAGTTCGCGAAGGCTCTCCGCGGTCGCTACGAGCAGATCCTCGTTGGAGTGGGGCGACCAGCCGAGCATCGACCTGGCCTTCGCATTGGACACCTTGCGGTTGTTGCCGAGCCTGCGAGCGACCTCGCGCAGCGAAGGGTCGAACACTGCGGCGGCCCGCACCGTCCAGTCGGGAAGTGTGCGCTTGGGCACTTTGCGGGCCGCATCCCCCAGCTTGTCGCGGAGGATCCCCGCCAGTTGCGGCACCGTGAGCACATCGTCGGATGCGGCGAGGAATCGCTCCCCCGCGGCATCCGGGTGCGTCATGGCGCGAACATGGAGGTCGGCGACGTCACGCACGTCCACGAACGCGAACGTCACGTTCGGCAGGCCAGGCGCGGCACCGTTCAACAACCGACGGATGAGCTCGACCGAGGTGGAGAGGTCGGTGCCGAAGACGGGTCCGAGCACGGCGACCGGGTTCACGACGCTCAGCTGCATCGCTCCGCCTTCGCGTTCGATGAAACCCCAGGCCGCACGCTCGGCAAGCGTCTTCGACTTGACGTAGGCGCTCACCGGCGCCGTGGCGTCAGTCCAGTCCTCCTCCGTGTAAGGGCGCGTGAGTTCCTTCGTGCCGTAGCCGATGGCCGCGAACGACGACGTGAGCACGACGCGCGCGACTCCCGCGTCGCGCGCCGCGGCGAGCACGCGGAGCGCGCCCTCACGTGCCGGGCGGATCAGGTCGTCCTCGTCCTTCGGGTCGCGGCCGGGGAACGGCGAGGCGACGTGCAGAACATAGTCGCAGTCGGCCACGGCATCCGCCCAGCCCGTGTCGCTCATGAGATCGGCGACGACGAACTCGAGCTCGGCATCCGATGACATCCCTCCCCTGGCGAGCATGGCGCGCAACTCGGGTTCGCGGTCGAGTGACCGCACGGTCGTGCGCACCGGGTGGCCGACCTTCGCGAGGGCCAGGATGCAATGCATCCCAATGAAGCCGGAACCACCGGTGACCAGGACTCGTTCGCCGCTCATGTCTCTCCTGTCGAAGTGTGCGAACTCCATCATGCGCCCGATTGCCGCCGCGGTCGGTACGTGTGGTGGACTGGTTTCATGCGCTTTCGCTCCTACGTCGCGATCGGGGACAGCTTCACCGAGGGCGTCGGCGACGACCTTCCGGATGGCGGCGTGCGCGGGTGGGCCGATCTCGTCGCGCTCGGCCTCGCCCTCGCCGCCCGGGAACGGGACGGCGCGGATGCGGCCTTCGGATACGCGAATCTCGCCATCCGGGGTCGCCTGCTCGGCCCGATCGTCGACGAGCAGCTGGATGCCGCGATCGCGCTCGGCCCCGACCTCCTGAGCCTCAACGGCGGCGGCAACGACATCATGCGGCCGAAGGTCTCCGTGGAATCGGTCGCCGACCGGCTGGCGGCGGCCGCCGAGAAGGCGATGGGCGCGGGGATCCACGTGCTGCTCCTGAGCGGCGGCAACCCGACGAAGCACATCCCGCTCGGCGCGCGCATCGAGGTGCGGGGCGAGCAGCTGGCGAGGGAGGTGCGGGCGCGCGTGCCGGAAACCGACCTCGTCACCTTCGTCGACAATTGGGCGGATGCCGAGCTCACCGACCTTCGCTTCTGGTCGGTCGACAAGCTGCACCTCAACCGGCTCGGGCACCGGCGCGTGGCGAGCAATGTGCTGCGCGCACTGGGTGCACCGGTGCCGCACTGGGGCGACGAGTCGCTCGAGCTGAAGCGGCCGGGCACGATCGCCTACTGGCGCGGGTACGTCCTGCCCTGGATCGGGCGGCGACTCACCGGGCGCTCCTCCGGCGACGGCCGCGAGCCGAAGCGGCCGACGCTCATGCCCGTCGAGCTCACGTAGGCCGACGCCGGCGGCGCCGGCGAATGATGCCCGTTCGGACAAGTGTGCCCGCCGATGCGGCATCTCTCGACCGAACGGGGCGGGTTCGCTGCGCGAGGCGCAGCCGCAACTACGCTTTCTCCATGACGCGACGCCGCACGGGACTCCGGATCGCCGTCTCGCTCGCCGTCGCCGCGCTCCTCGTCATCGTCGGGTTCGCGATCGCGCACCGCGGCCAGGTGACAGCCGGAGCGGACGCGCCCGCGGCATCCGCGCGCCCCTCCTCAGCCTCGACCCCGAGCGCGGCCCCCGTCGAGCAATCCCTCCCGACAGGGTCGAACGCCTACGCGATGCAGTGGGACGGCGAGCAACGCACGTACCGGGTCTTCGTGCCGACCGGGCTCACCGGCCCCTCCCCTCTCGTCGTCATGCTTCACGGTGGAGGCGGCAGCGGCCAGCAGGCGGAGACGTCGTACGGATGGGATCGGCTCGCCCAGGAGGAGCACATCATCGTCGCCTATCCGGATGCGCTCGGCCCCGTCATCCACGCATGGAACGTCGACGGCGTCGACGAGACGGGCGCGCCCTGCTGCGGTCGGTCGGGTCGCGACGGGGTGGATGACGTGGGGTTCGTCCTCGCGATGGTCGAGGCCATCGAGCAGGCGAGCCCGATCGACCGGGGCCGGGTGTTCGCGGCGGGGATCAGCAACGGCGGAATCCTGAGCTACACGCTCGCCTGCGAGTCCGACGTCTTCGCGGCGATCGCGCCTGACTCGGCGACCATGCTCGCCGACTGCCGCCATCCGAACCCGACCTCGGTCATCCACATCCATGGCCTCGAGGACACGACCATCCCCTTCGACGGCAGCCCCGGCACCGGCCCAGCGACGATCGACGGGCCACGCATCGACTCGGTAATCGAGGCCTGGCGCACGGTCGACGGATGCGATGCTCCCGACGTGACGACCGCAGGCGTGGTCGTGACCTCGATCGCCTCCTGCGCCGACGGCCGGAGCGTCGAGCTCGTGACGGTCGCCGACGGCGAGCACGGCTGGCCGGGCGCGCCGCTCAAACCGGGCGACCCGGAGGAGTTCCGCCACCAGCCGTCGCAGGCGCTGGATGCGACATCCGTCATCTGGCAGTTCTTCGCCGCGCACCCGAAGCGCTGACGCAGCGGCGACGAAGCACTGGATTCCCTGTCCGCTGCCGCGTAGCGCCCCTGCCCCCTCAGTGACGCCCGATCGGACGAGTGATGCCGCATCGGCGGGCCGACTCGTCCGATCGGGAATCACTCGGTCGGGCGCGTCGCGAGCTTCGCCTCGAGCGCGGCGTCGTCGGGGAGGAACCAGACGTGCTCGCCGCGGTTGGACTCCCACACGAAGTCGCGGAGGGCGCCGCTGGCCGCGACGTGCTCTTCGATGCTCCCGATGACGGCGAGCTGCAGCCGGTAGTTGACGAGCTTCTGGATGATCTCGCCCGCCCGGCGCGTCTCGAGCCGGAAGAA
>DAITPJ010000040.1:13921-18276 GCA_036833635.1 Terrimesophilobacter sp.
CCCCATGGGCGACGTCTTCAAGGCCCTGGCGGACGAGACGCGTCGCGCCATCCTCGACGAGTTGATGGATCGCGATGAGCAGACGCTGTTCGAGATCTGCAGTCGGCTCGCCATGAAACACGGCTTCACCTCGACCCGGCAGGCGGTCTCTCAGCACCTCGAGGTGCTCGAGGCGGCCGGCCTCGTGCACAGCGAGCGCCGGGGACGCTACAAGATCCACACCATCGACCCCGGACCTCTGGGTCAGATCACGCAGCGGTGGCCGCCCAGGCCGCCGCGGGAGGAGGCACCATGAGAATCAAACTGATGAGCATCTTCGTCGACGACCAGGACAAGGCGCTCGCGTTCTACACCGAGAAGCTCGGTTTCGTGCTCACCTACGACGTGCCCGTCGGCGAGTACCGCTGGATCACCGTCGCGTCGCCCGAGGAGCCCGAGGGCACGCAGCTCGTGCTCGAGCCCGCCGACCACCCCGCGGTGCCACCGTTCAGGTCGGCGCTCGTGGCCGACGGCATACCGTTCACGTCGTTCAGCGTTGACGACGCGAACATCGAGTACGAACGCTTGAAGGCCCTCGGCGTCGAGTTCTCGCAGCCGCCGATGGTCGGTGGCCCGGCAACGACCGCGGTGTTCGACGACACGGTCGGCAACCTCATCCAGATCGCGAGCATGAACGGCTGATTCGCGGGTGCCGTGACGGCGCTCGCTCAGCTTCGGAAACGGATGCCGGTGATCGAGTCGACCTCGATCCTCACGTAGTTCCATTTCTCGGTCGGATGCGCCGCGAAGGTCTCGAGAATGCCTGACTGCTCGATATCACTGTCGAATGCGAGGCGCCGGGCGCGGCCGCGGACCACGATGCTCCAGTAACTGCGGCCGCGCCGGCCATCCGTCTGGAATGCGACTGCAGGCTGCGCGGTGAGGTCGATGAGCTTGCTGCCCGGGCCAGTGCGAAATAGGACCGCACCATCGTGGACGTGGAAGTTGATCGGGAAGATGTCCGGCTCTACCTCGCCGGTCACTGGGCTAACGATTGCGGTCGCAAGGCGGCCAACGCCATCATTCGCGAGCAGGTGCCAGCACTCGTCGGCGGGGAGCGTCTCGACGGGCTCATCCATGTCTGCCATGGGACGTCACCTCGGCCTTCCTGGTCCTGGCTCTTCGGTCACCAGCGTAGGTCACTCGCCTCGCGGGCGCCCCTCGCAGCACAATTGACTCATGACGCGATTCGGAATCGATGCCCTCACGGCGGTCCGCCTCGTGCGCGAGGGGATTGTGGTGCCCGACGAGCACAAGCTCGTGGCGCCGAACCTGCTCCGCTCGGAGGCGCTCTCGCTCATCTACCGCGAGGTGCGACGGGGCGAGCTCTCGGCGGATGCCGCGCGCACCATGCTCGACCGTCTCACGACCATGCGCATCCGGCTACTCGGCGATCGGGTCTCGCGCGCGACGGCATGGAAGGTCGCGGAGCAGCTCGGCTGGGACGACACTGCGAACGCCGAGTACGTCGCGGTCGCCCAGCTGCAGGCGGATGCCTTCGTCACGCTCGACGCGGACCTCGCGCGAGCGGTCTCCGGCATCGTGACGATCGCGCCGTTCGAGGCGCTGCTGCGCGCCGAATGAGGTGCGCTTGCTGACTTCTCGGGCCCGGCGCTTGCGGGCTATGTCGCCAGGTGGTCGCCGCGCCCGACCGCGTACGCCTCCGCGACCCAGCCGCGGAAGGTCGCATCCAGGTCGGCCTCGGATGCGACGCGGTAGTGATTGACGAAGAGGCGCTTCGTATACGGCGATGCTCTTCGGATGCGTGGATCGCCGGCGAGCGAACGGGTCAGGTCGAGGTAGCCCTCGACGCCGTGCTTCGTCGGGCGCGCACCGGCGAACCCGCGACGGATGCCCTTGAAAGTGATCGTCGTCTTCGACACGGAGAGCGTCACCGGACCGTGCTCGGCGATGAGTGCGGCGACCGCGTGGTAGAGCGAGACGTGCTCGGGGCTCGCCTCGCGGAGATGGTCCTCGACGGTCCAGGCCTTCTGCCGTTGAAGTGCTTTCATGATTGACGGGAACTGCACAACCATCACCTGCCACAGGATCTCGTCGTCAGTTCCGTCATAGTCGTGAGCGATGAAGTTGCGGACGGCGCGGATACCGCGCCAGTCGATGTCAGGATGCGATTGGCGGAACGACTCGGGCAGGCGATCCGCCGCCACCGATAGATCGAGGATGAGCGAGCGAGCGATGCGGCGTTGATCATCGTCGTCCGCGTCCATGAACCGTTCGCGGCCGCGCGTGACCACGCGTCGCGCCGTGGCCGCGAAGCGCGCCACGTCGGCGAGGATCGCGGGAGTACGGTCGAACTCTTCGGTCACAATGGGACGGCTTCGGCGAGAATGCGGTCCATCACGGGACCCGTCCCTCGATCGGATACGACGTCCACACCGACTCCGAGAAGCTCTTCGACATCCACCATGAATCCGGCGAGGTCGAACAGCGACGCCCCGGGATCGGGACGGACGAGCAGATCGACGTCGGAACCGTGGCGCGCCTCTCCCCGGGCGACCGAACCGAACACTCGGACGTCACTGAGTTTCCGGGCTCCGGCCGCGTGGATGATCGCGTCTCGAGCTGCGCGGAGCCTCCCGAGCGTCGGGACATTCAGTGTGTCATCGAGGAGTTCAAGAGTTCTCGTCGCAGGGGTTCGGCGCCCACGCTCGTAGGCGGCAATATTCGGCTGCGGCACCCCGGAGCGCGCCGCAAGCTCCCGCTGCGAAATTCCCGCATCGAGCCGCCGCCGGCGCAGCGACTCGCCGATCGTCATGGCACCCACGTCATCATGATAGCGGTCGATATCTACGCGTGGAAGCATCCGAAATGCTCGGCCGAGTGCGCGTCACATGGTGCCCCTGGAGGGACTCGAACCCCCAACCGTTTCCTTAGGACGGAACTGCTCTTCCATTGAGCTACAGAGGCTGGCTCGTTGAGTTTAGCGGAGAGGGGTCTGGGGTGGCTCCCTTCGAAACGGTCGCTCTGCAGAGGGAAAGGCGATGGTTTCGATACGCGCGCCGGAGGCGCACTACTCAACCAGCGGAACTTGCGCGCTACTCAACGAGCGGAACCTGGGCGCTACTCAACCAGCGAGGGACATCACCGACTCAGAGGCGGGCGAGGAAGGCGAGCACCCGCTCGAGGACGAGCGCGGTCGCGGCAGGGTCATGACCGGGCAGGCTCGAGTCGGTGAAGAGATGGGAGTCGCCCGGGTAGAGGAACAGTTCGGCATCGGGTGCGACTGCCACGAGCTCGCGCGCCGCATCGATGTCGCCGCCGCCGACGAACTCGGGGTCGGCATCCATGCCGTGGATCTGCACGGGCACGTCGGCCGGCCACGGGCCGAACTCCTCATGCGGGATCGTCGACTCGAGCAGCACCGCGCCGAGAGCGCCAGGACGGGTCTGCGCGAGGTTCTGGGCGGAGACGACACCGAACGAAATGCCCGCGTAGACGAGGTCATCCGGCAGCTCGGCGGCGATCGCCTTGGCCGCCTCGAGGAACGGGCCGAAACCGGTGGCCTGGATGTGCTGCATGCCGTCCGCGATCGAGTCGAACGTTCGGCCATCGAACAGGTCGGGCGTGTGCACGGTGTGGCTGGCCGCTCGCAGAGCGTCGGCAAGGGCCAGGACGCCGGGCGTCAACCCCTGCACGTGGTGGAAGAGCAGGATCTCGGTCATGGTCGCGTCCTCTCTGGCGCCCGATTGTCGTCGGCGGCTTCGTTGGATAGTGAAACAGTAGGGGCCGACATGGTGGGACGCCAGAGGTGAGGTTCCCGGTTTCGATACGCGACTCGCTTCGCGAGGCGCTACTCAACCAGCGACTGCGGCTACGCAGCGACGGGCGCCAGGAACTCGTCCCACTCGGGCAGGGCGCGCTCGATGCCGCGCACGAGCCAGGCGGTCCCGTGAGGCGGCTGCGGGCGGACCCGAAGGTGCCAATGCATCTCCGACGGCGTGCGGTCGCCCTTCTCGTTATTGCAGCGCAGGCAGCAGGCGACGAGGTTCTCCCAGCTGTCCTTGCCCCCGCGCGACCGCGGCAGCACGTGGTCGATCGTCGACGCCGACCCGCCACAGTACCCGCACCTCGAAGCATCGCGCCTCAGCACCCCGCGCCGGCTCACCGGGATCGAACGCCCAGTGGGGATCCGCACATACCGCGTGAGCAGGATGACCGACGGCCGGTCGTAGGCGCCGAACGCCGTGAAGACCGGATGCTCGTCATCCGAAGCGACGATCGTCGCCTTCGCGTTCATCACGAGCACCATGGCCCGCTTGAACGACACGACGGCGAGGGGCTCGAAGCCCGCGTTG
>DAITPJ010000041.1:0-18154 GCA_036833635.1 Terrimesophilobacter sp.
ATGAAGTTCAACGCAACAGGCATCGCCAGTTGTTCCTTCCGGGGGTAAGGAACGGGTTCGGGTGTGGCATGCACCATCGAGCGTGGGGGCGCACGGCGGTACGAACCGACGTTAGCAGTCGGCTGAGTTTAGGTCAAGACGCCGGCGTGCACGCGGGCGAAGCGGCTAGGGAATCGCAAGCTCGCCCGCCCGCTCCTCGATGTCGTAGTCGAACAGCCAGAGCCGGAAATCGCGGGAACTGGCGATCTCGGCGTCCCTGACTTCGAGATTCTCGTATCCATCCACCGAGTCGAAGCGACTGCCGTTGACGCGCGCTCCGGCCTGGATCCGGTCGGTACGTTCACGTCGAAAGGTACTGAAAATGTCGAGCGCCTCGACGACGCGTTCGCGGCCCGCTTTCGCGAGGAGCACTGCCAGGGCGACCCCGTCCTCAATGGCCTGGTTCGCCCCCTGGCCGAGAAAGGGCAGCATCGGATGCGCCGCGTCGCCGAGCAGCACCAGGCGCCCGTTCGCCCAGGTGGCAAGCGGTTTGCGATCGTAGAGTCCCCACCAGAAGGTCTTGTCGACCCGAGCGAGCAACTCTTCGACGCGGGGGTCCCATCCGGAGAACTCCTGCACGAGACGTGCAGTATCGCCGGGAGCAGACCAGGATTCGCCCGCGATGCTCTCGCTCGGGATGAAGCCGACGTAGTTGAGTAGTGAACCCGAACGCACGGGAAAGACGAGAAAGTGCTTGCCCGCCCCCAACCACATCGTCGACGCGTCGGTCGGCCAGGAGGGCAGCCGATCGGCGTCTACGAGACCCCGATAGGCAACCGATCCCGAGTTCACCGGGCTGGACGGTGGGACGACGTACTTCTGAAGGGTCGAGTGGATGCCGTCGGCAGCGATGACGACGTCGGCCTCGGCGACGGTGCCGTTGGCGAAGGAGAGTCGAGCGGTCTTCCCATCCTGCTCGAAGCCGGTACACCGGTGATCGGTATGGATGACGTTGGCGGGCAAAGCAGACGCGAGTACCGAGAGCAGGTCGGCCCGGTGCATGCCGTAGACGCCATTCCATCCGCTCGAGTCGGTGGTGTGGATCTGCGCGATGAGCGTTCCATCGCTCCGGTAATAGCTCGAGCCGGCTCCCACGGTGGCGCCGACCCTCGCCAGCGCCGGGCCGAGGCCCATTCGCTCGAGGAGACGGCGGCTGTTCGGCGTCATCATGAGTCCGGCGCCGACTTCCGCAATCTCGCCTGCCTGCTCGAAAATCTGCACATCGAATCCGCGCGCGGCAAACGCGTATCCCGCCGCCATGCCGCCGATTCCGCCGCCGACGATGGCTGCGCGCAGGGCACGGTTACCCATTCGCGACCTTCCTCTCGAGAAAACGACCGTACTGCCTGCCCGCCCGATCGAATCCAGTCCTCAGGGTATTGCCGGGCGTGCCAAACGGTGCGGAGACGATCGTCACGCCTCGAGACGACAGTGCGCGCTTCCAGGTGCCGACGACTTCGCCGTCGCGCACGATCGTCGGAAAGAACATGCCGTTCTTGCCGGGAACGACAAGGTCGGCGTGCTCCGCGGCGAGCTGCGGGGTGCGGTCCTGGTAGCCGAGCAGGTACTCGTCGAAGCCGGGGAGCATCCGGATGCCGTCCCGGCCCGGTTCGGGATCCGCGCCTTCCGCGAAATACAGTTCGTCGCCGTCCCGCTCGATCGTCGAGAGGTCGCCGCGCGCGACCGCGAGCCCGATCCGGGCGTCGGCCAGGGTGAGCGAGGACCACCACGCGAAGTCGCGGATCGTCGCCGGGCCGTGGCTGCGGAAGTACCGGAGCGCGAACTCGCCCAGGGCCTCCTCGCGCGGGAGGTCCCTGCTCCGCGTGATCCACTCGTCGAACAGGGTGAAGGTCTGCTGCTTGCCGTCGGGCGGGCCGAAGCACAGCGTGCCGGTCTGGGCGAGATGCCAGAGCACGTGGTAGCCGCGCTGGCCGTCCGGCCTGATGCCGGCGCGATCGAACACGTCGTACATCTCGTCGCGGCGGAGTGCCCGGCCGCCCCTCAGCGCTTCGATGACGGCGTCCCGCGCCCGCTCGAGCCGCCGCTCGTCAAGGTCGAGGGCTGCGCGTCGCGCGGCGGCGAGTCTCACGAGCCTCTCGGTGGTGAGGGAGAGCATCCATCGCAGGTCTTCCGGCGCGACGAGGTGAAGCGTGCCGCGCATGGGCCATGACCGCACGATCGTCCCGTCGCGCAGGGCAGCATTCACGTCGGCCTCCGTCGAGTCGGGGAGGCGAAGACCGACCGACCACAGTGCTCCCGGCAGGTCCTGTGCCTGCATGGCGGTCATCCACCTCACGACCTCGGCGGCGCTCGTGAACTCGCTCGAGGTGATCCGCTGCGCGGCGAGACGCAGTCGGACGATGCGGCGGTCGACCGCCTTCATTCCTCGCCCTTCACGCGCTGGCTCCCTGCTCGCTCACGGTCGCGAGCGTCTCGGACTTCTCCTGGCCGGTCGCGAACGCGATCGCTCCTGCTGCCCGCACGAGGCCGAGGTGCGACAGGGCCTGGGGCGTGTTGCCGGCCTGGCGCCCCTGCTGCGTGTCGTACTCCTCCGAGAGCAGCCCGAGGTCGTTGCAGAAGCCGACGAGCCGGTCCATGAGCCGAGTCGCATCCGCAAGCCTGTGGCTGAGCGCGTACTGCTCGACGAGCCAGAACGAACAGGCCAGGAACGGGAACTCGCCCGCGGGCAGGCCGTCATCCGAGAGTTCGGTGCGGTACCGCAGCAGCAGCCCGTCGACGAGCAGCTCGTCCTCGATCGCTGCGACCGTGCCGAGCATCCGTTCGTCGTTGTGCCGCACGTACCCGATCTGCGCGAGCTGCAGCAACGTCGCATCGACGCCCTTCGACCCGTAGTACTGCGTGTAGGTGTTGCGCTCGCGGTCGAAGCCATGCGTCTCGATCTCGTCGCGGATCTCGTCCCGCAGGACTTCCCATTTCTCGGCCGGCCCGTCGAGGCCGTGGTCGCGTACGGCGCGTACCCCGCAGTCGAGGGCGGCCCACAGCATCGCGCGCGAATGAGTGAAGTTCCGCAGGGGCCCGCGCATCTCCCACATCCCGTGGTCGCGACGCTGCCAGTTCTCTTCGATGAAGGCCAGCATCGCCCTCTGCAGCGGCCAGGAGAACTGGTCCTCCTCGACGCCGAGCTCCCGCGCTTTCTGCAGCGCGATCATCGTCTCGCCGAAGATGTCGCCCTGGTACTGGGTGAACGCGCCGTTGCCTCTCCGAACGGGCGCCGCGCCGTCATAGCCGGGCAGGCTGTCGATCGTGAGTTCGGTGAGCTCGCGCTCGCCGGCGAGCCCGTACATGATCTGGATGTCGGCTGGGTCACCGGCGATCGCCCGCAGCAGCCAGTTGCGCCAGGTCAGCGCTTCGCTCTTGAACCCGCGGCTGAGCAGCACCTCGAGGGTCGCCGACGCGTCGCGCAGCCACACGAAACGGTAATCCCAGTTGCGCACGCCCCCCCATTGCTCCGGAAGACTCGTTGTCGCCGCGGCGGCGATCCCTCCGGTGTCCTCGTGGGTGAGTGCGCGGAGGACGAGCAGTGACCGAACGACGAGGTCCTCGTATGGCCCGTCGTCCTTCTCGCACGCCGAGACCCAGTCGGTCCACCAGGCCGTGGTCCGGGCGATGGCCTTGTCGACATCCGGCCGAGGGGGAGCCACTCGGTGCGAGGGGTACCAGGTGAGCGACACGTCAACGGTTTCGCCCTCTGCGACCGTGAACTCGGACGTGTGGGCGTGGTCCGCGGCGGTCAGCTTCGGCCCGCGGACGACGACCGCATCCGGACCAGCGACGGCGACGATGCCACGCCCGCCCTTCTCCTCGAACTGCCTGACCCATGGCATCGCATCCGCATAGCCGAAGCGGATGCGCAGCTCCTGCTTCATCGCGACGGAGCCCCGGATGCCACGCACTCGCCGAATCAGGTCAGCGCGGCGGTCACCGTGCGGCATGAGGTCGGTCACCTCGACCTCGCCGTCGGCGGTGACCCAGCGGGTGACGAGTGTGAAGGTGGGCCCGAGGTATTCGCGGCTCGTGCTCTCGACGTCGTCGGCCGGGGCAAGTAGCCAGCGACCGTGATCCTTCGTCCCGAGCAGGGCCCCGAACATCGACGCGGAGTCGAACCGGGGGAGGCACAGCCAGTCGATGCTGCCGTCGTTGCCGACGAGCGCAGCGGTGTGGCAGTCGCCGATCAACGCGTAGTCCTCGATGTGCGAAACCATCGTCCCATCTTGTCATCGGGACCCGGGGTTACCCTTGGCGGATGAAAACTCGCATAGGAACTCTCGTGATCCTGGGTGCGAGCGGCGACCTGACGAGCCGGTTGCTGCTCCCGGGCCTCGGCCAGCTGATCGACTCTGGACGAGGCGGAGACCTTCGGCTCATCGGGGTAGGGCAGGATGCCCTGTCGAACGCGGCATGGCGAAAGCGCGTCGCGACATCCTTCGCCGCTGGGGGATCGACAGGCCCAGGCGCGAAGACGCTCGCGGGAAAGGCGGAGTACCTTCGCGCCGACGTGACTGACCCAGGGGATCTTCGCAGCATCCTGGAGAACTGCACCGGTGCGCCCGCCCTCTACTTCGCGCTCCCGCCGCAGGTGACGATCGCCGCCTGCGCCGCCCTCACCAAGGTCGAGCTCCCGCGCGGCACGGTCTTCGGACTCGAAAAGCCCTTCGGCACCGACCTGCGGAGCGCGGAGTCGCTCAACCGCCGGCTCATCACCTTGATCCCCGAGCGCAACATCCACCGGGTCGACCACTTCCTCGGCAAGTCGACGGTGCTCAACCTGCTCGGCCTCCGATTCGCGAACCGACTTTTCGAGCCGATCTGGAACGCGGACAACGTGGAGAGTGTTGAGATCGTCTTCGACGAGCAGCTCGGGCTCGAGGGAAGGGCCGGATATTACGACCACGCTGGCGCCCTCGTCGACATGATCCAGAGTCACCTGCTTCTCGTCATGGCGCTCGTCGCCATGGAGCCGCCGGCGAGTCTCGACCCCGAAGACCTGCGCGGTGCCATGGCGCAGGCACTCAGGGCGACGCGCGTCTTCGGCGGTGACCCCGCCCGCTCCAGCCGGCGCGCGCGCTACACCGCGGGCACTATCGGAAAGCGCGCGCTGCCCTCCTACGTCAAGGAGAAGGGTGTCGACCCGAAGAACAGGACGGAGACGCTCACGGAGGTCACGCTCGCGATCGACAACTGGCGGTGGGCAGGAGTGCCGTTCACCCTTCGATCCGGCAAGGCGCTCTCCGATACCCGCAAGGAGATCATCGTGACCTTCCGCAACGCCCCTCACGTCCCGTCGGGGCTCGGCGGCGATCCTGGCCCTGCGGCTCTGAGAATCGCGCTCAGTCCGGATGGCATCGAACTCGACCTCAACATCAACGGCCAGGGCGATCCGTTCACACTCGACAGGGTCGTGCTGAACACGAAGTTTGGGTCGGGGCAACTCGGGCCGTACGGCGAGGTGTTGTCCGGCCTGCTGAGCGACGATCCGACGCTCTCGGTCCGGGCGGATGCGATCGAGGAATGCTGGCGCATCGTCGAGCCGGTGCTCGCCGCATGGAGAAAGGACGCGGTGCCGCTCGAGACGTACCGGGCAGGAACGGCGGGTCCGGCATCCTGGTCATGAGAGCAGGGCACGCAGCGCCCGCTCGGGCGAGCCGGTCGCCGCGATCACCTCGCCGTCCCGGTAGCGGTCGATGACGCGCGGGTCGACGTAACTGGAGCGGGCGACCGCTGCGGTGTTTCCGAGTTCATCCGCCACATCGCGCATCGCCCGCGCGATGTTACGGGTGCGTGCGGATGCCGTGTTCGCCGGGCCGCTGCGCTGGAGCGACCTGGCCGCCACGATCGTGCCGTGAAGGGTGCGGAAGTCCTTCGCCGTGAAGTCCCCGCGCGTGCGCTCGCGGATGTAGTCGTTGATCTCCGCGGCGGAGAGCGGATGCCACCCCGCCTCGTCGCGCCAGGCCAGCAGGCGCCCTGACCGCCTGCGCCGCATCGTGCCGAGCGCTGAGGCGAGATCACTGTCCACCACGGTCGATTCCCACAGTTGCGCGCTCTTGCCTGGGAACTCGAGCCGGATGGCGTCGCCGTGAATGGTCACGTGGGAGCACAGGAGTGTTGAAAGTCCGTGACTCCCGTTGTCGGCTGCGTACTGCTCGCTGCCGACCCGCAGTGAGGCGAGGTCGAGGATCCGGAAGGAGGCGGCGAGCGCGCGCTGCCTCGTGGGGAGCACGTCGCTCGTGAGCGCGCGCGTCACGAAGCGCCGTGCGGAAGGGAGCGCGCTCGCCAGTTCGAGAGCCCGATCGAACTTGACGCGATCGCGCTGCTCGCGCCATGCGGGGTGGTAGAGGTACTGCCGGCGGCCCGCTGCATCCATACCCGTCGCCTGGATGTGCCCGTTGGCGGCCGGGCAGATCCACACCTGAGACCAGGCGGGAGGGATGACGAGAGCCTTCAGGCGTGCGAGCTCCGCCGGATCGTCGATGCGTTCGCCTTCCGGGCTCAGGTACCGGAAGCTCTTTCCCGCACGGCGGCGGGTGATTCCCGGCCCGGCCGGATCACTTCGGCGCAGCCGCACGGCCGAGTCTCGCGAGCGTCATGACTTACATGATCGGCGCGTACCTGTTCGTTTGCTGGAGGTCTCCGGATCCGGCACGGCCGGGTCCTACCCTGAGGTTCGACGATGAAGGAGGGCGGTCGATGGCCGAGAACCCGAAGATGCCGAGCGAGGTCTCAGCGCACGTCGGCGCGTTCGATCGGTTCGCCGAAGGTGCGTCGCGCGTCGCGAGCCGGGCGTGGTTCTTCTGCTTCTGCGTGCTCCTCGTCGTGGTGTGGGCGCCGTCGATCTTCATTCTGAAGGACATCGATACCTGGCAGCTCATCATCAACACGCTCACGACGATCATCACCTTCCTGATGGTCGCCCTGCTCCAGAACAGCCAGACGCGCGCAGATCAGGCTCTTCAGCACAAGCTCAACGCGATTGCGGAGATGCTCTCCGATCTCGCCAGGGAGGCTGGGCTCGAGGAGGATGCGCGCGAACTGCGCGTCGCCGTGGGAATCGAGGACAGGGAGAGCACGAGCCACAACGCGGATGCGAGCCCGACGGGAAGCTAGTCCTCCGGATCGTCCGGGTCGATCGGCGCGTGGTGGTTTCGGCCGGCTTCTCCGCGCTTCCAGTACCCGTCGATCGCGACCTGTGCGGTGGGAAGCCCGAGCTCGCGGCGAAGGTAGCGCCGGATCGGGATGAGCGAGGTCGCCTCGCCGGCGATCCACACGAAAGTGTCGTCGCCGATCGACCCTAGCGCCCGGATGGCTCGCTCGAGCGCGCCATCCGCCTTGTCGAGCCACACGACCCGCGCCTTGTGGACGTGGTCAGGGTCAAGGTATGCGGCATCCGAGGGATTGTCGAGCTCGACGAACCCGAGAATCTCCACGGCATCCGGCAGCAACTCGATCCATCGGGCGAATGCGGGCAGGGCGGACTCGTCGGCGCCGAGGATGACTCTCGAGGCCCCCTCCGGCGCAAGGCGCGAGCCTCGAGGCCCGCCGATCGTGACGGGATCGCCCTCGCGCGCCGCCGCGGCCCAGCTCGAGGCGATTCCGTCGCCGTGCAGGTAGAAGTCGATATCGAGTTCAGGCGCCGCGCCACCGACTTTGGGCCGGAACGCGCGCGGTGTGAAGTCGCGCCGGATGTCCTCCGAGAAGACCGCCTTGACGTGGTCCGCCGCGCCGAGGCTCGTGAACCCGTCGAGCTCGTCGCCGCCCAGTGTGATCCTGACAAGGCCGGGGGAGAGCGACGTTCTCCGCACGACGATGAGGTTGCGGACGACGGGTTCGTGGCGCACAAGCAGGCCGCGCTCGATCAAGAGTGTTCTCCAGGGGTTCGTGGCGCTCCGGGCATCCGGGCAGTCGGCCGGACTCGGCCACACTCAACGCTAGCCCAGAATCCCCTCAGAGGAGATCGGCCAGTTGGTCGGCGAGCCCGGCGCCGTCGGGCGCATAGACCCAGCGGATCGGACCGTTCGCCTCGTGAGGCCCCGGTTTCGCCCTTCCGCCGGCGAGCACGGCCTCGCCGCCGGAGAGCTGGCGGATCGCGATGGTCGCGACGCGGTCGGGATGTTCCGCCGCGAAGGAGGCGTAGAGGTCCTCGTCGTGCTGTCCGTCGTCGCCGACGAGGACCCACTTGAGGTGCGGGAACTCCTGCGCGAGCCGCCGCAGGCTCTCCTCCTTATGTGCGCGGCCACTTCGGAACCAGCGATCGTGCGTTGGACCCCAGTCGGTCAGGAGAAGCGGTCCTGGCGGATAGAGGTGCCGTGAGAGGAACCGGGTGAGCGTCGGCGCGACATTCCAGGCGCCCGTCGAGAGGTAGACCACGGGGGCGCCGGGGTGGTCCCGCACGAGCTTCTCGAAGAGCACGGCCATGCCTGCAACCGGGGCTCTGGCGTGTTCGTCGAGCACGAACGTGTTCCATGCAGCCAGGAGCGGTCGCGGAAGCGCCGTGACCATGACCGTGTCGTCGACGTCGGAGACGATACCGAGTGTCGCCTTCGGGTCGACGATGAAGACGGGCGCCTCGATCGGGGTCGAATCCACCGTCCGCAGTGTGATGGTCCGCCAGCCGGGGGAGAGGGCGACCTCGATGACCTCGTCGACGACGCCTCCGCGGTCGGCGGTCACCGGGTATTCCATGCCGTCGATGCCGATGAGCACGGTGACATCGCCCACCGGAACGCTCGTGAAACTGCGCCAGCCGCGGATCTTGCGGTAGCGCACGTCGTCCGCCGCGGCCGGCCGCGCGAGCAGGACGCGAGAAAGCACGCGAATCCACTGCGTCGACCCGTAACCGGTGTAGGGCATGACGACGGGGGTCAGTCCGCGCCGGCGCGCCCGGCGCTCGCGGAAGCGGTGGTAGCGGTCCTCGAGTCGTGCGGGAAAGCGCAGCGCGAGTGGTTCGGTGCCCTCGGCATCTGGAGTTGTCGTGGGCCCGCTCATCCTGCCAGTCTTTCACGGCTCGCGATGAGGCCGGCCCCGGGGCCTCGACGTTCCTGAGAAGTCCCCCCATATTCCAAACCCCGGCGAAATTTTTGCGCCCCCGGTTCGGGGGCAGGCTACAATTTCCTCAACATCGCGAGGATCACCCCAGCGCCCCCGCGCTGGCCGAACAGACGGAGAAAGCAGTGTCCGGACCAACCGCGCTTCTACGCAACGAACCCGTGCAGGCGCGCAGCACTGCGCGACTGGCCAGCCTTCTCGACGCCGCCGCAGCGGCAATCGACCACGTTGGTTTCGAGCGCCTGACGACCGCCATGGTCGCCGAGCGCGCCGGTGCCTCGATCGGCACCGTGTACCGCTACTTCCCCGACCGCATCTCCGTGCTGCAGAGCGTTGCCGCGCGTGCGATCGATCGGTTCTCCGATCGCGCTCGAGCGACCCTGGCGGGTCGCGACTTCTCGACCTGGTGGGATGCGATCGAGGCACTCATCGACGACGGCGTCGACGCCTTTGCCAAGGAGCCGGCCTTCGCGGCGCTCCGGTTCGGCGATGTGCTCGATCTGCGACCGAGGGAGAGCGACAGGACCGGGAGCAGCCAGGTCTCGGCCGTGGTCGCCTCTGTGCTCGCCTCACGGTTCGGTTTCAAGGACAATGAGGACCTCGCCTTCCGGCTCGAGGTGACATTCAGCATCGTGGATTCCCTGCTCGCACGCGCCTTCGCTTTCAACAATCGTGGAGATAAGCGATACATCGACGAGGCGAAACGGGTTGCGCGCAGCTACCTCGTCGGCGTCTACGGGGAACCGGCGCCCGCGGTCTGAACCGCATGGTCGTCTCACCCGACGGAGGTCTCGCCGCACCAATTGACGGCCATCGGGAATGTCTGTGGTGCTCTGTAGTGTTTGACTGGTCTGACGGCCACTCGAGGAGAAGAGCCACAGCCAATGATCGAGTTCAGATCCGTGTCCAAGCGATTCCCCGATGGAACGCAGGCCGTGGACGACTTCAGTCTTGTGATCCCGTCGCGCAAGACGACCGTGCTCGTCGGTTCGTCCGGATGCGGCAAGACGACGCTCCTGCGCATGATCAACCGGATGGTCGACCCGACGAGCGGCTCGATCGAGATCGACGGCGAGGACATCGCGCGACTCGAGCCCGTCGCCCTCCGGCGCCGGATCGGGTACGTCATGCAGAACTCTGGGCTCCTCCCGCATCGGAAGGTCATCGACAACGTGGCGACGGTTCCCCTTCTCGAGGGGGTGCCGCGGCGGGTTGCGCACGCGCAGGCGCGTGAACTCCTCGACACCGTCGGGCTCGGCCGTTCCCTCGCGGAACGCTACCCGAGCCAGCTCTCCGGCGGCCAGCAGCAGCGTGTCGGGGTCGCGCGGGCGCTCGCGATGGATCCCAACATCCTTCTCATGGACGAACCGTTCGGTGCCGTCGACCCGATCGTCAGGGCCGACCTGCAGCAGGAACTTCTTCGGCTCCAGCGCGAACTCGACAAGACGGTCGTCTTCGTCACCCACGACATCGACGAGGCATTCCTGCTCGGCGACCAGGTCGTCATCCTGCAGGCGGGAGCCCACATCGCCCAGCAGGGGCATCCGAAGGACATTCTCGCCGACCCGGCGAGCGAGTTCGTTGGCGATTTCATCGGGGTCGGGCGTGGAAAGCGGCGTCTCGAGGTCGACCCATCCCGGCCAGCCACTGGCGATGAGTACCTCCTCATCGACGGTTCGGGCTATGCGGCGGGTGTCATCGAGGCCCCGGGGGGAGTCCTCGCCGGTGCGGGATCCGGCCCCAAGTCGCGCAGTGTCTCGAACAAGACCGACCAGGCGGGCGATGCCTGATGCAGTGGCTGTGGGAGAACCGTGATCTGGTCCTCGGACTCACGCTCGACCATGTGCGACTCAGTGCCCCGCCGATCCTCGTCGGTTTCCTTGCTTCGATCCCGCTCGGCTGGCTTGCGAGCCGGTACCGGGCGGCGCGAGCGATCCTGCTGAGCCTCGGCGGCATCCTGTTCACGATTCCCTCCCTCGCCCTCTTCGTGGCATTGCCGGCCGTACTCGGCACGAAGATCCTCGACGACCTCAACGTCGTCGTCGCCCTGTCGATCTACGCCGTGGCGATCATGATCCGCGGAGCCGCTGATGCGTTCGCGTCCGTCTCCCCCTCCGTCCTGCGGTCCGCCACGGCGGTCGGGCACTCGGCCTTGACGAGCTTCTGGTCAGTGGAGTTCCCGCTCGCCGGGCCCGTCCTTCTCGCGAACCTGCGTGTGGTCTCGGTGACGACAGTCAGCCTCCTGAGCGTTGCAGCCCTCATCGGCAAGGGCGGCCTCGGGTACCTGTTCCTCAACGGCTACCAACGGGACTTCCCCACTGAGGTGGCGATCGGCATCGTGTTCATCATGCTCATCGCCCTGGTCTTCGACCTGGTCCTGGTGATGCTGGGGAGACTCCTCATGCCCTGGGCGCACACGTTGTTCCCTCGATTCCGCGCCCGCCCCCTCGCCGACAGCGCGGTGGCACGATGAACTTCTTCGCGGATGCCCTCGCCTGGATCTTCGATCCGGCGCATTTCGCCATGACCAACGGGATCGGCCCGAGGACGGCCGACCACCTGCTCTACACGGGTGTCACGATGCTCATCGCGATGGCCATCGCCATCCCGCTCGGACTCCTCATCGGTCATACCGGCAAGGGGCGGACCTTCGTCATCCTCACGTCGACGGCCTTCCGGGCACTCCCGACGCTCGGGTTTCTGCTGTTCATCATCCTGTTCGCCGGGCTCGGTCTCTGGCCGTTCGTACTCGTCATGGTTGTGCTCGCCGTCCCGCCGCTGCTCGCGGGCGTCTACTCCGGGCTCGAATCGGTGGACCGCGGCACGATCGATGCGGCCAGGGGGGTCGGCATGTCGGAGTGGCAGATCCTCACGAAGGTCGAGATACCGCTCGCCCTCCCGCTCATTCTCGGCGGCATCCGTTCGGCCACCCTCCAGGTGATCGCGACCGCGACGATCGCGGGCTATGTGGGCCTGACCGGGCTGGGCCGCTTCCTCATCGAGGGACTGGCTCTCCGTGACTACACGCTCGCGATCGTAGGGGCGATCCTCGTGGCAGTGCTCGCCATTGTGACCGACGGGCTGCTTGCCCTTGTCCAGAGACTTGTCGTCCCACGCGGGGTGTCCCGTGGGATGGCACGCACCACCAGCACCAGGTCGCGGCGGCTCCCGATGCTCGCGGCCATGACTGTGGCACCCATCAAGGAAGGATAGAGAGAAATGCACGCACCCAAGAGAAAGCGCATCGCGGCGGGCCTCCTCGCCATCGGGCTCACAGCAAGCCTTGCGGCCTGCGGCGGCAACCCGCTCGGAGGCGACGATGGTGACACGTCGCTCGGGACGATCACGGTGGGCTCGCAGGGCTTCGCCGAGAGCGACATCCTCGCCCAGTTGTACGGCCAGGCGCTCGCAGCCAACGGCTTCACGGTCGACTATGCACCGGGCATCGGCTCGCGGGAGACGTTCATCCCCGCACTTCAGGACGGGTCGATCGACCTCATCCCCGACTACGCAGGCAACCTGCTGTACGGGGCCGATCCGGAGGCCACGGCGGCATCGACCGCCGATGTCATGGCTGCGCTGCCCGCGGCCCTCGAACCGCTCGACCTCGTGGTCTCGTCGGCAGCGCAGGCCCAGGATGCGGACTCGCTCGTCGTCACGAAGGAGTTCGCCGAGGCGAACAACCTCGTGACGATCGCCGACCTTGCGCCCATCGCCTCGACAATCACGCTCGGCGCCAATACCGAGTTCGAGGGCCGTTCCTACGGGAGATCGGGCCTCGAGTCGGTCTACGGCGTCACCGGCTGGACCTTCAAGGCGATCGACGACTACGGCGGGCCCGGCACGCTGAGCGACCTGCTCAGTGGGGCGATCCAGGTGGCCGACATCTACTCGACGACCCCGTCGATCAAGCAGAACGACCTCGTCGTGCTCCAGGACCCGAAGCACCTCATCGCGGCGCAGAACATCGTGCCGCTGTTCAACAAGAAGGCGTACTCGGTGGAGGCGGCCAACATCGTCGACCGGGTCTCGAACCTGCTCACGACGGAGGAGCTCATGTCGCTCAACGAGATCAGCGCCGGAGATTCCAAGCCCTCACCGCAGCAGGTCGCGAGCGATTGGCTCAAGAAGATGGGGCTGCTCTAGGCGGTATCCGATCGGGGAAGGTTCTCCCGGGTGTTGGCATCGCCATCACCCGGGAGTTCCATGTGGCGGCGCTGGCTGCGCTCGAGAAGTGTCTTGACGGCGAACACCACGAGCACGAACGCGAGGATGATGCCGACGAAGACGAATCCTGCGTAGTGCAGCGTACCGGCGAGCTCGCGGTAGGTGCCCGCGGCGGCCCACCCGACAGAGGCATAGGCGACCGCCCAGATGACGCAGGCGGGAAGCGTCCAGGCCATGAACTTTCGATACCGCATGGTGCTCATCCCGACCGTGAGCGGGATGAGCGAATGCAGCACCGGCAGGAAGCGCGACACGAAGACCGCGATGCCGCCGCGCCGGTCGAGGTAGTTCTCGGCACGCATCCAGTTCTCGTATCCGACCCACTGGCCTAGACGGCTCCCGCGGATCTTCGGCCCGAAGAACCGGCCGAGCGCGAAGCCGATGCTCTCCCCACCGAGCGCCCCAGCGATGACGACGACCACGAGGGCGACGTACTCCGCCCAGTTGGCGACCCCTGTGCTTGCGACGATGACGATCGTGTCGCCCGGCACGATGAGGCCGATGAGCACGGACGTCTCCAGCAGGATGCCGAGCCCCGCGATGAGCGTGCGCGCGATCGGGTCGACGTTCTGCACGAGGTCGAGCAGCCAACTGAGCGCCTCGTTCATGCGATGCCCGTCCGCACGGGCTTCCGTAATGCGTCGCGTCGACCCCGCCAGAGCGCAAGCCTCCCCGGCAGTTCGGCGAGCTTCGGACCGTCGGCTTCGTCGATCCAGTTCGTCACGATCCGGATGCCGTGCAGTGCGTTGAGCGCCCACACCTCCGCGCCGTCGAGTTCCGCAGGGGTCACCGGCTCGCGGTGCGTCGGGACACCGAGTGCTTCGGCGAGGGCGAACAGGCTGCGCGCCGTGATGCTGTCGACGCGCGCGAACTCCTGCTCGTCGGATCCATCCGGCGGTGCGAAGAGGATATCGCCGCGCCACCAGGCGATCGAGGTCGTCGCACCCTCGATGATGAATCCATCCGGTGTGAGGAGAACGCCCTCGTCGGCGCCCCGTTCCTGAGCAGCGGTGCGGACATGCATCATCGCAGCGAGGTCGGGACCCTTGATCGTCGGCGCTCTACGGGGATCTGCGCCTCGGTGGCGCGCGATCGTCACCGAGGTCGTGAGCTCCGGCGCCGAGCGCTCGCGGTAGAGCAGCGAGGCAGCCCCGGAGCGCGACTGCAGTTCGACGCGTGGAAACCAGCTGCCATCCGGGGGCAGTGACTGGATCGCCGCGTCCCAGAAAGCCGCGAGTTCGAGCTCGTCAAAACCCTCGAGCTCCGCGCCGCGGGCAGCGGCGGCGGCGAAGAACCGGTCGCGGTGGAGGCCGAGGGCGAAGGCGGTGCCATCGACCACGAGCCACGAGTCGGCGGCCTCGACCTGCCACTCCGCAGGGTCGCAGTAGTCGAGGGCGACGAGGACGCCTCCGCTCCAGCGGAAGAGGGCGGCAGAGCTCATAGAGTTAGGGTATGCGCCGACGCGTCATCGCGACACCTCGCAGCGCCTGGGCCGATCCCGCCGATGTGTTCTCGGAACTGTGCCGCGGCGATGGCCCCGCGTTCTGGCTCGACTCCGGCGTGAGCGCGACGACGGGGTGGAGCTATCTCGGCGTCGCATCGCGAACGGTGACGGCCTCGATCGCCGATGGCACGGCCACTGAGCAGCCATCCGGGTCGGTGACGCGGGGAACGATCTTCGACTTTCTGCGGGCGCAGCACTCGCCGGGGCTGGACGAGCGCACCGACCCGGATGCCGTGTGGGGCCCGTTCCGACTCGGCTGGGTCGGCTGGCTCGGGTACGAGCTGCACGCGCAGACGATGGCGACGGGTCTCGCGCGCCCGTCGCGGCATCCGGATGCCGCGCTCATGTTCGTGGAGCGCGCCTGGGCGTTCGACCACGCGACCCGCACTGTGACGCAACTGACCTTGGAACCTGCACCGAGTACTCGTTGGTTGAGCGCGCTGGAGCTTGGAGCGAAGGTCATTTCTGGCCTTCGCAGCGACGCCAGCGCCGACGCCCGTCCCGGGCGTCGGCTATCCGGCGCGCGGGTGCCCGCCACCTGGGCGTACCCTGACCACGACTATCTCGCGATGATCGAGTCCTGCCAGCTGTCGATCGCGGCCGGGGACGCCTACCAGCTCTGCCTGACGACCCAGGTGCACGTCGATGCCCATCCGGACCCCGTCGACACCTACCTTCGGCTGCGCGAGCTGAGCCCGAGCCACCACGGCGGGTTCGTGCGCATCGGGGGAGTGAGCCTCCTCAGCTCATCCCCGGAGCAATTCCTCACGGTGAGTGCCCCGAGCCGGTTGGCCGGCCGGGTCATCGAGTCGAAACCGATCAAAGGAACGCGCCGGCGCGGAGCAACTCCCGAGGAGGACGCAGCGCTCCGCGACGAACTGCTCGCGAGCGAGAAGGAGCGCGCCGAGAACCTCATGATCGTCGATCTCATGCGCAACGACATCGGTCGCGTGAGCGAGGTCGGCACCGTAACGGTCCCGAGCCTGCTCGAGGTCGAGACTTACGCCCAGGTGCACCAGCTCGTGAGCACGGTGCGCGGGGTGCTCGCTGAAGGGCTAGACCCGGTGGATGCCGTGGCGGCGTGCTTCCCGGCCGGCTCGATGACCGGAGCGCCCAAGCGCGCCGCGATCCTGCTCCTCGACGCGCTCGAGCAACGCCCGCGGGGCATCTATTCCGGGGCGTTCGGATACTTCGGGCTGGATGGGCGGATCGAATTGGCCATGGTCATCCGGAGCATCATTCTGGATGTCGACGGCGCGACGATCGGGACGGGTGGCGGCATCACGGCGCCCTCTGTGCCGCGCGAGGAGCTCGAGGAGGTCAAGGTCAAGGCGGCCGCGCTCCTGCGGGTGCTGGGCGCAGCGAGCCATGAGTCGCTAATCTGGTAACTCGGGTCGCGGCGGCCAGCACGCCGGACATCAACGGCGATCGCCCGTACCAACCTCCGCACGAAGAGAGACTGCCGTGGCACACGATCACGCCCATGATGCACCCGAGTACGACATCGCCCACATCCAGGCGAAGTGGCAGGCCGTGTGGGACGACCTCGAGCCGTTCAGCACGAGCGACCCGGACGACACGCGACCGCGCAAGTACGTGCTCGACATGTTCCCGTACCCCTCAGGCGACCTGCACATGGGGCACGCAGAGGCGTATGCGCTCGGCGACGTCATCGCGCGCTACTGGCGCCAGCAGGGGTTCAACGTGCTGCACCCGATCGGGTGGGACTCGTTCGGCCTTCCCGCGGAGAACGCGGCCATCAAGCGCGGCGCCGACCCGGTCAAGTGGACCTACGAGAACATCGAACAGCAGAAGCGCTCGATGAAGCTGTACGCGCCGTCCTTCGACTGGGACCGCGTGCTGCACACGAGCGACCCGAAGTTCTACAAGTGGAACCAGTGGCTGTTTCTCAGGATGTTCGAGAAGGGTCTCGCCTACCGCAAGGCGTCCTGGGTCAACTGGTGCCCCAAGGACCAGACGGTCCTCGCGAACGAGCAGGTCGTCGACGGCCGTTGCGAGCGCTGCGGGACCTTGGCGGTCAAGAAGAAGCTCACCCAGTGGTACTTCAAGATCACCGACTACGCCGACCGCCTGCTCGACGACCTCAACCAGCTCGAGGGCTCCTGGCCCTCCAAGGTGCTCTCGATGCAGCGCAACTGGATCGGCCGCTCGGAAGGCGCCGACGTCGACTTCGTGATCGAAGGCCGCGACGATGCACTCACGGTCTTCACGACCCGGCCCGACACGCTCTACGGTGCGACGTTCATGGTCGTCGCTCCCGACTCCGAGCTCGCGGCCGAGCTCGTCGCGGGTGCGAGCCCCGAGGTGCAGAAGGCGTTCGGCGATTACCTCGCCGAGGTGCAGAAGAACACCGAGATCGAGCGGCAGGATGCCGGCAGGGAGAAGACGGGCGTCTTCCTCGAGCGGTGGGCCGTCAACCCGGTCAACGGAGAGCGTGTGCCGATCTGGGCCGCCGACTACGTGCTGGCCGACTACGGGCACGGCGCGATCATGGCCGTGCCGGCCCACGACCAGCGCGACCTCGACTTCGCCCGCAGGTTCGGCCTCCCCGTGCGCGTCGTCGTCGACACCAACGCACCCATCACGGGTGCCATCCCGGTGATCGCCGATGGAACCGTCCCCGACGACCTGCCTCCACTTGACCCCGCCGGCACCGGCGTCGCCCTGCACGGCGACGGCCGGATGGTCAACTCCGGCCCCCTCGACGGGATGAGCAAGTCCCACGCGATCGCCAGGATGACGGAGCTGCTCGAGGCGGAAGGCACCGGGCGCGCGGCCAAGAACTACCGGCTGCGCGACTGGCTCATCTCGCGCCAGCGCTTCTGGGGCACGCCCATCCCGATCATCCACGGCGAGAACGGCGAGCTCATCCCTCTGCCGGAGGACCAGCTTCCCCTCGTGCTCCCGTCGACCGACGGCCTGGACCTCACGCCGAAGGGCTCGTCCCCGCTCGGAGGAGACGAGGAGTGGATGGCGGTCGCGAATCCGGTCGACGGCTCGCGGGCGCGCCGCGACCCGGACACCATGGACACGTTCGTCGACAGCTCGTGGTATTTCCTGCGTTTCCTCAACCCGAACGACGACACCCAGGCGTTCGATCCCGCTGAAGCCGAGAAGTGGGCGCCCGTCGACCAATACGTCGGAGGCGTCACCCACGCCATCCTGCACCTGCTGTATGCGCGGTTCATCACGAAGGTGCTCTTCGACATGGGCTACGTCACCTTCACGGAGCCGTTCAGCGCCCTGCTCAACCAGGGCATGGTGCTCATGGACGGCTCCGCGATGAGCAAGAGCAAGGGCAAC
>DAITPJ010000042.1:0-17638 GCA_036833635.1 Terrimesophilobacter sp.
AGCGGGAAGTCGCCCATGAACACGGTCTGGGTCTTGATCTCACCCGTGAGGTGGTTCATGAACTCGGCCTCGACGTAGAGCGGGGCGGAATAGGTCTTGCCCTTCTCCTTGCACTCGTCGATCGTGTACTTCTTCTCCTCCAGGAACGGGTTCGTGAAGGAGAGTTGCATCGTCTCGCCGAGGTCCTCGATGGGGGAGATCTCCTCGAAGATCTCCTCGAGCCCGGTGAAGGCAGGAAGGTCCTGGCGGCCCGCCGCCTTCGCTTCAGCAGCGCGCTGCACCCACAGCTCATTGCCGACGAGCCAGTCGAAGCTCTCCGTCTGCAGTGCGAGCAGATCCGGGACAGTGAGTGTGTCAGTGATCTTCGCGAACGAGACCCGCTCGTGAGAGCGGCCGTTCTTGAGTGACTTCTTTGATGAATTCGAGGTGGATGCGTTGCGCGCAGCAGCCAAGGAAATAACCTCCGGGGCCCCATGAATGGGCCGGTTACAGTCGGTGATAGGTGGGCTTCGCGACTCGCCAGAACCCCATCGGGTTATGCCTGGACCCTGGTGTCCTGACATGCGCAGCCGACCGCAATATGAAGGCAGAAATCATCTGGGAGCGCAAAGAACAACTATAGGCCGGAAAGCCGGACCTGTCTACTTAATTCTTGACCTCGCGGCAAAACTCGGGTATACGCACGCGTCAGCCCTCGACCGCCGTCGTCATGTGGGGCTCGCCAACGGGCTTCGACTCCGGTGAACCGCGTTGCCGAAGATAGATTGAGAGCACGACCATGCTGCCCACGGCGAGGAACTCCGACTGCCAGTTCTGCAGCGTGCGGTTCCAGAAATCGGCGGATGCGACGTAGCCGGCCCACGAGACCGGCGGCTGGAGCATCCGGAACTGCTCCTCGTTGTACGCGACCACGCCGGCCACGGATTGCGCGTACCACGACGCCAGGAACACGAGGCCCATGACGATGAGGAGAGAATTCGAGAACAGCCAGAGTCTGATGCCTCCAGCCTTGGACCAGGGCGGCGAGTCCCTGAGACTGTAGCGCCCGAGCTTCTGCTCCTTGTCGGTGCCGAGGCCCTCCTTGCCCACCTCCTTCGACTCCGGCGACCCGCGCTGAACGAACCAGATCGTCGCGCCGATGAAGAGGAAGAACTGCAGGAACTCCGATTGCCAGTTCTCTGCGACGTCAACGGCGAACGCCGACGACGTGATGAACCGCAGGTATCCGATCTTGTCCAGGCCCGCCGCGACCTGCTCCTGGTTGTAGACAGCGAGACCTGTGAGTGACTGGCCCGCGAGCGTGAGAAGGAAGATGGCGCCGAAGAAGAGTCCGAGACCGTGGTCCCGCAGTGACCGTTTCATGTGTCCCCCTCACCGCCCCAGCAGGCCGATGACGATCATGTAGGCGAGGCCGACAACGATGACCGACAGCCAGGTCCAGAACGTCGTGCGCACGTCATCCGCCCTTCTCGTGACGACCGTCCTGCGCGTCACCGTAGTCCCTGAATCCCGATGAGTCTCCGCTCTCGACGCGTCCACAGGCAAACCCCGGACAACGCACAGGCGGCACGATCGAAGCCGACCTAGCCTCTGGGCAATCCGCCACCGCACCGATCACATCCGAGCCGATCACGAAGGAGCCCATCATGCGCATGCCAACCCCCCGCGGACCATTGAGCGAGGCGGTGTTCTCCGCACTGCTGAGGCGCGGGGGCTCGACTCGCGCGATCCGGCAGGCTGCCAGGCGGGCGGTCTCCGCGTGCGACGACCTCCTCCATGACGGTGACGTACAGGGCACGCTCTTCGTGCTCTATGAGCTTCACTACCGCGGGGTCGACGGGGTCCACGACGAGTGGGAGTGGAACCCGGGCATGCTCGAGCTTCGAGGGGAGATCGAGAGCGGATTCGAGGAGGCACTGAGGCGCGAGGTTCCCGTCCCACCGCTCCCGGAGGCCACCGGGCGGGCCGTGGCCGATGCGCTGTTCCTGCTCACGGCCGATGATGGAGGCCCGTCGATGTCGCGCTATGTCGCGAGGTCGGCGACGGACGACCAGTTGCGGGAGTTCCTCATCCAGCGCTCGATCTACCAGCTCAAGGAGGCCGACCCGCACGCCTGGGCGATCCCGCGCCTCGAAGGCGTCGCGAAGGCCGCGCTCGTCGAGATCGAATCGGACGAGTACGGGGGCGGCCGGCCCGATCGAATGCACGCGGCGATCTTCGCGGGCACCATGCGCGGGCTCGGGCTCGATGACAGCTATGGCGCCTATGTCGACGCCGTGCCGGCCATCACCCTCGCCTCGGCCAACATGATGTCGTTCTTCGGCCTGCACCGCAGGCTGCGCGGCGCCATCGTGGGGCATCTCGCCGCCTTCGAGATGACGTCGTCGATCCCCAACCGCCTGTACGGCAACGGCTTCCGCCGGCACCGCTACGACGAGAACGTCACCTGGTACTTCGACGAGCACGTCGAGGCGGATGCTGTGCACGAGCAGATCGCAGCGCGCGACCTCGCGGGCGGCCTCGTCGAGGCTGAGCCCGATCTCCTCGCCGACGTCATGTTCGGGGCCGCAGCGTGCCTCACCGTCGACGGCATGGTCGCCGAGCACATCCTGGGCAGGTGGCAGCGCGGCCTCTCGTCGCTGAGAGAATCGCGAGAGCCGGCCCTCGTCGCGGCGATGTGACATGACCAGGCTCGGCGCGGAGTACGTACTCCCCCTGCGCTGGCAGGACGACGCAGAACTCGGCGACCTCGTCGCCTACCTCGAGAGGCTCCGCAGGGTCGTCGACATCACGGTCGTCGACGGCTCGGGCGACGAGCTCTTCGCGCACCACGCCGAGCGGATGCCCCAGGGCGTGCGCCACGTCCCTCCCGATCCGTGGCCGGGCCGGAACGGCAAGGTCGCCGGCGTCATGACGGGCGTCAAGCTGGGGCGGCACGACCGGATCGTGATCGCGGACGACGACATCCGGTACAGCGTTCGGTCGCTGGCGCGCACGATCCGACTGCTCGACTCCGCTGAGATCGTGCGGCCGCAGAACTACTTCCTGCGACTGCCTTGGCATGCCCGCTGGGACACTGCCCGCAGTCTCATCAACCGGGCGGTCGGCGCGGACTACCCCGGAACGCTCGCGGTCCGTCGCGGGGCGGTGCTCGCGGCGGGCGGTTACGACGGCGACGTGCTGTTCGAGAATCTCGAGCTCATTCGCACCATCACCGCCCACGGCGGGCGGGAGGTCAGGGCGAACACCGTCTTCGTGGGCCGCACCCCGCCGAGCGTCGCGCACTTCCTCGGCCAGCGCGTCAGGCAGGCCTACGACGACTTCGCCCAGCCGGGGCGACTCGTCCTCGAACTCGCCCTGCTGCCGGCCATGGTCCTGCTCGCGCGGCGCCCGCCGTTGCTGGCCGCAGCAGCCGTCGGCATGTGCGCGGTGGCTGAGGTCGGACGGCGCAGGGACGGGGGCCGGGCGGCGTTCCCGGCGACCTCCGCGCTGTGGGCGCCGGCCTGGGTGCTCGAGCGCGCCGTGTGCGTATGGGCGGCTGTCGGCCAGCGGCTCCTGGGCGGCGTCCGGTATGCGGGACAACGGATGCCGAGGGCCGGCACGAGGGTCGCCGCGTTGCGCAGGCCTTTGGAGGCATCCGGATGATCACGAACGGCCACGCGCCCAGCGTTTCGATCGTCCCGTGCCCCGATGGACCCCTTCTGCTGAGGGGCGACTTCGAGATCACCGGTCCCGAGGGGAAGGCCATCGACCCGAGACGACGCACCGTTGCCCTGTGCCGGTGCGGGATGTCGGCCATCAAGCCGTTCTGCGACGGCACGCACAAGGCGACCGGGTTTCGGACCGAGGATTAGGCGGGCGGACCGGTCGCCGAGACGGCGACCGGCGCTGGCGTCGCCGCGGAGGTCAGAAATGACCTCCGCTTTGAGCTCCAGCGCGCTCAACCAGCAGAATCGCGCACTTTGTTTTTGTACGCCATCGCGGCGAGGGCCTCCCAGATGAGGCCGTGGGCGTTGTTGACGGTGATGTCGGCGTGGTCGTAGGCCGGGGCGACCTCCATGACGTCCATCGCGACGACGTTCGTGTCGAGCACGATTTGCCGCACGATGCGCAGCAGGTCGATGGGCGCGAAGCCGCCAGGGGCCGGCGTGCCCGTCGCGGGTGCGAAACCAGGGTCGAGCACGTCGATGTCAATAGAGAGGTAGATCGCATCCGTGCCGTCGAGCGCCTCGGCCACGACATCCTTCATGACGTCCTTCGCTCCGCGCTCCCAGATCTCCTGCATGGGGTGATGCCGCAGGCCGTTGTCGCGCATCCATTTCTGGTCCTCCTCGCCCGGCCAGTAGCCGCGCAGGCCCACCTGGATGAAGTTGTGGCCGGGAATCGCGCCGGATTCGATGAGCCGGCGCATGGGCGAGCCGTGGCTCGCGAGGTTGCCGTCGATGTGCTCGGCCGTGTCGGCGTGCGCGTCGAAGTGGATCATGCCGACATTGCCGAACCCGTGATGCTCGGCGACGGCCGTCGCGGCCGGCCAGGTGATGGAGTGATCGCCGCCCAGGATGATCGGGATGATGCCCCGGCTCGCGATCTCCGACACGCGTTGGTGGATCGCCGCCCTCGACGCCTCCCACATGCCGTGGCTCATGATCGCGTCGCCGTAGTCGATGACCTCGAGGTGGTCGAACATTTCGACCTGCAGGTCGAGGTGATACGTCCCAGGGTCGTAGGCGTTCGCCCTCATGGCCCTCGGGCCGAAGCGTGCCCCTGGACGGTTGGTCGTGCTGTCGTCCCATGGCGCGCCCACGATGGCGACATCCGGCTGCCAGTCGTCGAGTTGCCCCGGCTCGGTAAGAAGCGGCCTCATGCCGAAGGTCGCCGGGCCCTGGAACGATGAGGCGTCGAGCTGGGCGCGCATGCCGGGCGGAAGGTCGCGCTTCGGTGTCGTCATGCATTAAGTGTGTCAGGGTCGAAGGATGAAGGAGAACCCGTCGGTCGTGCTCAGGCTGAGCGGCTACCGCGCCGTCATCGAACCGGACCGGTGGGTGCCTGGGTCCTTCACACTCATCGTCGACGGCACCCCTCAGTCGCACGTCAATCTGGGCGACCCGTCCCAGTTGTTCTTCGAGTACATCCAGCGCATGGGGCACGTCATCGACCAGCTCCGGATGCCGGGCGAGCCGATCACGGCCGTGCATCTCGGGGCGGGCGCGCTCACGATCCCGCGCTACATCGAGGAGACGAGGCCGGGCTCGCGGCAGCAGGTCATCGAACTCGAGAGCGACCTCGTCGACCTGGTTCGCACCGAGCTGCCGTGGTCGAAGCGAGCCTCGATCCGGCTGCGTTATGGCGATGCGCGCGAGGTCATCGGCCGGCTGCCCGCCGGACTGCGCGGCTCCGTCGACCTTCTCGTGATCGACATCTTCGCGGGGGCGCGCACGCCCGCGCACGTTACGAGCGTCGAGTTCTACCATTCGGCCGTGTCGCTTCTCGCTCCAGATGGCGTCGTTCTCGTCAATATTGCCGACGGCCCCCCGCTCGCCTTCGCCCGTGGCCAGGCCGCGACGCTCTCCTCGGTCGTCGCCGACACCGCGGCTCTCGCCGAGGCCCAGGTGCTCAAGGGACGCCGCTTCGGCAACGTCGTGCTCGTCGGATCGCCGAGCCGGTTGCCGCTCGACTGGATGCCGCGCCTGCTCGCCGGCGGGCCGCATCCGGCCAGGGTCGTGACCGGCGGCGAACTCCGCAACTGGATCGCGGGGGCCCCGGTCGTCACGGATGCGACCGCTGTCGCCTCGCCCCTCCCTGCCGCCGGCCTGTTCCGCGACCGCTGATCCTCCCCCCCTGGCGGCTTTCATCATTCAGGAGTCGCTGTGACGGGAGTGACCCGAGTGGCCGGTGGGGTGGAGTTTTGCAACATTCGCCCCACAGGCCACAGCAACTCCTGAATGATGGAAGCATGCAGCGGACGAGGGTGTCGATGACGTGGGCGGCGGCGGTTGTGGCCGGGGTTCTCGTGCTCGGCGGATGCACGGCCGAGCCGGGCCCGCCGAGCGCGGTGCCGCATCCGTCCCCGTCGACGACGGCTTCCGAGATCGAGCCGGGCCCAGTAACGCCGGCGGGCGACCCGACCGTTCTCGTCACCGGCCTCACGACGCCGTGGTCGATCGTCCGCCTGAAGTCCGGGTCCTCCCTCATCAGCGAGCGCGACACCGGCCGCATCATGGAGTACACCGTGACCGGGGCAGTGCGCGAGGTCGGATCCGTCACAGGGGTCGTGCCGGGTGGAGAGGGCGGCCTCCTCGGCCTCGCGGTGTGGGAGGACGGCCAGTCTCTCTACCTGTTCGCGTACTTCACCTCGGAGACCGACAACCGCATCGTGCGGATGCCGCTCTTCGGCCCTCCCGGCGGCTACCAGCTCGGCGCATCCGAGGTCGTGCTGAGCGGGCTCGCGAAGGCTGGCAACCACAACGGCGGCCGCATCAAGATCGGGCCGGACGGCGCCCTCTACGCGACGGTCGGCGACGCCGGGCAGCCGGATCGCGCGCAGGACCCGAACTCGCTCAACGGCAAGATCCTCCGCATGGACATGAACGGCGGCATCCCGAACGACAACCCCACGCCTGACTCCTACGTCTACTCGATGGGGCACCGCAACCCGCAGGGCCTCGCGTGGGACGACGACGGTCGGCTCTGGGCGGCCGAGTTCGGGCAGAACACCTGGGACGAGCTCAATCTCATCGAGCCCGGCAAAAACTACGGCTGGCCCATCGTCGAGGGCATTGGAGGGCAGGCCGGCTACGTCGACCCGGTGTACCAATGGCCGACCTCGGAGGCGAGCCCGAGCGGCCTGGCCTTCGTGCGCGACACGCTCTTCCTCGCCGCACTCCGCGGGCAACGGCTCTGGGCGATCTACCCCGGCAACCCCACGGATGCCGTCTCATGGTTCGCGGGCGAGTTCGGCCGGATGCGCGATGCGATTCCCGGTCCCGACGGAAGTCTCTGGGTGCTCACGAACAACACGGACGGGCGTGGAACCCCTGGCCCGGATGACGACAGGCTGCTCCAGGTGCGACTCGAGCCGCTGCGCGAGGGCTGAGCGCCTCTCCTCCCCATACGTGACTCGGGGACGAGATCTCGACAGGCTCGATCCGAGGCGAGGGGCGGAGCGGCGACCGGGTTATCGTCGAGTCATGGCGGAGTTGGCGCGGGTACGGCGGTGGGCGGAGGCCCTCATCGCGCTGCATCTCGACCCGTCCGCGTGGTCGTTCGGATTCGACACGGCGAAGACACGGGCAGGCCTCTGCGACTACCAGAAGAAGCGGATCACGGTCTCGAGATATCTCGCCACCCGGTTCGACGACGACGAGGTTCACCAGGTGCTCCTGCACGAGGTCGCCCACGCGCTTGCCGGCAAGCGTGCAGGTCATGGGCCGACGTGGCGCGCGACCGCCCGGGAGCTCGGCTATGTGGGAAAGCGCACCCACGACGGGACGGTCGCCGACGAACTCGCCCCGTGGCTCGGCACCTGCCCCGCCGGGCACGAGCTGTACCGCTATCGGCGGCCGACAAGGCCCATGTCGTGCGGGAAGTGCTCACGCCGCTTCGACGAGCGCAACCTCATCTCCTGGTCGCACAGGATCGTGACCGCGGCGGCACGGCGGCGTGCGGCCTCGTCCTTCGGCTAGCCTCCCCCCGTACCAGCCGTAACTGTCGATACTGGTTACGTGGAGATGGCAACCGGCCAATGGCTCGAGTCCGGCGAAGGGACCCGGTGGTGGTTCGACTCCGGCGCACTCGCCCTCGACTTCGCCTGGACCGGACCGGTCCACGGCGAGCACGTCGAGACCCTGCACGCGCCCGACGATCTCGCGGGCTGGCTTGCCCACAGGTTTTCGAGGCTCGACTCGTCCATCGACGAGCGTGGGCTGAGCGATGCGCTCATGCTGCGCGCGGCCATCGCGGGAATCGCGGACGCAGCGATCCGTGGGCAGGCGGCCACGGCATCCGATATCGACGTCGTCAATCTGTTCGCGGCGACGCCCGACGTCCCGCCTTCGCTCGCAGGAGGCTCACGTCAGGCAGGGGCCGGCACGGTGCGGGCGACGCAGGCTCTTTCGGCGATCGCGCGCGACGCCGTACGGGTATTCGATCCGGATGCCGACGGGCGCATCCGGGAATGCGCTGCGGCGGACTGCGGGTACCTCTATCTCGACACCTCGCGCAGCGGCAACCGGCGCTGGTGCTCGATGCAGCGGTGCGGCAACCGCGCCAAGGTGCGGGCGCACCGGGCCCGCAGTTCGCTCCGCACAGGATGACTCCCGACGATCAGCGGTTGCGATCGGCCTCGGCGCGCTGACGCCACAGGTCGAGCGTCCCGTCCTTGATCGCGAGTGCGGCGGCGTCGACCTCGGCCGGTGTGACCACGCCGTCGGCGACCGCCGCATCGATGTCTGCGGTCGTCAGGAGGATCGCTGCCAGCACGACCTTCTCGGCCGATACATCCGCCGGCAATGGCGCGGTCAGGATGGCCGACTCGGACGTCGGCACCGCGGCGCATCCGGCGACGCCGACGCCGAAGATGGTGCAGGAGAGGAGCGTCAGCGCGACCGCGAGTCCGCGCCTCACGTCACTTGCCCGAGTTGCCGCGCTGCGAGTTGCCGCGCTGGCCGCGGTCGGACTTCTCATGGTTCTTGTTGCCCCGCTGGTCGTCGGACTTGGGTCCCTTGGTCTTGTCGGCGGTCTGTCGCTCCAGCAGGGCGGCCGCCTTCTCGACGCGCTGTTCCGCCCGCTCGCGCTGAGCGTCGAAGTTGGCCAGCACCTTCTCGCGCTGCCCGGCAGGCAACTCGGCGATCCTGGCGAGCTTGGCGTCATGCCGCGCCTGCCACGCCTCGAGGTGGTTGAGTTGCATCGCGTAACGGAACTCGTGAGCGCACTCTGAGGCGCCGTGCGTGGTTGCGTCGTCCTCAGTCGCGGCGTCGTCCTCGACCGCGTCGTCCGAGGTCGCATCGTCTCCGGTCGCAGCGCCCACCGCAGCGCTCCTGCATGCGGCGAATTCGGCCTTGATCTGATCGAACGCCTCGTGCCAGGCGAGAGCGATGTCCTGCCAGGTGCCCGACTGCTCGTCGAGTTCGCCGCCGAGCGCGTCGTCGACCTCATCTTCGGACACGGAGTCTGGGTCTTCGGTGGCGGACTGGGCGATGTCGCCCACTGTGACCGTGATGAGCCCTGAGTCCACGGCATCCTGCACGGCGCCGTTGAGGGCGTCGGCGAGCGCTGGATCTGTAACCTCGACACCGAGCCGATCCAGTGCGGCATCCGTGATCCACGACGCCACATCGTCGACGGTGACGGCCTGGGCAGAGACGGCACCGATACCGACCGTGCCGACGACAACGGCCAACGCGACGGCCATCCCCTGAAGCTTCCCCATGATCTTCATCGTTCCCCCCGGAATTGATCGATCACATCACTTATACACGCAGGGCGGGAGGGTGCACAATGCCCGTCAGTCGATGACCCTGACGTCCTTCCAGAAGGCGACGTAGTTGCTGTAGTCCTGACCGACGCGCTCGAAGGAACTCGGGATCGGATCGGGGTAGCTCCAGGCGCGGTCCTGCAGCGCGACGGTTCCATCCGAGACGGTGAAGTACTGGCAGGCGCCCTTCCATGGGCAGGTGTACGGCGTCGCGCTTTCGGTGAGATGTCCTGGCTTGACGCTCGACGGCGGGAAGTACCAGTTGCCCTCGATCGAGATGAGGTCCTCCTTCGGGGCCTCGGCGATCACGACGTCGTTCAGTACGGCTTTCATGGGATCCTCTCAGCTTCTGCTGGAGTCAACCCATGAGGGGTCAGCGATATTCCTTCAGAATCGGGACCTCGTTCGAGCTGTCGATGGTCGCGATCGCGCCGAAGTCGGTCTCGGGATCGCGCGCGAGCAGCTCCTTGCCGCTCGCGGATGCGCTCACGAGGTGCGCGACCGCCCCGCGCAGTCCAGTGAACGCGGCGCACGCCGCGGCGGCCTCCGGCGAGCAGTAGTCGATGCCGACTGCGGCGAGCGCGTCGACGATCGCCCCGGCACAGAGCAGATCCTCGACCGCGAAGCGCAGGCTGCCGTCGCTGCGCGGCGCACCGGATGCGATGACGGCGACCGCGAACCGGTCCCCCTTCTCCGCCTGGCGGGCGAGCACCCACTCGGCGACCGCCGTCCCGTTGCTGAAGTCGCCGACGATGACGGCCGCGCGCAGGTCCGGGACAACGGGCGCGGAAGGCGCGGAAAGGACGTCCACGAGCACGACGACATCGACATCCGAAGCCACCGTCCGGGCGCCCTCGAGCCCCCAGTCGAAGCGCACCTGGTACTGGCTCTGATCGTGGGGCGAGGTCACCCGACGAGGTTATCCGAGCAGGACTGCTACACTGAAACCACTTGCGAACGCGATTCTCGTGTTCCCTGCGTCGTAGAACGCATCACCGCCCATCTCGGGCTGATTCTCTTCATACGGCGAACAAGTGCGGCCATCGCCGTGTTTGCCATCCCAACCCCTTGGTCTCGATACGCCGTTTCGCGGCTACTCAACCAGCGGGGTACCACCAAGAAATACCCATGACTGAAACAACCTTCGGCGCGCTCGGCGTGCCCGCACCCCTCGTCGATGCCCTCACCAGGAGCGGCATCACGAGTCCTTTCCCGATCCAGGAGGACACCCTCCCTGACACGCTGCGTGGACGCGACGTCCTCGGCCGCGGTAAGACCGGCAGCGGCAAGACGCTCGCCTTCTCCCTCCCGATGATCGCGCGCCTTTCGGATGGCGGCCGCCCGGCCGCCGGCAGGCCGCGCGGCCTCATCCTCGCTCCGACGCGTGAACTGGCCACCCAGATCACCGCGACCATGGAGCCGCTGGCGGCTGCGTACGGCCTCAAGATCACCACGATCTTCGGCGGTGTCTCGCAGCAGCGGCAGGTCGCCGCGCTCAAGGCCGGTGTCGACATCGTCGTCGCCTGCCCCGGACGCCTCGAGGACCTCATGCAGCAGCGGTTCGTCACTCTCGACGCGGTGGAGATCACCGTGCTCGACGAGGCCGACCACATGGCCGACCTCGGATTCCTGCCGGTCGTCACGCGCATCCTCAACAAGACGCCGGATGGCGGCCAGCGGATGCTGTTCTCGGCCACACTGGACAACGGCGTCGACAAGATCGTCAAGCGCTACCTCCACGATGAGGTCCTGCACTCGGTTGACGACGCCACATCGCACGTCGAGGCCATGACCCACTACGTGTTCGAGGTCGACGGCGTCGACGCGAAGAAGGAGCTCGTTCAGGTGCTCGCCTCGGGCACCGGCCGCCGCATCCTGTTCATGCGCACCAAGCACCAGGCGAAGAAGCTCGCCAAGCAGCTCACCGAGGCCGGCATCCCGTCGGTCGACCTGCACGGCAACCTCTCGCAGCCGCAGCGCGACCGCAACCTCGCGACCTTCGCGGCCGGGGATGCCCGCGTGCTCGTCGCGACGGATGTCGCCGCGCGCGGTATCGACATCGGCCACGTCGAGCTCGTGGTGCACGTCGACCCGCCGGCCGAGCACAAGGCGTACCTGCACCGCAGCGGCCGCACGGCGCGCGCGGGAGAGTCCGGCGATGTCGTCACCGTCATGCTCCCGACCCAGAAGGCGGATGTCGCGGTCCTGCTGCGCAAGGCCGCCATCACGGTCACCCCGCAGCGGGTCACCGCGACCTCTCCCGCCGTTGCCGCGCTCGTCGGCGAGGTGGCCGCATACGTCAAGCCGGCTCCGCGCGCGGCGGTACCCTCCCGCGGGCAGTCCCGTGGCGGTCGCTCGACGGGTGCGAACGCCCAGCGGAAGCAGGCGAACCGTAACGTGCGGTCCGGCCGGCCCGCGGCATCCGGCGGGCGTCCGGCCCAGTCGGATTCAGCACGCAGCGGCCAGGCTCACGCTGGCGGCAGCCAGCGCGGCGGCCAGGCGCGCACGGCTCGCCCGGCAAGCGGCGGCAGCGCCGGTCGCTCACGCCAGGGTGCTCCGTCCCGCAACTACAGCACCTCGACCCCGGCGCCCGCCGGTTCGTCCGGCGGCGGCCAGCGCCGCAGTGGCCGCCGCGCCCAGGGCTGACTTTCACCCTGTGAGGAGTCAGTAACTGCTCTTCCGGATCACTGGGAGGGACAGTTACTGACCCCTCGCGGCCATTCCGGGCACCGCCAGTCCCAGCGTGTCAGCCGAGGCGACCGACTGAGGCGAGCGCTGCTCTCAGCAGCACACCGCGTCCGCCCTCCATCTCGCGGGCGAGGTCGTCGCTCGCGGCCTCCTCCGGCGAGAGCCAGGTGACCTCGAGCGCATCCTGCCTCGGCTCGCAGGTCCCGGTGACGGGCACGACGTAGGCGAGCGAGACCGCATGCTGCCGCTCGTCGGTGAATGCGCTGAGCCCTGGCATGGGGAAGTACTCTGCCACCGAGAACGGCACAGGGCTCGGCGGCAGCTGGGGGAACGCCATCGGGCCCAGATCCTTCTCGAGGTGGCGGAAGAGCGCCTCGCGCAGCGTCTCGCCGTACATCACCCGGCCCGACACGAGGGTGCGCGTCATCTCCCCGGTGGGCGAGGCACGCAGCAGCACGCCCAGTTCGACGACCTGGCCGAGGCCGTCGATGCGCACGGGCACCGCCTCGACATAGAGCAGCGGAAGGCGCATCCGGATGCTCGTGAGCTCGTCATCCGAAAGCCACCCCGAATTCGGGTCGGGAGTGCCAACGGAGCTCATGCTCCATTGTGGCCCATGCGCGGTGACCGGGGTGGGAGGATTGTCGGGACGAAAGGGGCCTACCCGTGCGAATCGATCCGGATGCCGTGCTCTGGTCGGCCCCGGAGCGCGAGCGCGCGGGGCGGCCGCTTCTCGTGCTGCTCCACGGCTATGGTTCGCATGAGGGAGACCTGTTCTCGCTCGCGCAGTCGCTCCCGCTCGAGCCGGTCATCGCTTCTGTTCGCGCACCGTTTGCACAAGGACCGGGGTACGCCTGGTTTCCGCCCGTCGGACCCCTCCTGACCGGCCAGTTTGAGGGGGAACAGGTTACGGCGGGGCAGCCGTCCGTCGAGGAGCGCTTCGCGGCTATCGACGAGTCGACGTCGGCCCTCACCGACTGGCTCGACCTGACCGAGTCCACCGGGGTCGGCCTTCTCGGCTTCTCGCAGGGCGCCGCCATGGCACTTCAATTGCTGCGCGAACACCCGACCAGGTTCGACTATGTCGTGGCGTTGAGCGGGTTCGTCGTCCCGAACGACCATCGCGGCGACGCGCTCCTCGCCGAATTGCGCCCGCCGGTGTTCTGGGGCCGCGGCACCGACGACACCGTGATCGCCTCATCGCTCATCGATCACACGATCGAGTGGCTGCCAGAGCACTCGACCCTGACCGAGGGCATCTACGAGGGGGTCGGGCACTGGGTATCACCCGAGGAGATCAGCGAATTCGGGGCCTTCATCCGCTCGCAGCTCTGAACGAGGTCGGCGAACAACTCAGCGGTGCCAGCGGGCGGCCATGATGACAATGGTCGACGTGATCGTCGCGAGCCCGAGTCCGATGAGCATGGGCACTCCGACCAGCGACATCTGCATGAGTATGGAGGCGAAGAAGCTTCCGCCGCCGAACCCCTCCGGCCCGCGGGTCCAGGCCTCGACGGCGCTCAGGAACCACACCCCGCCCAGGATGAAGACGACGCCAATCGCCCACAGCGCGATGAACCACGGGTTGACGCGACGCCACCACGGCGCGGGGTCGATCTCCTCGAGCACGACCTCGTGCGCCTCGATTGCGGGTTCCCCGGGCAGGGCGAAGATCGACAGGTCGTCGCCGGCCTCCACCATTTCGCGAGCCGCGCCGGGCACCTCGCGCCGCGTCTCAGGCCAGTCCCGCGCCGGCTCCTCGCGCAGGGGAGCAGAGGGCGGCGTTTCGCGGTGCACCCGCGGGTCGTAGCCGGGCTGGAACGCGGGGCTGAACCGCGGGTCGAACCGCCTGCTCAGGCCTTCGCCGCTCGGACTTCCGGACTCGCTCATGGCAACCTCTCCTCGCGACGAGTCTAACGACGGGCGGCCTCGGCGCCCTCGCTACAGTGTGGGGATGAGGAAGCTCCTCGGGCTCGCCATCGTGATCCTGCTGATCGCGCTCGCCGCGTACTACGTCATGGTCAAACTGCCCGGAGCTGTCGAGGGCTCGAGCGGCACGAGCGTCGGCGAACCCGCGGACGCAGCGCCCACGGCATCCGAAATCGCGCGACCCGCCGAGGCCACCCTGTCCCACATTGCATACGTGCACGACGGCGACACCCTGTACCTTCAGCCGGACGGAACCACCTCGCGCGCCGACGAGATCACTGTGCGGCTCATCGGGATCGACACTCCCGAGCTCCGGCCAGAGGTCGAGTGCTATGCGCTCGAGGCGCGTGACCGGCTTCGCGAACTGCTCCCGCAGGGTGCCGACGTATGGATCATGGCGGATCGGGAGAAGCTCGACCGGTACGGCCGCAGCCTGCTCTACCTGTGGACGAGGGAGGGCACTTCCGTCAATCTCGACCTCGTGAGGAATGGCTACGCCACGGCCCTCAACATCGCCCCGAGCAACACATACTGGCGACAGTTCGATGCGGCAGAGACCGAGGCAACGGATGCCCGGCTCGGCCTGTGGGGAGCGTGCCGATGACGGGGAATGCTGTTCCCCGGTGGGCCACCCGGAGCCCTCGCTCTCCGCAGGGTCGCAGGTGCCGAAATGTTAGGGTTGGCTCAGCCGGGGCCGGTGAGAACGCGCTGGCTCCCTAGTCTGAAGGGGCTCGGATGAGCTACATCAAGTCGGCGCTTCTCGACGAGCGAGGCTTCGTCATGCTCGACCGCTACGACCAGGCGAAGGACCCACAGGAGTGGCTCGATCTGGAGTACGTCGACTGGAAATCATCCGGGGACACCCGCTTCGCACCGCTCGCGAGCGCCAAGGGCGACCTCGAGGCGAACGGCTTCTGGAATCACGAGCCGCCGCGCGCCGACAAGGACGGCGTGTGGATCGAGTCCCAGGTCGCGAAGGCGCCCAACCTCACCCGCCGCGCCATGGAGCCCGGGGCGAACGTGGGCCGCTGCCGGGTCATCGAACTGCAGCCGACCTCCTATGCGGATGCGCTCTACAACCTGCACCAGGACGACAACAACCGGCTCAATCCGGACGGCACGGGCTGGATCGTCCGTGGCTACTACAACCTCAGCGACGACCCGAACTCCTTCATGGTCCTGCGCGAGGAACGGTACGACCCCTCGACTGAGATCCGGATCCCGCTTGCCGCGGGAACACAGGTCATCATCGATACCCAGCGCTTCTGGCACGCCACGTGGCACGAGAGCACCACCCCGCGCTACAGCCTCATCACGTCGTGGGAATCGGGGCCGGCGCTCGACAACTACATCGCGATGTACCACGGGCGCAACGACCACGTGAGCGCTCCCCTCGACGGGGCCGTCATGAAGGAAGCGCAGGCGACCGTGCAACGCAAGCTGGCCGAACGCGCGGAGGCGCTCGCGGCCCAGGGCAAGACCGACAGGGCGCGGTAGGTCGGGTGGTCTAAGCGGCGGCCTCCGCCGCTTCCGCGGCGGGAATCGTCGTGACGAGCACCGCGTCGAGTGCCTCTGTGGCGCCGTCGTCGTCCAGTTTCAGGGCGAGGGCAAGCTCGGAGACCAGGATCTGCCTGGCCTTGAACAGCATTCGCTTCTCCCCAGCGGAGACGCCGGCGCCCTGTTCGCGACGCCAGAGGTCGCGCACGACCTCGGCGATCCTCAGCACGTTGCCGCTGCCCATCTTCTCGGTGTTGGCCTTGAACCGCCGCGACCAGTTGCCCGTCTCCTCTTCGACCTCCCCGCGCAGGACGTCGTAGACGGCCTCGACGCCCCCCATGTCGATGACGTCGCGCAGCCCGACGAGCTCGGCGTTCTCGATCGGCAATTCGATCGTGAGCTCGGACTGATGAACGTTAAGGGTGATGTACTTCGTGTCTTCACCCTTGATCTTGCGGCTCTTCACGGCCGTGATCGTGGCGGCTCCGTGGTGTGGGTAGACGACGGTCTCTCCGACTTCGAAAATCACTTGGCACGTTCCCTTGATCTGAGGTCGCGTCCTGGCTTGGGACCTGGCGCGGTGGCGCAGCGATCTGCTGCGCCGGTTGAGGATGACGACACGATGCGCTCCATGGCAGGCGGCGCGCGGATAGTCTCCGGCCCGGAGCGTCCAGCGCTCCAGCGATGTCGTACGCGGTTTACTCCCTACCATTGTCTCACAAGGAAGTTCCGACAGGTCGGCCGCCCGCCTGATTGCTGTTTCGGACAGGCCGACGGTAGTCTTCCTCACGAGAGCCGACGTCGGGAGTGGACCATGCCGAAGAACCCGATCCGACCTCCAGCGCAGGGGACGATCGTGCCCCCGCCAGTGACCGCGGCGCGGAGGCGCACCGTCATCGCGATCCTCACTGCGACAGCCACCGCGCTGCTCGCGCTCGCGGCTCCGCCCCTCGTCGCCGTCGCGGATGGGCCGACCGTCCTCACGAATACCACCTCGATAGCCATTCCAGCAACCGGCTCCGCGGATCAGACAGGGCCGGCCAGCCCATATCCGTCCACCATCGCGGTTTCCGGCATGGCCGGCGCCGTCTCGGCGGTCACAGTGGCGTTCAATGGCGTGACTCACTCAACGTTGAACGATGTGGACGCTCTCTTGGTCTCGCCGACTGGAGCGAACCTCGTCGTGCTTTCCGACATCGGGGATCCGACGTCATCGTTGGCCTTCGCGAACAATGCAACGTTGACGTTCAGCGACTCGGCGGGTGGCTCCGTGCCCATTGGCAACGTCCCCACCGGAACCTATCTTCCGACCAACAACGGCGGCGGCGACGCGTTCCCCGCGCCCGCTCCTGCGCCCTCGTCGCAGACGACCCTGGGCGGCGCCTTCGGCGGCATCGATCCCAACGGCACGTGGTCCCTCTACATCGTCGACGACGCGACCGGTGATATCGGGGTGATGAACGGTGGCTGGAGCCTTACGATCACCACCACGGTGGCGGATGCCACCACGGTCACCACTGTCACCTCCTCCGCGTCACCGTCCCTCACTGGAGCGCCGGTCACCTTCACGGCTACCGTCGCGGCCGGCGGCACCCCGGTCACTGCGGGAAGTGTGCAGTTCCGAGATGACACCACTGCCCTCGGGGCTCCGGTGCCGTTGAACGCGGCCGGAGTCGCCGCGCTCACGACGGCGGGCCTGACCGAAGGCACCCACTCGATCCGCGCCGAGTACTCCGGTGCGCCGGGCTTCCTCACGAGCAATGGCACAGTGTCCCAGCGCGTCGACAACCAGACGGTCGTCACCGGAACGACATTCTGCAACCCTGGCGTGGTGACCGTGCCCAGCCTGGGGGCGGCCATGCCCTACCCCTCGAACATCACGGTCTCGGGTTTCACGACCGCCATATCCGCCGTTGTCGTGACGCTGAACGGACTCTCGCATCAGGTTCCCGTCGACCTCGACGTCATGCTGTCGGGGCCGACGCCGAGCCAGAACCTCCTGCTGCTGAGCGACGTGGGCGGCACGGAACCAGTCAACAACCTGACGGTGAC
>DAITPJ010000043.1:0-17571 GCA_036833635.1 Terrimesophilobacter sp.
TCCAAGCTCCAGCGCTCAGCTCTGCTGCGCCGAGAACCTCTCGATCGAACCCGACTTGCCGCTCACGATGATGAGATCGTGGTTCGAGATGACGGTCTCCGCCGTCGCGTAGGTGAACTCGTTCCCGGGTGACTTGACGCCGACGACGGTCACCCCGAACTTCTTGCGAATGTCCGTGTCGGAGAGCGGGATGCCTCGGATCGACTTGGGCGGGTACATCTTGACCATCGCGAAGTCGTCGTCGAACTCGATGAAGTCGAGCATCCGGCCCGAGACGAGGTGGGCGACGCGCTCGCCGGCCTCCGCCTCGGGGTAGATGACATGGTTGGCGCCGATGCGGGCGAGGATCTTGCCGTGGGACTGGCTGATCGCCTTCGCCCAGATCTGCGGGATCTTGAGGTCGACGAGGTTCGCCGTGATGAGAACGCTCGCCTCGATCGACGAGCCGACGGCGACGACGGCGACGGAGAAATCCTGCGCACCGATCTGCTTGAGGGCCTCGATGCTGCGCGCATCCGCCTGCACCGCGTGGGTCACCCGGTCCGCCCACTTCTGCACGAGCGGGAGGCTCTCGTCGACAGCGAGCACCTCGCGGCCCAGCCGATCGAGCTGCCCGGCCGCCCCGGCACCGAAACGCCCGAGCCCGATGACCAGGACCGGCGCATTGTGGGCAATCTTCTCAACCAACGATGGGCCTCTCTTCTGCTCTCATGAACAACTGCCGGCGTTGGCTGGCAGCGAGTGCGGCGGCAAGGGTCACTGTACCAACGCGGCCTGCCCACATGGTGGCCGCGAGAATGTACTTTCCGGGATCCGGAACGCTCTCGGTCACGCCGGTCGAGAGGCCGCAGGTTCCGAACGCCGAGATGACATCGAAAAGTACCTTGTCGAGCGGGGCGTTCGTCGTCTGCAGGAGCGCGATGGTGGCGACCGCGACGATCGTCGCGCCCCACAGCACGACGCTCACCGAGAGGCGCAGGACATCCGGCGGGATGCGGCGCGAGAAGACCTGGATGTCGCTGTCACCGCGCGCCTCGGCGAACGCGGCGAGGAACAGCACGGCGAGGGTCGTGACCTTGATGCCGCCGGCCGTCGAGGCGGAGCCGCCGCCGACGAACATGAGCATGTCCATGACGAGGAGGCTCGAGTCGTGCATCTGGCCGATGTCGACCGTCGAGAATCCGCCCGACCTCGTCATGATCGACAGGAACGTCGCCGTCATCGGCCTCACGACCGGGTCCTGCGCACCCAACGTCGCCGCGTTGTTCCACTCGAGGGCGTAGAGCACGATCGTTCCGGCGACGATGAGGATGCCCGTCGTCACGAGGGTCAGCCTGACGTGGAGCGACCAGCGGCGCGGGCTTCTCCAGTGCTTCGCGAGCGCAAAGATGACGGGAAAGCCGAGGCTCCCGAGGATGACGGCGAGGGAGATGGCCGAGAGCATCCATGGGTCCGCGGCGAACGGCTCGAGACCCTCCGGGGTCGGCATGAAGCCGGTGTTCGTGAACGCCGAGGTCGCGAAGTAGAACCCCTGCCAGGTCGCTGCCCACGGGTCCGCGCCCGCGATCATGAGTCGAGGGGCGATGAGAAGCGTGATGAACGCCTCGATCGCGAGGACGCTGATCGCCACCGTCGCGAGGAGTCCGCCGATCTCGCCGAGGCGAATGGCCTGGCTCTCGGCGACGGGGCCGGCGTGGAGCCTGAGGGGGTTCGAGTCGCTCGCGGCGAGGAGCTTGGCTTTCAGGCCGAGCCGGCGCGAGACGATGAGGCCGAGCATGCTCGCGAGTGTGAGAACCCCGATGCCCCCGACCTCGAGGCCGACGAGGATCGCGATCGTGCCGAAGGTCGACCAGTGCGTGGCCATGTCGACCGTGGCGAGGCCGGTGACGCAGATCGAGGACATCGCGGTGAAGAACGCATCCGCGAGTGGTGTCGCCGAGCGGTCGACGGTCGCGATCGGCAACGACAGCACCGCCGTCAGCAGCAGCACGAGGCCGGTGAAGATGAGGATCGCGAACCGGGCGGGCGAGGATGCCGCGAACAAGTCGACGAAGTCGCGTATCCGCTCGAACACGGAACCGCGGGCCGTGGCCCTGGCGCGCATCCTGTCCCCTCTTGACGACTGGACCCACCGCACGTCGCAGCAGCAGCTTGTCATGGTACTCCCCAGCCGGGGTCGGTACCCTGTTTGGATGCCAGACATCTTTGACGTCATCGCCGACCCGACGCGCCGGGAGATCCTCAGGGTGCTGCTCGACCGTGCTTCGGCCTCGCAGCCCGGCGTCGGAGAGTTGAGCGTGAGCGAGCTCGTCGAGGCGCTCGGCCTGAGCCAGCCGACGGTGTCGAAGCATCTCAAGGTGCTGCGCGACACAGGACTCGTCGTCGTGAGGGATGAGGGCCAGCACCGCTTCTACCGCCTGGAGCCTGCGCCGCTCGAGCATGTCGAGGACTGGCTCATCCCGTTCCTCGGCGACGAGCTCGGGGGTATGACCGACGACGCGGCGTCGACAGTGTTCGCCGCATGGTCCGGATCCGGGATTCCGAAGCCGCTGCGCAGGGTCGCCGACTCGATCGAGCACTCGGCGGATGCTGGCGCGGCTGTCGGCCGGACGGTCGCGGAGGCGTCGCACCAGGTGCGCACGGTCATCGAGGGGGCGGCGCACGCGATCGAGGAGGCGTCGGCGAAGGTCGAGAAGGCCGTCATCGATCCCCTTCGCGAGAAGCTCGGCCGGCGTGGAGAGGGCTCCTGAGCGGTCTCGACGGGTGTGACCCCCGACTGGGACATGGACAACACGTCACTTTGGCCCCTAAAGTATCGAATTAGCACTCTGGTAACACCCGAGCGAGTGCCTTGACTCAAGGGGTTCTGTCACATGGCACGCGATCTCTCCGACGTGAGGTTCCTCACGGTCGCGGAAGTTGCCGAGATGATGCGCGTCTCGAAGATGACCGTCTATCGGCTCGTTCACGCCGGCGAGCTGCCGGCCATTCGCTTCGGGCGCTCCTTCCGCGTCCCCGAGTCCGCCGTGCAGGCCGCGATCGACACGCACATCGCCGATTCGGACACCGCCGTCGGCTGAGCGCACCTTTTCGGCTTGAGCTCGCCGAAACCGCCCCGCCCTCGCGTGGGATATCGATCCGCTAGACTTGCCCGAGGCATTTTTCCGAGGTTCCGACGGAACACGGTCGTCCTGGCTCTGCACATCGCGGAGCCGCCAATCAATGAGGTGTGTATGGGTTCGGTCATCAAGAAGCGCCGCAAGCGCATGGCGAAGAAGAAGCATCGCAAGCTGTTGCGCAAGACGCGTCACCAGCGTCGCAACAAGAAGTAGGCAGTCCTGACGCGGCACCCTCGGCGGTGCCGAACTAGCCGGCGGCGCGTCCCCGGCCGCTCTCCTCGGCCCGCAGCGCTCGTCGGGCGGCCCGAATGCTCGACGGGCGAAGGCGCAGTTGCGACCACCCGCGCTCCCTGGCGTACCTCGTGAGGGCGGCATCCGGATTCACGACGACCGGATGCCCCACGAGTTCGAGCAGCGGAATGTCATTGCGGGAATCCGAGTATGCCCAGCACGCGGCAAGATCAGCGCCGAGTCGATTGGCGAGTGCCCGGGCCGCATCCGCCTTTCGTGGACCGTGGAGAACGTCGCCGACGAGGCGTCCGGTGAGCGCGCCATCGATGACCTCGATCTCGGTGCCGAGAGCCCCCGTGAGCCCGAGGCGGCCGGCGATGACCCTCGCGATCGCCGATGGCGTCGCGGTGATGAGCCAGACCTCGTGGCCCTTGGCGAGGTGGTCGTGGGCGAGGGCCACCGACTCCGGCCAGAGCTTGGGGCTGATGTAGCGGTCGTAGACCTCGTTCGCGAGCTCGACGAGATCCTCCTCGGAGTGCCCGCCGGCGAGCTCGAGCGCGCGCTCGCGCACGCGCTCGAGGTGACGCAGATTCTCCCCGACCGCAATGAAGCGCAGTTGCTGCCAGCCGAACACGAACAGGTCGCGGATGGTGAGCATCCGGCGTCGGAAGGCCCCGCGCCCGAGGTGGTAGATGCTCGCCCCGCGCAGGAGAGTGTTGTCGACGTCGAAGAATGCGATCACGCAGTCGTCGGCTGCCGGTGGGATCGAAGCCATTCCGACCATGGTAGTTGCGAGAACTATGCTCGCTGTGTGCCCACCGTCCAGCTCACCATCATCGGAAAACCCGAGTGCCACTTGTGCGACGTCGCGGCCGGCGTGATCGACGAGGTCGTCACCGACCTCGGACCTGAAGTGGCCGTCGAGGTGGAGAAACTCTCGATCCTCGACGACAGCAGCCTGCACGAGAAGTACTGGGAGAAGATCCCGGTCATCCTCGTGAACGGCCTCGAGCATGCGCACTGGCACGTCGACCCCGCGGGCCTGCGCGCCGCGATCCTGGCGGTGTGACCATGCTGCGCCACGTCGTGCTCATGCGACTGGATGCCGGGACCGACGAGGTTCGCGAGGCACGGTCGGCGCGGCTTTCGGCTGCACTTGCGGCGCTGCCGGACCTCATCCCGGAGATCCGGTCGCTCCAGGTCAACGCGAACGTCGTGACGCGACCGGGCAACTGGGACCTCGCGCTCACCGTTGATCTCGACGACGCGGCGGACCTCGAGGTCTACCGGCAGCATCCGGAGCACCGGAAGGTGCTGGCGCTCATCGAGGAGATCGTCGCCGACCGCAGCGCAGTCGACTTCCTTGCCTAGGATGTTCTGAACCGCTATCAGGGGCGGTACCAAGGAGCACCACCATGAAGATCCAGATCGTCAAGGGCAAGTCCACCACCGAGCCGTACTTCTGGCGCATTGTCGCGAGCAACGGCCAGACTCTCGCCGTGAGCGAAAACTACGTCGCCAAGTCGTCCGCGAAGAGCGCGGCCGAATCCGTGATCAAGAACGCCGCCGGCGCGAAGATCGAGGACCTCACCTAGCGGCTACGGCAGCAGCCGCGTCGGCCCCCGGAACAGGTAGGTCGCCTCGCGCAGGTTCGGCAAGCCGAGCAGGAGCATGAGCACGCGGGAGAGGCCCATGCCGAAACCGCCGTGCGGCGGCACGCCGTAGCGGAAGAAGTCGAGGTAGAACCCGAGCTCCTCGGGGTCGAGGCCCTTCTCACGCGCCTGGGCCTCGAGCAGGTCGATGCGGTGCTCGCGCTGGGCGCCCGTGGAGATCTCGACGCCGTTGAAGATGAGGTCGTAGCTGCGGGTGAGCCCGGCATCCGCCTCGTTGCGCATGTGGTAGAACGGCCGGATGCTGGAGGCGTAGTCGGTCAAGAACACGAACTCGTGCCCAAACTCCTCCTTGACGTAGGCCGAGATCTGGCGCTCGCCCTCCGGGTCCATGTCGTCGTCGTGGCGCGGGATCTCATAGCCCCGCGACGCAACGATGCGCTTCGCCTCGGCGAGCGGGATGCGCGGGAAGGGCGTCGAGGGAATCGTCACCTCGATGCCGAAGGCTTCCTCGATCTCGGCGCCGTGCTTCTTTTTGACTGCTGTGAGCCCGGCGACCATGAGGTCCTCATGCAGCCGCATGACGTCCTCGTGGCTGTCGATCCAGCTGAGCTCGGAGTCGACGCTCATGAACTCGGTCGCGTGGCGGGATGTGAAACTCGGGTCGGCGCGGAACGCCGGACCGATCTCGAACACGCGGCCGAAGCCCGCGGGCTGCGCCATCTGCTTGAAGAACTGCGGGCTCTGGGCGAGATACGCCTTCGTGTCGAAGTATTCGACCTCGAAGAGCTCGGCCTTCGACTCGCTCGCGCTCGCCATGAGCTTCGGAGTGTGGATCTCGATGAAATCGTGCTCGACCCAGTAGGTGCGCCAGGCGTGCTCGAGGGTTGTCTGCACGCGGAAGACCAGGTTGTTCTTCGGCACCCGCAGGTCGAGGAAGCGCCAGTCCATGCGCTTGTCGACGCCGGTGTCCTCGGCGATAGGGGACTCGAGCGCCTCGGTCACGACGTCGAGCGAGTCGATGACGACCTCGATGCCGCCAAGCTTCACGCGCTCGTCATGCTTGAGCCGGCCGGTGACGGTGAGGAAGGTGCCGTGGCCGAGCGCGGAGATCGTGTCGGCGATGGGATCGACGTCCTCGGAGCGCGGATGCACGAGCTGCAGCGCCCCGGACTCGTCGCGCAGCACGACGAACTGCACCTTCTTCTGGTCCCGGACCGTGTCGACCCATCCGGACACCGTCACCGGTCCGTCGCTCGAGGCGGCCAGGTTCTTGATGAGGGTGCGTTGGGTCACGTCAGGAGTTTACCGGGCAGGACTTACCTAGACTGGATGAGTGCCCGCATCGCTCGTCCACCTGGTCCGCCACGGGGAGGTTCACAACCCCGACGGCGTGCTCTACGGGCGACTCCCCGGCTACCACCTCTCCGAGCTCGGGCAGCGGATGGCCGCTGCGGCAGCGGCATCCGTCAAGGCCGATCATCGGCCCGTCATGCGACTCATCGCCTCCCCGCTCGAGCGCGCCCAGGAATCCGCCGCGCCATTCTCCGAGCTCTTCGAGGTTCCCATCGACATCGACGATCGGCTCATCGAGCCGACCAACCACTTCGAGGGGCGCACCTTCGAATTCGGACCGCAGGTCATCCTTCGCCCGCAGTCCTGGCCGTGGGTCGTGAACCCGTTCCGGCCGAGCTGGGGCGAGGCGTATCGCTCGATCGCCGACCGGATGCTCGGCGCCATCGAGGACGCTTGGTCCGGCACCGAGAGCGGTGACGTCGTGCTCGTGAGCCACCAGCTCCCGATCTGGACCGTGACGAACGAGCTCGCAGGGCGCCGGCTCTGGCATGACCCTCGCAAGCGACGCTGCAGCCTCTCGAGCATCACGACGTTCGAGCGCCGGGGCGACACGTTCACCGAGGTCGGCTACCGGGACCCGGCCGGGGACCTGCTGGCCCAGGCCGTCGACACCGGGGCGGTGTGATGCGCGGCATTCTCCGATTCGCGGCGCTCGCGGCCGTCTCGACACTCGTGCTGGCCGGCTGCACCGTCGACCAGCTCGCCCTCGACTATGGCTCCGGCGGCAACAAGAACTATGTGGCAGGCGACGGCTCCGTGCTCGAGATCGCCCCCGGCGACCGCACGGACACCATCGTCTTCGAAGGCGTCACGGATGCCGGACTCACGGTCTCGAGCGCGGATTACGCAGGCGACGTGCTCGTCGTGAACTTCTGGGCCGGGTACTGCGCCCCGTGCCGCGTCGAGGCCCCTGAGCTCGAGAAGCTCTCCCAGAAGTGGGCGGGCGACGGGGCAGCGTTCCTCGGCGTCAACACCTACGACGAGCCGGAGACCTCGCTCGCCTTCGCCCGCACCTACGGCGTCACCTACCCGTCCGTGATTGACGCGAAGAGCGGCGCGGTGCAACTCGCCTTCGCGGGCACCGTCGCACCGAGCGCCCTGCCGACCACGATCGTGCTCGACCGTGAAGGCCGGGTTGCCGCCCGCATCCTCGGCCAGCTTCCAGCGGCCTCGATCCTCGACGCGATCATCAAGACCCTCGTCGCCGAGGACGCTTCGTGATCAACCCGATCGGCGAGCTCGTGCTGAGCGGGAACCTTCTCCTCGCCGTGCCCATCGCGCTGCTCGCCGGGCTCGTCTCGTTCGCCTCACCCTGCGTGCTGCCTCTCGTCCCCGGCTATCTCGGATTCGTCGGCGGATTCACAGGCGGCGGCGCTGCCGGGTCAGCAGGCGGGGGCGAGCGCGCGACCGATCGCGGAAACCGCAACCGGCTACTGCTCGGCGTCGCACTCTTCGTGCTGGGTTTCAGCATCGTCTTCGTGACGTTCGGTCTCGTCTTCGGGGTCGCCGGGCTTCTCCTCAAGCAGTGGCTCGACGTCATCACCCGGATCGCCGGCCTCGTCATCATCGTCATGGGTCTCGTCTTCATCGGGCAGTTCACGTTCCTGCAGCGCACGCTCAAACCACGCTGGAGTGTCGCGACCGGGCTGGCCGGCGCCCCCTTCCTCGGCATCGTGTTCGGCCTCGGCTGGGCGCCGTGCATCGGGCCGACTCTCGCGGCCGTGCTCGCGCTGAGCCTCGACGGCGGCTCTCCTGCGCGGGGTGCACTGCTCGGGGCCGTCTACTGCCTCGGCCTCGGCATCCCGTTCCTGCTCGTGGCTCTCGGTTTCGGATGGGTCAGCGGGTCGGTCGCGTGGCTGCGCCGCAACATCCGGATCGTGAACATCGTGGGAGGGCTCGTGCTCGTGCTCATCGGCCTGCTCATGGTGACCGGCCTCTGGCAGGCCATGATCTCCGCACTCGGGGCGGTGATCGGCGCCTTTGTCCCGGCCCTATGACCACGTAGAGGGATCAGGCCCGAGCGCACCGGACCCCGGCGTCGCCCAGCCGAAGCTCGGACTCGTCGGCTACCTGAGGTTCTTCTGGCGCCAGCTCACGAGCATGCGCACGGCGATCGTGCTGCTGCTGCTGCTCGCGATCGCCGCCGTGCCAGGCTCGATGTGGCCGCAGCGCAGCTCTGACCCCAACGGCGTCATCCAGTTCTTCACGAACAACCCCGAGCTCGCGCCGGTGCTCGACAAGCTGCAGCTCTTCGACGTCTACACGTCGGTGTGGTTCTCGGCCATCTACCTCCTGCTGTTCATCTCGCTCATCGGATGCGTGCTGCCGAGAAGCGTGCACCACCTGCGCGCCCTGAGGGCTGCCCCACCGAAGACGCCCGTGCGCCTCGAGCGGCTCGCCGCGTACACGGCCGTCGACGGCGAAACGACGGATGCGGCATCCGCAATCGAGTCGGCGCGGGCACTCCTGCGCAGCAGCGGGTACCGCGTGGCGCTCTACGACGGCGCGAAGGATCTCTCGGTGTCGGCTGAGCGCGGCTACCTGCGTGAGACCGGCAACCTCGTCTTCCACACCGCCCTCATCGGGGTGCTCGTGGCCGTCGGGCTGGGCGGAGGGTTCGGCTACACGGGCCAGAAAGTGCTCGTCGAGGGCCAGTCCTTCGCGAACGTGCGCGGCGCCTACGACTCGTTCACGCCGGGGCGCTTCTTCACGGATGCCGCACTCACCCCTTACCGGATCACTCTCGACGACTTCTCGGCGGTGTACGAGGAACAGAGCATCACCGCCTACGGGCAGCCCATCGACTACACCGCCGAGGTGACGACGTGGCTGCCAGGGGCTGAGGGGCGAAAGGGCGAGGTGAAGGTCAACGAACCGCTCGAGCTCGGCGGAACCCACCTCTACCTGCTCGGCAACGGCTACGCGCCGACCATCACCGTGCGCGACGGCGCGGGCAATATCGCCTTCCGCGCCTCCGTGCCGTTCCTCCCGCAGGACGCCAACCTGACGTCCATCGGGGTGCTGCGGGTTCCGGATGCTCTCCCGGAGCAGCTCGCCATGACCGGCTTCTTCTACCCAACGGCGCGTGAGCTCGACAACGGGGCGCTCACCTCCATCCACCCCGACCTGCGCGACCCCGTGCTCACGCTCCGTGTCTACAAGGGCGACCTCGGACTCGACAGCGGCATCCCGCAGAACGTGTACGCACTCGACCCCAGCGGACTCACGCCCGTCGCGGGCGGCGGCGCCGACGCTCCCGCGCTCGAGCTTCAGCCGGGAGAGACCGCGGACCTGCCCGACGGTCTCGGCTCCGTCACCTTCGAGAGTGCCTCCCCGGATGCGCCGGCCGGCGACTGGTCGACGAGCGTTCCCCGCTTCGCCTCGCTGGATATCCACCACGACCCTGCGCAGCTCTGGGTGCTCCTCTTCGCGGTGCTCGCGGTCGGCGGGCTCCTCACCTCGCTCTTCATCCCGCGCCGGCGCATCTGGGTCAAGGCGACGGAGCGCGACGGCGGACTGCGGCTCGAATACGCGGGGTTGGCGCGCGGCGAGGACCCCGGTCTCGAGGCCGCCGTCGCCGACATCGCCGTACGCCATGCCACGAGGATGAAGGCTTAGGCTGGAGGCCGTGACCGAAACCTTCGTGTCGTACTCCCTCGTCGCCATCTACTCCGCGATGGGCGTGTATGTCATCGCCTTCGTCTTCTTCACTCTCGACCTCGCGAAGAGGTCGGCGGAGTCGACCGCGAAAGCCACCCTCGCGCGCGAGGATAGCCACGCCATGGCATCCGGTGGTGGCATCGTCGCGACGCTGCAGCGCCAGAAGACGGATGCCGCGTCGCCGGCGCCGGTACCCCGCCGGATGGAACGGACGGCGTTCTCCCTGACCGTGCTCGCCTGGGTGCTCCACGTCGCGGGGGCGGTCTTCCGCGGGCTCGCCGACGGGCACGTGCCGTGGTCGAACATGTTCGAGTTCTCTCTCGTGTCCTCCGGCATCGTCGTGGGGGTCTTCCTGCTTCTCCAGTTCTGGCAGAACCTGCGCTTCCTCGGCACGTACATCACCGGCTTCACGCTCGTCGTGCTCGGCGTCGGCACCGTCAACTTCTACGTCGCGGTCACACCGCTACCGCCCGCGCTGCAGTCGTACTGGCTTGTCATCCACGTGTTCGTGGCCACCCTCGGGACCGCGTTCTTCGGCGTCGGGGCCGGGCTCTCGATCGTCCAGCTCCTGCAGACCCGCCGCGAGGCCGCACGGCTGAGCGGCATGCGCTTCCTCGGCACGATGCCCGACTCGGAGAAGCTGGAGAATCTCGCCTACCGGGTCATCGTCGTCGGATTCGTGTTCTGGACGTTCACGCTCATCGCAGGGTCGATCTGGGCCGAGCGCGCCTGGGGACGCTACTGGGGCTGGGACACCAAGGAAGTCTGGACGTTCATCATCTGGGTGCTGTTCGCCGGCTACATCCACGCTCGCGCAACCCGCGGCTGGCGAGGCACCCGCTCGGCGTGGCTCGCGCTCGTGGGGATGGGCGCCGTCGCGTTCAACTACACGATCGTGAACCTGTTCTTCAAGGGGTTGCACGTTTATTCAGGACTCTGACCCCCGTCGGCCGTCGCCAGGGAGACGCTTCCTCGCCTGGCGGTGGTGGCGCGGATGGCGCGGCTGGTTGATCTTCCTCGTCATCGCGGCGATCGCCTGCACGTTCGCCGGTATCGCCCTGACGCGCGCCTTCTCGCCGCCGTCCGAGCCGTGGAGCCGATTCCCTGGCGTCCCCCAGGTGACCACGGACCAGATCCTCGACAACCAGACGATCGAACAACTCGAGCCCCGCGTCGACGCCGCGATGGAGGACATCCGAGCGGCGATCACGCAGGAGTTCGGGCTCACTTGGGTCGCCAAGGGCGAGCCGGTGACCGAGAGGGAGTCGAACCGGTACAAGGGGACCTCCCTGCTCAACACGTGGGACAGCGTCACATGGCAGACGACCGGGACCCTGCGCGACCGTGCGGACAAGGACCGTGCGATCGCGATCGTCACGGAGGTCATGGAGCGCCACGGATTCGGCCATCCTGAGCTCGCGAACATCCAGGGCCCGGAGGGCATCGGGCTCTTCGGAGGCTTCACGCTCGACGACCAGGGACGCTGGCTGCTCGAGGGCCGACCGCCCGAAGTGAGCCGCGGAAGCCTGCAGTTCACGATCCTCGACCTGGCCCAGGACCGCACCGGCATCCTGACGGCCGATTCGGATGCTGCGGTCGCCTCACACGGTTGGGAGCCCGAATACCTCTCGGTCGCCTACCACGGCGACTTCATGTTGAGCGAGAAGGACCGGGCGGAGTTCGAGCGGAGGGCCGAGCTCTACAAGGGACACATCGCGCCTGTTCCGGGTCGCAACAAAGACTAGGACAGGATCGCGTAGCAGCGCGCGAGACGCTCGCGCCACCAGGCGGCGCGCGCATCCGGTGCCGCATGGAGGGCGAGCAGGCGCTCGCTCACCTCGACTCGCCGCACGGGCACGGCACCGTCGACCGGCGTGAGCGGCGCCTCGGTGACGTCGGCGGCGAGGAGTGCAGCAGTACCGAGCCCGCAGTCGAACGGCAGGTCGGCGACGGCGGCGGCGAGGTGGGCTCCCATCGACAACCCGACGGAGGTGTCGAGTGCGCTCGAGACGACGACGGGAAGTCCCGCCTCCGCGACGATCGCGAGCGCTGAGGAGATTCCGCCGAGCGGCTGCGCCTTGATGACGAGGAGATCGGCTGCCCCCGCACGGGCCACGGCGAGCGGATCGGCGGCCTTGCGAACGCTCTCGTCGGCGGCGATGGGAATGCCGAGGTCGGCGACCCCTGCCCTGAGGCCAGCGAGCTCATCGACCGTCGCGCACGGCTGCTCCGCGTACTCGAGGTCGTAGGCGGCAAGGGCGCGCAGCGCGCGTTCCGCCTCGTCGACGCTCCAGCCGCCGTTCGCGTCGACCCGGATGCGACCGCTCGCTCCGACATAGGCGCGCGCGGCCGCGACCCTGGCCGTATCGTCGGCGAGCGTCTGGCCGCGCTCGGCGACCTTGACCTTGACCGTGCGGCATCCTGGGAATCGGTCGAGGACGCGCGCCACGAACTCGGGTGCGACAGCGGGCAGCGTCGCGTTGACCGGGATGGAGTCGCGGAGCGACTCCGGCGACTCGCTCCAGCCGAAGTCGATCGCCGCGGCGAGCCAGGCGGAGGCCTCCTCGTCGTCGTACTCGACGAAAGGCGAGAACTCGGTCCAGCCCTGCGGCCCGCGCAGGAGCATCGCCTCGCGGACATCCAGCCCCCGGAACCGCGTCGCCAGCGGCAGAGCGACGACCCGCGCCGTCTCGAGGAGTTCCTCGAGCCCAGGCTTCTGTGCGCGTGTCACGCGTCAAGTCTGCCCTGTTCCCGTCGTGAGGGTCGCCGCCTGCAATAACCTGAGACCGACACGGCCGGATGTCGGCGGTCGGCGAGGAGGTCACCCGAATGACGATCGACGATGGCGCGACGGCCGGCCAGTCGGCCGACCAGCAGTTCGAGCAGGCCGTCCGGGAGCCGCGCCGACCCCTGGCGCTCGGCTACGTCGCCTTCGGCATCGCGGTCCTGCTCGTCATCGTCGAGGGCGTCGCGGTCTACCTCGGAAGCTACGGCGAACCCGTCGTCGCGACCGTCCTCGGCCAGGTCCTTGTCGTCATCACGGCGTTCCCGTTCGCGCTCGGCCTGCTCGCCGTCATCCGGAATCGGAACAGGGAGTGGGGCATCGCCGCCATGGTGCTCTCCGTCATCGCGAACCCGTTCATTCTCATCAACCTGCTGGGCCTCTTCGGCGCGTTCTGACGGTTCGTTAGGCTGTCGCTATGGCCAGGCCGTCCGAGTTGTTCGATGAAGCGCTCTGGAAAGCGGTCGACGGGTTCGACGGTCTCACGGACCTGACCTACCACCACGACATCGACGGCCGCGTTGCGCGTATCGCGTTCGATCGGCCAGAGGTGCGCAATGCGTTCCGGCCTCACACGGTCGACGAGCTCTACCGGGCGCTCGACCATGCACGCCAGGACGGGCGCATCGGCGTCGTGCTGCTCACGGGCAACGGCCCGAGCCCGAAGGACGGTGGCTGGGCGTTCTGCAGCGGCGGCGACCAGAGGGTGCGGGGGCGGGCGGGGTATGAGTACTCGGATGCCGCCGGGGTGGAACCGACGGCCGGGACGGCCGTCGGCGCTGGCGTCGCGGTCGAGGCCAGAAATGGCCTCGACTCCAAGCTCCAGCGCGCGGGCCGCCTCCACATCCTCGAGGTGCAGCGCCTCATCCGCTTCATGCCCAAGGTCGTCATCGCCGTCGTGCCCGGCTGGGCGGCCGGTGGGGGGCACTCACTGCACGTCGTGTGCGACCTCACGATCGCGAGCGAGGAGCATGCCCGCTTCAAGCAGACGGATGCCGACGTCGGCTCCTTCGACGCCGGCTACGGAAGCGCGTACTTCGCCCGCCAGGTCGGCCAGAAGTTCGCGCGCGAGGTCTTCTTCCTCGCCCGCGAGTACTCGGCCCAGCGCGCCCTCGAGGCGGGCGCCGTCAACGCCGTCGTCCCGCACGCCGAGCTCGAGAGCACGGCATACGCCTGGGCGCAGGAGATCCTGACGAAGTCGCCCACCTCCATCCGGATGCTCAAGTTCGCCTTCAACGCCGTCGACGACGGGCTCGTGGGGCAACAGGTGTTCGCGGGTGAGGCGACGCGTCTCGCCTATGGGACCGACGAGGCCGTCGAGGGTCGCGACGCGTTCCTCGAGAAGCGCGAGCCGGACTGGTCTCCCTTCCCCTGGCAGTTCTGATGCGCCGCCCGGCTCGGAAACTCCTTGAGACGGGTCGATCGAGGGGCAGGTGTGGGCTGTGAGGGCACTCGTCGTCGTGCCAGCTGACGATCCTGCGGACGTTCTCGATGCTCTCCGCTCGGCCCTCGCCGGCGGGCCCGCCATCATGCCGGTGCACGAGGGGGCGGATGTCGAAGGGCTTCCGCACGAGGTGCCCCAGCGGATCGCCCTCGTCGTGCAGACGAGCGGCTCCACAGGCTCGCCCAAGCGCGTCGCACTCGGCGCGGATGCCCTGCTTGCGAGCGCGGCGGCATCCGAGGGGGCGCTCGGCGGACCTGGCCAGTGGCTGCTGGCGCTCCCGGCGCACTACATCGCGGGAGTCAACGTGCTCGTGCGGTCGATTGCGGCGGACACAGGGCCGGTCTTGATGCCATCGGGGCACTTCGACCCGATCGCCTTCGCCGAGGCCGCCGCGACAATGGACCACCCGTCGCGTTACACCTCGCTCGTGCCTGCGCAGCTCGCCAGGATACTCGGCGTCGGCGATGCGGTGCCGGATGCTGCCGGCGACGCCCTCGAGGTGCTCCGCCGCTTCGATCGCATCCTCATCGGCGGCCAGGCGACCCCGGTCGGCCTCCTTGCGCAGGCGCTCGAACTCGGACTCAATGTCACGAGAACGTACGGGTCGAGCGAGACGAGCGGCGGCTGCGTCTACGACGGGCTTCCGATCGGCGCGACGAGCGTGCGCGTCGTCGACGGCGAACTGTGGCTCGGCGGGCCTGTGCTCGCGGAGGGTTACCTAGGGGACGAAGAGCGCACGGCGCGGGTCTTCACCGCCGAGGGCGGCACCCGCTGGTACCGCACGGGCGACACGGGCGAGATCGTCGACGGTGTCGTGCGGGTGACGGGCCGGCTCGACGATGTCATCGTGTCGGGAGGGGTCAAGGTGTCCCTCGCCGCGGTCGAGCGCATCGTGCGCTCCCTCCCCGGCTTCGCGGATGCCGTCGTCGTGCGGCGCGCGGATGCGCGCTGGGGCGAGGTTCCCGTCGTCGTTGCCACGGCATCCGGATCGCTGGAGGCGGTTCGCTCGGCCGTCGGGGCGGAACTCGGCGCAGCTGCGCGCCCGGCCGAACTCGTGGTCGTCGACGCGATCCCACTGCTCGCGAGCGGCAAGCCGGATCGAGCGTCTCTCAGCGCTCGCTAGGATGCTTCTCGTGGCCAGGAACAACAAGCAGCAGCGGTTCGACCCCTCGAAGACTCCCGTCAAGAGCGCCGTGCGAGAACCCGTCAAGACCTCCTCCAAGGTGAAGATCGCGGAGACGCCGACCTACGAGAAGAAGAAGCCGGTCGCGAAGAAGAAGCGCAAGGGCGGCCGCCCTGGCGGGCGCTCGCCGGTCCCTGTCGTGCACCGGGCGACACTCGGCGACTGGATCGCGGCCGCGCGGTTCCGCACCCTCACGCTCGCGATCACGCCCGTCGCGCTCGGAACCGCCGCGGCCTATGCGGCCTCCGGCTTCCTGGACTGGCACTGGGTGCGGGCGCTGCTCTGCCTCGCCGTCACCCTCGGCCTGCAGGTCGGCGTGAACTACGCGAACGACTACTCCGACGGCATCCGTGGCACCGACGATCGCCGGGTCGGGCCGTCGAGACTCACCGGGTCGGGTGCGGCCAAGCCGCGCACGGTTCTCACGGTCGCCCTCGTGTTCTTCGCGCTCGCGGCGGCCGCGGGCGTCATGCTCGTCGTGCTGAGCGGTCACTACTGGCTCCTCGCGGTCGGGGCCGCATGCATCCTCGCCGCGTGGTTCTACACGGGGGGCAAGCACCCCTACGGGTACTACGGCCTCGGCGAGCTCTTCGTGTTCGTGTTCTTCGGACTCGTCGCCACAGCGGGGACGACCTTCGTGCAGGTGGGTACCGTCAACCTCGAGAGCTGGATCGCCGGCGCTGCGGCCGGCCTGCTTGCCTGCGCCGTGCTCCTCGCGAACAACCTGAGGGACATCGACCAGGACCGCGCGGCGCGCAAGCGCACGCTCACGGTGCTGTTCGGCGCGTTGACCTCGCGCATCCTCTACGCGGTGTTCGTGCTGCTTCCCTTCGTCGCGCTCGCCTTCTTCGTTCTCTTCTACGAGCACGCCTACCTGGTGTACTTCGCCCTGTTCCTCGCGGTGCCTGCGGCGCTCATCGTCATCATGGCGAAGACCCCGAAGGAGTTCCTGCTCGCGCTCAAGCTCACAAGCCTCACCGCGCTCGTCTACGGTGTGGGGCTCGCGCTCGCTATCGTGTTCTAGGCCCTGCGACCCTCGTTGTCGTCGAGCACGGCGTTCTCGACCTCGTTGTCGTCGTCACGACTCGTGCCGTGCTGCCGCCACCCGTGGACCGTCTCGGACACGGCATCCCGCTGGCGACCGAGGAACAAGTAGGACACGCAGGCCGCGATGATGGCCGCGACGATCGCCGACACCCACCACCAGATGCCCAGCACCATAAGGATGACGAACGGCACGGCGAACAGCACGACGCGCAGGAGCGAGTAGAGGAGGATGGGTCTGGCGGGGCTCACCAGCCCAGTGTAGGTCGACATCCTCCGCGGCTCGCTCCGTACGATCGGCCCGCGCCCGGCCTCCGGGGGCGTCCGTCCCCCACCGCGGGCGCTGCACCCTCCCAGTGGTCTGGCTTACAATCAGCACATGCGGGCCTTTCTGACTCTGGCCGTTGGCGCCCTAGCCATCGGCTTCTGGGTGTATGCGGTCGTCGACTGCGCACTGACCGACGCCCGCCGCGCGCGCGGCATTCCGAAGCCGGCCTGGGTCGTGGTCATCCTCGTGCTCAACATCATCGGTGGCGCCCTGTGGTTCCTCATCGGCAAGGACCGCACCCAGGACCGCGGCGCGGTCCGTGCGGGCACGGCACCGGATGACGACCCGGTCTTCCTGCGCGGCCTCTCCTCCGACACGGAACAGGAGGAGCGCATCCGTCGTCTCGAGCGGGAGATCGCCGAACTCGACGACGATTCGAAGGACCAGTGACGCGGGCGGGCTCGGCCACCGATTTCGCGGTGGCGGTGCTCGGAGAGTTCGTTCGGCGGGGCGTGCGCCACATCGTCCTGAGCCCTGGATCACGCTCCCAGGCTCTCGCCCTCGCGGCGGCAGAACTGGAGCGCGCGGGCCTCGTGACGCTCACCGTGCGGATCGACGAGCGCGGCGCCGGCTTCCTCGCCCTCGGCGTCGGCGTCGAGACCGGAACCCCAGCGCTCGTCATCACGACCTCCGGAACCGCCGTCGCCAATCTGCTGCCGAGTGTTCTCGAAGCCCACCATTCCGGCGTTCCGGTCATCCTGCTCACGGCCGATCGGCCGGAGGAGCTGCGCGGCATCGGCTCCAACCAGACGACCGACCAACTCGGGTTGTTCGGCGACTTCGTGCGACTCGCCAGGGAGGTCTCCGCTCCGAG
>DAITPJ010000044.1:0-16805 GCA_036833635.1 Terrimesophilobacter sp.
TCATCCCCGCCGGGGGCATCGGATCCCGGCTGTGGCCGTTGTCGCGCGCTGACGCACCCAAGTTCCTCCACGACCTGACCGGGTCCGGAAAGACGCTGCTGCGCGCCACCTGGGATCGGCTCGAGCCGCTCTCCGGCGCCGATCGCATCATGGTCGTGACGGGCCGCGCCCACCGCGCCGCCGTCGAGGAGCAGCTGCCGGAGCTCATCGATCGCAATGTCGTCCTGGAGAGCGAGCCGAAGGAATCGTCTGCGGCGATCGGTCTCGCTGCGGCCATCCTTCAGCGAAGGGAGCCCGACGTCATCATCGGCTCGTTCGCCGCCGACCACGTGATCAGCGACATCCGCGGATTCCACCGCGCCGTCGGCGAGGCCGTTGCGGCGGCGGATGCAGGGTATATCGCGACGATCGGCATCACCCCGACCGAACCGGCGATCGGGTTCGGCTACATTCACTGCAACGGCAGGCTCGGTATTCCTGGTGCGCCATCGGCGGTCGGGGCCGACCACTTCGTCGAGAAGCCCAGCCTCGAGGTCGCGCAACGCTACCTGGGCGACGGGAACTTCCTCTGGAACGCCGGCATGTTCATCGCGCGGGCAGACCGGCTGCTCGAACAGCTCGGGGAGACCCAGCCGGAGCTGCTCGAGGGGCTCACCGAGCTCGCGGCCGCCTGGGACACCGACCGGCGCGGCGCCGTCGTCGATCGCGTCTGGCCGACGCTCACGAAGATCGCGATCGACTACTCGGTCGCCGAGCCGGCCGCCGCAGCCGGCAGGCTCGCGGTCGTGCCAGGCGGATTCGACTGGGACGACGTCGGCGACTTCGCGGCGATCGCCAAACTCCACTCCGGCGGCAGGAAATCCGATCTCGCGATCCTCGGCGAGAACGCACGCGTCCTGGCCGACGCGTCGAGCGGGGTCGTCATCAGCCAGAGCGGACGCCTGATCTCCCTCATCGGGGTCACCGACATCGTCGTCGTCGACACGCCGGATGCTCTTCTGGTCACCACGAGTGCGAATGCGCAGCGTGTCAAGGCGGTCGTCGACGCGCTCAAGCTCTCCGGGCGCAGCGACATCCTGTGATCCATCGGCGAATGCCGTTGCAGCTTGGTAACCATTGCTCGGATGAGCACCCGAACTGTTGCGGTGATCGCCGTCACATTGGGTAATCTGGTCGGATATCGCCGTAGCGCCAGTGCCGCGGCAGCACCTTGGAGGACACCTTGAGAATCACCTCTCGAAAGACCGCACTGAGCGGTCTCGCACTCGCCGGCGTCAGCAGCCTGCTGCTCGCCGGATGTGCCGCAGCACCCGAGGCCCCCAGTGATGGGCCGAAGACCCCCGACTTCCTGCCCTGCATGGTTTCGGACACCGGTGGATTCGATGACAACTCGTTCAACGAGATCGGCAAGCAGGGCCTCGATGACGCGGCTGCAGCGCTCGGAGTCAAGGCCAACGCCGTCGAGTCCCAGGCTGAGACCGACTACGCATCCAACCTGAGCAACCTCGTCGACCAGGGCTGCAACATCATCGTGACGGTCGGCTTCCTTCTCGCCGACGCCACGAAGGCGGCCGCCGAGGCGAACCCTGACGTGGACTTCGCGATCATCGACGACAGCTCGATCGACCTGCCGAACGTCAAGCCGATCGTCTTCGACACCGCACAGGCCGCGTTCCTCGCCGGCTACGCTGCGGCGAGCTACTCGAAGACCGGCATCGTCGGAACCTTCGGTGGAATCCCGATCCCGCCTGTGACGATCTTCATGGACGGCTTCGTCGACGGTGTGAACTACTACAACACCGTCAAGGGCACGAGCGTCAAGGCGCTCGGGTGGGATGTCGCTGCCCAGACCGGTGCCTTCACGGGTGGCTTCGACGCGAACGACACCGCCAAGAGCACCGCGAAGAACCTTCTCGACCAGGGTGCAGACGTTCTGCTCCCTGTCGGCGGCCCGATCTACATTTCGGGCGCTGAGGCGATCAAGGACTCCGGCAAGGACATCGCCCTCATCGGCGTTGACGCGGATGTCACCGAGACCGACCCGAGCGTGGCCGACATGCTCCTGACCTCGATCATGAAGGGCATGCAGGTCGGTGTCGCCGAGGTCGTCAAGTCGACGGCGGACGGCAAGTTCGACCAGAGCCCGTTCGTGGGAACGCTCGAGAACGGTGGCGTCAGCATCGCACCGTTCCACTCGTTCGAGTCGAAGGTCGACGCCGGCCTGCAGGCTGAGCTGGACGCTCTCAAGGCGGACATCATCAGCGGCAAGGTCAAGGTCGAGTCGCCTTCGTCGCCCAAGTAGCAACCGAGCGGCACACTGCACGAGGAGTCGGGGAGACCAGCAGGTCTGGTCTCCCCGATTCCGTGTAGTCTTCCCCACGCATCGTGATTCGCTGGACGATGCATCGTCACCGGCAGGGCCGCCGGTTGTAGAGGATTTGATACGCAATGAAGCTCGAACTTCGCGGAATCACGAAACGGTTCGGCACTCTCGTCGCGAACGATCACATCGACCTCGTGGTCGAGGCGGGCGAGATCCACTGCCTGCTCGGTGAGAACGGCGCCGGCAAGTCGACACTCATGAACGTCCTGTATGGCCTGTACCAGGCCGACGAGGGCGAAATTCTCCTCGACGACAAAGTCCAGCACTTCTCCGGCCCGGGCGATGCCATGGCCGCCGGAATCGGCATGGTCCACCAGCACTTCATGCTCATCCCCGTCTTCACTGTCGCCGAGAATGTCATGCTCGGCCATGAGCCGACGAAGTTCGGCGGAACCCTCGACATCGCCGCCGCGCGCGAGCTCGTGCGCGAGATCTCGTCGCGGTTCGGATTCGACGTCGACCCGGATGCGACGGTGGGCGATCTCCCCGTCGGCGTCCAGCAGCGGGTCGAGATCATCAAGGCGCTCTCGCGCGATGCGCGCGTCCTCGTGTTCGACGAGCCGACCGCGGTGCTCACACCGCAGGAGACCGACGAGCTCATGGAGATCATGCGACAGCTCAAGGCATCCGGCACCTCCATTGTTTTCATCACCCACAAGCTGCGCGAGGTGCGCGAAGTCGCCGACAAGATCACGGTCATCCGGCTCGGCAAGGTCGTCGGCGAGGCGAAACCGACCGCATCCAACGAGGAACTCGCCTCGATGATGGTCGGCAGGGCGATCGAGCTCACGATCGAAAAGGGCAAGGCGAAAGCCGGTGAACCGGCGCTCGTCGTCGACGGCCTCTCCGTGATCGACCCCATCGGCCAGCTCGTCGTCAACAACATCAGTTTCGACGTCAAGGTCGGTGAGGTCGTGGCGATCGCCGGCGTGCAAGGGAATGGGCAGACAGAGCTCGTCGAAGCCATCATGGGACTGCAGCCGAAGGTGCGGGGGGCCATCAGTCTCGACGGCCGGCAACTCGTCGGGCTCAGCGTGCGCGGCATCCTGGACGCCGGGGTCGGATTCATCCCGGAGGACAGGAACGAGGATGGGCTCGTCTCCGAGTTCACGATCGCCGAGAACCTCATGCTCGACCGATCCAACGGCCTGCCATTCGTGAAGTTCGGCAGCATGCAACTCGGCACTCTTGCGGAGTTCGCGGAGGAGCGCCTCGAGGAGTTCGACATCAGGGCGCAGGGGATCGGAACTCTCGCCGGGAAACTGTCAGGTGGAAACCAGCAGAAGGTCGTACTGGCCAGGGAGTTGAGCCGGGAATTGCACCTGCTCGTCGCGGCGCAGCCGACGCGCGGGCTCGACGTCGGTTCCGTCGAGTTCGTGCATACCAGGATCATCGAGGCACGCGACGCCGGAGTTCCCGTGCTCGTCGTCTCCACCGAGCTCGACGAGGTCGTCGCTCTCGCCGATCGGATCGTGGTCATGTACCGCGGCGGCATCGTCGGGATCGTGCCAGGGGACACCCCCCGCGACGTCCTCGGACTCATGATGGCGGGCGAAGCCCCCGCAGGAAGCGGCAAGGCAGCATGACACCCGCAACGCACGACTCAGGCGAGCAGTTGCCGAAGGTCGCAGTGAACCCGGACGAGCCCATCGTGCTCGAGCCGGGCCAGGAGGGCGCGAACGGAGAAGTCCCGGAACCATCGCGCTGGAGCATGGCGGCCCGCGAGATCCTGTCCGGAAGCGCGGTCATGTCAGTCCTCGCTGTCGTGCTGGCGATCGTCATCGGCGGCGTCCTCATCGCAATGACCGACTCGCGCGTCGAGAGTGCGGCCGGCTACTTCTTCGCCCGCCCAGGCGACTTGTTCAAGGCCGTGTGGGACTCCGTGTCCGGCGCGTACTCCGCGCTCTTCCAGGGCTCGATCTACAACTTCCGCCGTCCGGGCTTCGTGGCCGGAATCCGGCCGCTCACCGAGACGCTGTCGTTCGCGACACCGCTCATCGCCGCCGGCCTCGGCGTCGCTCTCGGCTTCCGGGCCGGATTGTTCAACATTGGCGGCCGCGGACAGATGTTGTTCGGTGCCGCTGCGGCAGGCTGGGTCGCGTTCTCGTTCCAGCTTCCCGTCGGGATCCACCTCATCCTCGCGATTGTCGCCGGCGTTGCCGCCGGCGCGATCTGGGGCGGGGTCGCCGGCTACCTAAAGGCACGCACCGGTGCCCACGAGGTCATCACGACGATCATGCTCAACTACGTCGCCTACTACTTCGTCTACTGGATGCTGAGCACACCTGGCCTTCTGCAGGCACCGGGCTCGAACAACCCGAAGACGCCGGGGATGAAGGACACCGCGATCCTGCCCGACATTCTCGGACCCCAGTTCAACCTCCACCTGGGGTTCATCATCGTCATCGGTGCGACCTTCTTCGTGTGGTGGCTGCTCAACCGCTCGAGCATGGGCTTCCAGTTCCGCGCCGTCGGGTTCAACCCCCACGCTGCGAAAGCCGCCGGCATCAACGTCAACCGGATGTACATCTACGTCATGCTGTACTCCGGCGCCCTTGTCGCGCTCGCCGGAGTGTTCCAGGTGCTCGGGACCGTGACGACCGGCTTCAGCGCCGGAATCGACGCCGGGATCGGATTCGACGCGATCACCGTCGCACTGCTCGGGCGCTCGAAGCCGTGGGGAGTGTTCGCCGCGGGAATCCTGTTCGGCGCGTTCAAGGCCGGAGGTTTCGCCATGCAGGCCTCCGAGGGCATCCCGATCGACATCGTCCTCGTCGTGCAGTCCATGATCGTGCTCTTCATCGCTGCACCACCCCTCGTGCGCGCGGTGTTCCGGCTGCCCAAGCCGAACCTGCTCGCACCCGTGAAGACGGCGAAGCTCCAGGGCAAGAAGGCGGTGGTGACCAAGTGAGCGTCGCAACAGGAGCACACCCGATGAACAGTGCACCGATCGTGCTCGAGAAGGCGGTCGTCAAGAGTTGGAAGGCGCCCATCGCCTTCGGAATCTTCGCCCTCGTCGCGGTCGTCGCCTTCGGCATCTTCGGCCGCGAGGGCAGCACCCACTTCCGGCTGTCGACCGACGCGGACTTCATCCAACTTCCCGACTGGCACCTGCCGACGGTCCTCACCTGCTGGATCCTCTCGATCGTGCTCGTCGCCCTCGCCGCCTACGCGGCCTGGCGCGTGCGTGTCGCCGCGAAGGTGCCGCTCTGGCTCACGGTCGCCTTTGCCATCCTGTTCATGTTCGCGTTCCTCACCTGGGCAGCTGCGGATGCGCTCATCCCGCTTCCCGGGCTCCTCATCGGCGCCGTGAGCCTGAGTGTGCCGCTCATCTTCGGCGCGCTGAGCGGTGTGATCTCGGAGCGTTCCGGTGTCATCAACATCGCGATCGAAGGCCAGTTGCTCGCTGGGGCCTTCGTCTCAGCGGTCGTCGCCTCGGTCACACGGCAGCCGCTCGCCGGACTCGTTGCGGCCATGGTCGCGGGCGTGCTCGTCTCGTTCGTGCTCGCTGCGTTCGCGATCAAGTACGTCGTGGACCAGATCATCGTCGGCGTCGTCCTGAACGTGCTTGTCGCGGGCCTCACCGGGTTCCTGTTCTCCCAGGTGCTCACGCACAACGAGGCGCTTCTCAACAAGCCGCCACGGTTCCCGCGCATCGATCTGCCGATCCTCGGGCAGATCCCCATCATCGGGCCCGTGCTGTTCAACCAGACGATCATCGTCTACATCATGTATCTCACGGTCGCTGCCGTCGCCTATGCTCTCTTCCGCACGCGCTGGGGCCTGCGCACCCGCTCGGTCGGCGAGCACCCGCAGGCCGCGGACACCGTGGGCATCAAGGTCAACCTGACCCGGTTCTGGAACGTCTCGCTCGCCGGCGCCATCGCCGGGTTCGGAGGCGCATACTTCACCCTCGGGTCCGTCGGCTCGTTCACGAAGGAGATGACGGCGGGCGCGGGCTTCATCGCGCTAGCGGCCGTCATCTTCGGGCGGTGGGACCCTATCCGGGCGACGCTCGCCGGGCTCCTCTTCGGCTTCGCCACGAACCTGCAGAGCGTGCTCGGGATCATCGGCTCGCCTGTTCCGAGCCAATTCATGCTCATGCTCCCCTACATCGTCACGATCTTCGCGGTCGCGGGCCTCGTCGGCCAGTCGAGGCCTCCCGCCGCCGACGGCAAGCCCTACATCAAGTCCTGATGACGTCCACGGGTTCCGCGCCGGCCGGGCCGGTGCCGGGTGGACGGTCGGTGTCCGGCGGGACGTGGGCGGCGATCGCCGTCGTCCTCGTCGCACTCAATCTCCGGCCCGTCATCGTCGCGGTCGCCCCGCTCTTCGACACGATCAGTGCTGAGCTCGAGCTGAGCTCGTTCCTCGCCGGCCTGCTCGTGACGCTGCCGGTCCTGTGCTTCGGCGTGCTCGGACCCCTCGCACCGCTGCTCGCCGCGAGGATCGGGTTCGAGCGCAGCCTCGCGCTCGTGCTCCTCGCGATCATCGGTGGTTCGGCCTTGCGGCTCGTGCCGACCGTCGCCGGACTCTTCGGGGGAACGCTGCTGCTCGGGGCGGGCATCGCAGTGGGCAACATCCTGCTGCCAGGGCTCATCAAGCGTGACTTCGCCCACCGGCTCGGGCTCATGTCCGGGCTCTTCTCGATGTGCCTTGCCGCGGGAGCGACACTCGCCGCCGGCATCACGCTGCCGATTGCCGAGGCGGCCGGCTGGGAGTGGAACGAGGCACTCGCCGCCTGGGGGCTCTTCGCCGTCGTCGGGCTCGCGTGCTGGATGCCCGCGCTCTGGCATGCCCGGGGGTCGGCCGGCCATCCGCCGACTTTGGGCATCCGACTGTCGAATGACAGGGTCGCCTGGTTCGTGACGGCGTTCTTCGGGCTCCAGTCCTTCAACTTCTATTCGACGACCGCATGGCTGCCGACGATTCTCATCGGCTACGGTCACGACGCCGTGTTCGCTGGGCTCATGCTCTCGCTCGTGAATCTCGTGAGCATCCTGCCCGCTCTCGTCGTGCCCCTCGTACTCGACCGCATGCGCAGCCAGGCGGGCTTCACCGTGCTCGTCTCCCTGCTGTACTTCGCAGCGATCGGCGGCTTCCTCGCCTTCCCTGAACCCGTCGTCGTGTGGATGATCCTGCTCGGCCTCGCCCAGGGCGCGGGTCTCGGCCTCGGGCTGACCTTCCTCGTCCTCCGCTCGCCGGACGCCGCGCACACGACGAAGCTCTCCGGGATGGCCCAGAGCTGGGGGTACCTGCTTGCGGCCATCGGCCCGCTCGCGCTCGGCGCCCTGCGTGACGTCTCAGGGGCCTGGGTCGTGCCCGTCCTGCTGCTCTTCGTGATGCTCGTACCGCAGGCGATCGCGGCATACCTGGCCGGCCGACCTGCCCTCGTCGGCAGTGGCGCGGCTAGATTGGATGGGATGGAAGGATGACCATGACCGAGGTCGACTGGGACGGGCTGCGCGACGTCGCGAACGAGGCCCGCGCGCACGCCTACGTTCCCTATTCCAACTTTCCGGTGGGTGCCGCCGCCGTCGTCGACGATGGCCGTGTCGTCTCAGGATGCAACGTCGAGAACGCCTCCTACGGACTCACTCTGTGCGCGGAGTGCGCTCTCGTCTCGAGCCTGCACATGACGGGCGGCGGGCGTCTCGTCGCCTTCACGTGCGTCGACGGGCACGGCAATGTGCTCATGCCGTGCGGTCGGTGCCGCCAACTCCTCTTCGAGCACTCCGCCCCCGGAATGCTGCTCGAGACCGTGTCGGGCGTGAAGACGATCGACGAGGTCATTCCTGACGCCTTCGGGCCGCGCACCCTCGAGGAGTACCGGGCATGAATGCGGCACGCACAGGTGGCATCGAGCCATTCGATACCGTCGACATCATTCACGCCAAGCGCGATGGCGAGAAGCTCTCGTCCGCGCAGGTCTCCTGGCTCATCGACGCCTACACCCGCGGCTACGTGGGCGATGAGCAGATGGCGGCGATGGCGATGGCCATCTTCCTCAACGGCATGGACCGCGAGGAAGTGCGTGACCTCACGCTCGCCATGATCGACTCCGGCGAGCGGATGAACTTCGACGGCCTCTCCAGGAGGACGGCCGACAAGCACTCGACGGGAGGGGTCGGCGACAAGATCACCCTTCCCCTCGCACCGCTCGTCGCCTCCTTCGGAGTCGCCGTTCCGCAGCTCTCCGGACGCGGCCTCGGCCATACCGGCGGAACGCTCGACAAACTCGAGAGCATCCAGGGTTGGCAGGCCGAGCTCAGCAACGAGGCGATGCGAGCGCAGCTCGAATCCGTGGGCGCCGTCGTCTGCGCAGCTGGCGCTGGTCTCGCCCCAGCCGACAAGAAGCTCTACGCCCTGCGCGACATCACGGGTACGGTCGAGTCGATCCCGCTCATCGCCTCCTCGATCATGAGCAAGAAGATCGCGGAAGGGACATCCGCCCTCGTTCTCGACGTCAAGTTCGGGTCTGGCGCTTTCATGAAGGACCAGGACCGCAGCCGGCAACTCGCCGAGACGATGGTCGCGCTCGGAACGGATGCCGGGGTCGTGACGACCGCGCTTCTCACGAATATGAACGTGCCGCTCGGTCTCGCGATCGGAAACGCCAACGAGGTTCGCGAGTCCGTCGAGGTGCTCGCGGGCGGCGGCCCTGCGGATGTCGTCGAGCTCACCGTCGCGCTCGCGCGCGAGATGCTCGCCTCGGCCGGCCAGCCCGACGCCGACGTCGAGGCGGCACTCAAGAACGGCCGCGCCATGGACACCTGGCGGGCCATGATCTCCGCCCAGCACGGCAACCCGGATGCCCCGCTGCCGGTCGCGAAGGAGACGCACGTCGTCACGGCGGATCGGGCCGGGATCCTCGTCGACCAGCAGGCGCTGCCGTTCGGGGTGGCCGCGTGGCGGCTCGGAGCCGGCCGTGCGCGCAAGGAGGACCCAGTCCAGCATTCGGCCGGCATCGACCTGCACGCGAAGCCGGGGGACACGGTCACGAAGGGCCAGCCGCTCTTCACCCTGAGCGCGGACGAGCCTGCGCGCTTCGCGCGTGCCCTCGAGGCGCTCGAGGGTGCCTATCGGATCGGCGACGCCGGCGACGAGGTGCTCAATGGCGGCCCGCTCATCGCGGCGCGCATCACCTCCTGAATGATGAAAGTCAGCCGATGCGCTCGAGGGCATCGACGATGAGGCCCCAGAACTTCGCGTGGTCGAGGTCGGTCGCGGCGTAGGTCGTGCAGGTCTCCGCCGCCTCCGCGCGGAAGTCGGCCACCGTCATCCCGAGCGTGAGCGTGCCGGTGAGCTCGACATCGAGGGGCACCCTCACGACCGTCATGACGGTGGGGTCGATGACGAGGGCGACAGCGCACGGGTCGTGAACGGGCGGGTAGTCGAAGCCCTGGGCGTCCTTGTAGCTCTCGGCGAAAAACTCGAGCAACTCAAGCACGAACCGGGCCGGCTTCGTACCGACGGCCTCGATCGCCGCGACCACTTCCGGCGTGGCGAGCGCCTGGTGGGTCACGTCGAGGCCCACCATGGTGAGCTTCCACGACTCGTTGAAGACGATGTGCGCCGCCTCGGGGTCGATGACGATGTTGAACTCGGCCGCGGCGCTCCAGTTGCCGACGTGGTAGCCGCCGCCCATGAGCACGATCTCCTTGACGCGGGCAGCGATGCGCGGCTCCTTGCGCACGGCGAGCGCGATGTTGGTGAGCGCACCCGTGGGCACGAGCGTGATCGTTCCCGGCTCGCTGCCCATGATCGTGTCGATGATGAGGTCGACGGCATGGCGCTCGTCCGGCGCGAACGCGGGCTCCGGCAGCACGGGCCCGTCGAGCCCGGAGTCCCCATGGATCGATTCGGCGACCTCGGGCTTCCGGACTAGCGGCCGATGCGCCCCCGCGGCGAAAGGCACGCCGGTGATGCCCGCGACGGTCGCGACCGCGAGCGCGTTGCGCGTGACCTTCTCGATCGTCTGGTTTCCGTGCACCGTCGTCACCGCGACGAGTTCGATTTCGGGGTTGCCGTGGGCGAGCAGAAGGGCGATCGCGTCATCATGTCCAGGGTCGCAATCGAGGATGATCTTCGTCGTCATGAAGGCAGCCTAGGTCACGGATCGACATGCTTCGCTCCGCTAGATTCGAGTGATGACGACAGACAACTTCGAGACGGCGGCGGGACGGAACTTCACACTCGAGGGCAGTGGCGTGAACCTCAACGCGCTTCCCAAGGTCTCCCTTCACGACCACCTCGATGGCGGGCTGCGCCCGCAGACGATCATCGACCTCGCCGGCGAGCTCGACCTCGAACTTCCGGCCACGGATGCGGCATCGCTCGGCGCGTGGTTCGCCGCGCAGTCCGACTCCGGTTCGCTCGTCGAATATCTCAAGACCTTCGATGTGACGATCGCCGTCATGCAGACCGTCGACGGGCTCGCCAGGGTGGCTCGGGAGTTCGTCGAGGACCTCCACGCCGACGGCGTCGTCTACGGGGAGGTGCGCTGGGCGCCGGAGCAGCATCTCACCAGGGGCCTCGACCTCGACGAGGTGGTCGACGCGGTGCAGGGCGGAATCGAGGACGGCATCGCCGCCGTCGCGCAGGCGGGCGGCCGCATCCGCATCGGCCAGCTCGTGAGTGCCATGCGCCAGAACGACAAGGGCCTCGAGATCGCCGAGCTCGCTGTGCGCCATCGCGACAACGGTGTCGTGGGCTTCGACATCGCGGGGCCGGAGGACGGGTTCCCTCCGAGCCGGATGAGGGCGGCCTTCGACTACCTCGCCGAGCATTACCTGCCCACCACCGTGCACGCCGGAGAGGCAGCAGGCCTCGACAGCATCCGGAGCGCCCTCTTCGACGGACGCACCCTGCGCCTCGGCCACGGCGTTCGCCTCGCGGAGGACATCGAGGTGGGCCGAGCCGATGGCGACAGCACGCTCGTCACACTCGGGCCCCTCGCGGAGTGGGTCAAGGACCGGGAGATCGCTCTCGAGCTCAGTCCGACATCGAACCTGCAGACCGGTGCGATCGCCCAGTGGGGGACTGAGCTCGTCGACCACCCATTCGACCTGCTGTACCAGCTCGGGTTCCGGGTGACCGTCAACACCGATAACCGTCTCATGAGCAATACGACCCTGAGCCGTGAGCTCGCGATCCTCGTCGACGCGTTCGGCTACGACCTTGGCGACCTCGAGGTGTTCCAGCTCAATGCCGCAGCCGGCAGCTTCCTCGCCGTCGAGGACCGGGAGGAACTCGCCGAGGCCATCGCATCCGGGTTCGAACGCGCCTGAGCGGACGAGAATTCACGAAAGGCTTTCGCGCCCCTGCGGTATCGGGCAGTATATTGAGGACTCGGATTCGGGGGACCATCGTCGTGGATACCACACAGCGGGCGCTCAGCGCGCTCGCCGGCACGGGTATCGCCTTCGCCCTGGGTGCCGGGATGGCTGTCGCCGCCAGCGGTGTCTTCACGAATCCTGACCCCGTTCTCGTGGCGCCGACGTCGGGCGCTGTGCACAGTGGGGCGGCCGAGGTCGGCGCGGGCTTCGTGGACGCCACGGATCCGAACGTGCCGTCGCCGCCGTCCGCACGCGAGCTCTCACCGACATCGACACCGGCCCCCTACGAGGTGCCTCGCCAACTCGGCCAGCCGGGCCAGCCCTCGACGCCGGATCTCATCCCGATCGAGGATCCGGTGGTGAGCGTGCCGCCGCCACCCGTTGCGGAGAGCGGGCACGATCGGGATTGCCGATCAGCCAGGAACGGTTCGGATGCGATGAACTGCCAGTGCGAACAGCGCGGACACGGTGAACAGGGCGACTCCGTGCAGGGGCCGGATCATGACGACGCTCATCACCGTGACGATGCTCGCGGCCACCGCCACCACGATTGCCGGTAGGGGCAGATTACCTAGAGGCGAAGGTAGACGGGGTTTCCCCAGATCGCGTGGAGCTCGACGTAGCGACCGGGCCGTGGGGAGTCAAGGAGCATGCCGCCACCTGCGTAGATGCCGATGTGCTGGCCGGGCCACCACAGGAGATCACCGGGAACGGCGTCGGCCGGTGAGATCCTGACGGCGAGTCTCGCCTGCGCATCCGCCGTGCGCGGAAGGCTGATCCCGAATCCTGCGAAGACGTACTGGGTGAACCCATCGCAGCTGAAGCTCGTGGTCGGGCTGTTACCCGAGCCGTAAGGGACGACCCCGACAAACTGCATACCGTAAGCGACCACGGCGGCACCGCTGTAGGCCTGCGCCGGCGGGTTGAGGTTGACGAAACGGTTGACGGCGACGCTCACGGGCGCCCTCTTCGTCGCTGTGTAACCATCGCGGCTGACCGCGAGCTCGATCGAGGGCGCTGCGGTGACGGTTTGCGTCGCGACGACCGTGGGGGTTTTCGCCGCGAACTCCGCGTCGGCCTCGCCCTGATCGAAGGCGTAGGCGGGGAGCGCGAGGGTCGCCACAAGGCCTCCGGAGACCGCGATCACCGCGAGCTTCGCGAACTGGTCACGGACTTTCTTGGAACTCAAGCGGAACGAACCCTTCCCTTTCCGACGCGTCGCGTCGATGCCCTCGCCGGGCAAACCCGATTCCAAGGATACCGGGTGACGGGCGAGAGCCTAATTCCGTTGCCCCTTGTCAGCTATTTCTCAGGGCCGAGATGAGCTTCGGCTTCGTCATCCTGGAGTATCCGTGGAGGCCGATATCCTTCGCCTTGTCCTTGAGTTCAGGCACAGTCCAACCGTCGTAGTCGCCCGACTTCCCACCGCGACGACCGACTTTCGAGCGACCTTCCTTGGCTGCTGCGTTCGAGATCCGGGCCGCTTTCTGCTTGGAGTCGCCGTCCTTGCGGAGCTTCTCGTAGAGTTCCGGATCCTTGAGGCTCGAATTCTTCTTCCCTGGTGACATGCCATCCTCCCTGGTCTGCTTCGTCAACCTCAGTCAAGGCATCCGGATGCGAGTCTGCAAGGGGACAGGCTTTCAGGAAGGCGACTCTCTCAGCGATTCAGCAGGTCGTAGCGCGCGAGAGCGTCGGCGTCCCGGGAATAGGTCGACGAACTGCGCGCGAGGTCGAGCGCGGCGACGGGATCGGACTGCGCTTCGGCCATCGTGAGCAGCCGCTCCGCCTCGGCGAGACGGGTCCGTGCCTCGGCGCCCACACCGCCACGCCGGGTCGTGATGTAGTCGCGGGTGGTGGCGAGCTGGCTTCGTGCGCCCACGAGTGCGCCGACGAGCGCGGTTCTCGCGCCGTCGAGCCTGCGTTGCTGGTTGCGGGCGCCCGCCATGCTCGAATCGAGCTCGGCGTTCGCAGCCCGCAGGATCTCGAGGGTCGCCAAAGGGTCGGTGAGCAGTTTGTGGGTTGCAAGCGCGTGCTCGACCGTCTCGATGGCGTGGCCGACGGCGGCGCTCGCGTCGGAATCCGGCGGGGCATCCCGAAGCGCACGTGCCTCTGCGAGGTTCTTCCGGGTGGATTCGCGCAGGCCGGTCACGGCGTCGGCCGCCTTCCCGAGCTCGTCGCGGAGGGTGTCGATGGCGTCCAGGAACTGTCCAGCCCGGTAGGCGTGATCGCCGGCCATGCGGATGAGGTCGGTCGCCGATTCCGAGCCGTCAGCACCGGCGTCGGCGTCGAGAAGCGCCTTGGCGCGATCGGCTGCAGCGCTTGCCTTCTCGCGCTCGTCCTGCGCGCGATCCACGCCGTCCACGACTGTCGCGATGGCGCTGTCGACGTAGTCCGTCGTGAGCCGGGCGAGCGTCCCCCGCGAACCCTCGATGCGGGCGTCGATGCCCTCGATCGCGCGCTCGACGCGCGCGAGATCCTCAGGCGCGCTCTTTTCGCGGTCGCGTAGTCCGGCGAACTCCTGCTCCTTCGCGGCGATCGCGGCCTGCGCGCTCTCGCAGAGGTGGATGATCCTGGCGTTCCAGTCGCGGCGCTGGGTCTCGCTGTCGGGGAACGCGTCATCGAGCTTCTGCTGGAGGCCGAAGGCTTCGCGCAACTGGCCCTGCGCCGTCACGAGGACCTTCTCGAACTCGCTGGACTTCGCAGCGCCGAACTGGGCGACGGCGAAGCCGAGTTCGTCCTCAGCGTTCTTGACGGTGTCGTCTGCACGCACGAGCAGGATGTTGGCGCGCTGCTCAAGCGATCCGAGCGCATCCCGGTCGCCTCCAGCAGTCCGCCCGCCGACCGTCTTGCCGCGTCGGGCGATCATCCAGAATCCGACGGCGACGATGGCGATGAAGATCACGACGACGGTGATGCCGACGGTCCACGCGGCACTCAGCAGTTGGCCACCCATGCGGGCTAGTTTATGGGCGCGCGGGCCCGCGTGGTCGAGGCATTTCGACCGTCGAGGAGCTGTGCCGACCTGAGCGCAGCACTGCCTGACGGAGTCCTCCCGCGTTCCTTATCCCGCTCGTTCTCGCTGCAGCTTCCGGATGAGCAGACTCTTGCTGTGCAGCGGGACCGGCGACTGATCAGGATCGGCCGCCGGAGGCGGGATGAGCCAGAAACCAGTGAGCGTGCCGACCCCCCGATCGTCGCCCATGACTGCGCCGGCCGCATCCCGCGGCAGCCGCTGGATCTCCCAATGATTGTTATGCAGTTGCATGTGGTGGAACCGGCACAGGAGCACTCCGTGATCGATGTCTGTCGCTCCGGAGTCGCGTTTCCACTGCCTCGTGTGGTGGGCCTCGGTGAAGGCCGGTGGTTGGTCGCATTCCGGCCACAGGCATCCACCGTCGCGCACCGCGAGCGCTTCCCGCTGACGATCGTTGTAGAGGCGCTGGGTGCGGCCGAGGTTGAGTGGGGCGCCGTCGGCAGTCATAGCCAGTTCGACCGAGTCGCCACAGCAGAGGTCCGCAGCAACAGTCTCGGCGCTGATCGGCGTCTGGTCGTTCTCCAGCACGCCGAAGCCGACCCCCGTGTGCAGGGTCTCCTTCGTGACGACGGTGTTCACGAGGCTGCGCGTCCGAGGTTGAGCTTTCCGCGGGTCAGCAGCTTAGCCGACGCGCACGAGCTCGACGAGGGCGTCGAGGGCGATCCGCTCGGTTGCGCGCGGGTCGTCGACGATGGCCTTGGCGCGTTCCCGGTCGTCGGGATCGACGAACCGCGGGCCCCCGCGCCGCGGGCTCGTGAACGGGTCGAGTGCCGCGGTCAGCACTGCCGCCGACTCCGGATCGGCCTCCCCGGCGAATCCGTACATTCCGTTGGCCTTGGCGTAGAGGCGGAAGCCGCCTCGTTCGTAGAGCTCCTGCTGTCGCGCCTTGACGCCGGTCAGGTCGATGAGGTCGCGTTCGAGACGTGCCGCCTTGTATGCGCGGTCGGCGCTGAGCGAGGCCGCCTCGGCCACGAGTCGCGTCGCGAGTTCTCGCAGCAACTCGACTCCCACCTGCTCGGTGGGCCGGCCGAGGCCGCGCCTGAGCGCTCCCGCGCAGTCGACCGTCAGCTCGCCAGAGGCGACGGCGGCAGTGATGGGGGCGTCCCACGGCAGGATGAGCGGCTCGCCGGCGATCTCGGTGACGCCGGTGTCGAGAAGCTCCTGGGTCGCGGAGGCGTCGTCCAGCGCCTTGCCGAGCGAGACGAGCTGCGCGGCTTCGCGACCGGAGACCTTCGTCACCGACTCGAGCATCTTCTCGGGGCTCGTGAAGCCCTCGCGAGCAGCGAGTCCGGAGTGGCCGAACTCCCGGCGCGAGCGGCGGGCAACCTCCGCTGCGGCGTGGGTCTCGAAAGCTCCCAACCGGCGTTTATGGTCGGCGATCGCTCGGGTCAGCTCCAGCACCTGCGCATCCGAGAGCTTCTGGAAGTCGGCGGCGCACGACCCGAACCCGGCCACCGCGGCGGCGGTGTCGAGGAGGGTCGAGGCCAGGTCGTTCATGGAACCCATTCTTTCATGTTCGAATGTCAAGCTCAACCAGATCGACTATATTCGTAGATAAATTCTTATCCACAGGCGTCCGGCGGAGAAGACCGTGCAGGTCGATCGGGTTGCGGCTGCCCCTTCGCCCTCGCTCCGGCTCGCGGCCGACCCCTGCGCGCCGGCCCAAGCCGACCCCGCGAAACCGGTCGCGCCTCCCCGGAAAACCGCATGTTCCCGCTTAAGGTGGCATCGTGTGGCGGGCCGGCAATCATGACGACGACTTCCTGGGCGACCCAGTGGAGTTCGCGCCCGACCCCGCACGCGCCGAGCCGCAGGTCACGGCGCCGCATGCGCTCAGCCTCGGGGACCCCAGCTTCACGGCCGTGAACGTGGCCGAGCCGACATGGAACGGATGGCGGGCACAGCTCGCCGGGACCGGCGGCACGAATCCGCTTCTCCACTTCGTCGACGGCCCGGCGACGCGTATCGAGCTCGGCGCGACGCACCCCGGAGGCCTCGCCCAGTTCATCACCGGCAAGACGACGCTGCTCTCGAGCCTCATCCGCGACGA
>DAITPJ010000045.1:0-16170 GCA_036833635.1 Terrimesophilobacter sp.
ACGGGCATGCCGGCGGCCTTGCCCTTGATGTCCCAGAGCGCCATGTCGACGGCGGCGATGGCGGCCATCGTGATGGGGCCCCTGCGCCAGTACGCACTGCGGTAGAGGAACTGCCAGGTATCTTCGATCCTCGAGGCATCACGCCCCATGAGCAGCTGCACGACGTGGTCGCGCAGGTAGCTCACGACCGAAAGCTCGCGCCCGTTGACTGTGGCGTCGCCGAGGCCGGTGAGGCCGTCATCCGTCGTCAGCTTGAGCGTGACGAAGTTGCGGTCGGGGCTCGTGACGATGACCTCAGCCTTGGTGATGTTCATGGGCGTTATCCTCTGATCTTCGAATCGATTGTCCGCGCACTTCGGGACTAGATGGTCATGGCGGAGAACCCGCCATCGACGGTGACGAGGGATCCGGTGACGAAACCGGATGCCCGTGAGGCCGCGAGCCACAGCAGTGCCCCGTCGAGCTCCGGTGGAACTCCGAGTCGCCCGAGCGGCGTGTGGCCGATAATGCTGCTCACGCGCTCCTTCGTGAGCACAGCGCGGTTCTGCTCGGCGGGGAAGAAGCCTGGGACGATCGCGTTCACCCTGATCCGGTCGCCGGCGAGCTCGCGCGCGAGGTACTGGGTGAGATTGTTGACTCCGGCCTTCGCCACGCCGTACCCCATGACCCTGCTCAGGGGCGGCCCGGATGACGCCGACGAGATGTTGATGATGGAGGCGCCGAGCGGTCGGTTGCGCAGGAGCGGGGTGAAGACCTGGCACGCGCGGAACACCGAGGTCAGATTGACGTCGAGGAGCCGATTCCACTCCTCGTCGGTCACGAGCTCGAAGGGGGTCGTGCTGTTGACTCCCGGGGCGTTCACGAGAATGTCGAGGCCACCGGACTCCGCGAGTTCGCTCGCGGCCGCCTCCAGCGACGCGCGATCGGAGACGTCCGCGGCGATGAACCGGGCTGATCCCCCATCGGCCGAGATCGCCGCCGCGACAACATCGCCCCGCTCCTGGGAGCGGCCGAGGACGGCGACGTCGGCGCCCGCTGCGGCAAGGCTTTGGGCGAATCGGCCGCCGAGCACCCCGGTTCCGCCGATGACCGCAGCCCTGCTGCCCGAGAGGTCGAAGAGCTCCGCCGGCGTCGGGATCCCGGTCATGACGCGGCCTTCGACGCGAACGGGCTCAGGTGTCGCCCGAGGTGCGACTCCAGCAATGCCTCGTATTCCTGACTACGTGCGCCGAGGAGCGTGCGAAGCTCGCGCGCCGCCTTGGTCTCAGTACTGTCGTCGTCGCTGCGGAGGACGGCCCCGTAGCCGACGTGGAGGATCTGGCGGCTGTCGAACGCCGCGACGACCTCGGGGAGGCGATCATCCGGAAGCGCCCCTGCATCGAGCGCATGCTCGAGCTGTGCGGAGACGTGATAGCTCGCACGAGCGCCACGATAGGCCTCAAGGCTCATCTCGTAGATGTCGCGGAAGAGGTCGGGCGCGAAGCGCGCGGCGATGTCGACGGCGACCAGGTAGCTCGTGCCAGAGGTCTTGAGGTGCACGAGCCGGTCGGTCGCGTCGACGATCCCCTCATAGATGCTGAACTTGTCAGAACCCGAGTGGATGCTGATCTTGTACGGGCCGAAGGCGCGGGCGATCTGCGCATGGTGACGCAGGCTCGTGTAAAGGTCCTCCGCGTTCCCGATGTAGTCGACTCCCTTTTCGAACCTGCCGACATACCGCGGTGCGAAGCCGACCCACGTCATCCCGAGCCGCTTCATCTCCGTCGCGAGGTACACGTGCTCGGCAAGCGTTGTGACGTCGTCGGTCTCATCGACGGACACTTCGACCTCGACCGGATGCTTCGCCTTCCCCATGAGGTGCCGGTACATCGACACGACGTGGGCCACGGCGGGCCCGTACTTCGCGGCAGCGAACCGGATCTCGCCCTCAGGGATGCGCAACATGCTGTCCCCGAGGTCGATGCTGACGGTCGAATAGCGTCGCAACATCGAGTCGACCGAATCCTCAAGGTCGCTCCACGGCAGTGCGGCGAGCTGCTCGTCGGTCGGATCAGACTCCAGGTGGCGCACGTGGTCGCCAGGATCGAGCGTGAAGGTGGTGAAACCCGCGTCGAGGCAACGGTCAATCTCCGCCGTCGTCTTGAGGTGGTCGGCATCGGACCCGACAGGCAGGTCCCAGCCTGCCTGCAGGCATCCGAAGGTCGCGTCGTCGAACACCTGTTGCGCACTGCGGCCGAGTCGATCCATCTCACGGGCTGACTGCTGGGCGAAGACCGGTACGACCCCGCGTCCGAAGTGACGGAACGCCCTGACGTGACCCGCCGTCGCGAGGCCGAGGCGATCGCCAACCCCTGCCGAGGTGGCGAGGCCGACCGGCCGAGGTCGCAGGACGGGAACGTGCCCCCTGACCGTTTCGGCGTTCCTCGCGGAAAGCGGCCCCTCGAGGATCGCACCGCGTGCGGCCTCAGCGGCCGAACCCTCGAAGTCGACGAGGTCGGCGGCGGAGTCGGCCTCCACCCTGAGCCGGCGATCGTCCCCGGTCCCGACGACCGACACGGAGACCGCGGAGGTCACGGCCGTCATGATGCCGTGCGATCGAGAAGGGACGCGGAGTCGCGATCGAGAAAGACACGGGCGTGAGCCTGCGTCCTCAGGATCGAGGCGGGACAGTTCGGGCTCACCGGACCCTCGAGAGTGTTCTTGACGGCCGTGGCCTTGCGCAACTCCGGCACACCGACGAGGATCGTCCCCGAAGCCAGGAGTGCGGGGATCGTGAGGCTCAGTGCCTGCGTCGGAGTCTCCTCGAGGGAAGCGAAGTGTCCCTCGCCGACCTGCTGCCGGCGTGACGCCTGATCCATCTCGACGATCTTCATGATCTCCTGCGTCTCGAATTCCGCAGGCGGATCGTTGAACGCGAGGTGGCCGTTCTCCCCGATGCCCATGACGGTCACCGCCGGTGCAAGGCTCCGAATGAGGCCGGAGTAGCGATCCAGCTCCTCCTGGACGGGCTCATGATCGCCGCGGACGCCCTCGAACCCCTTGGGCGAGACGTGATCGACCAGGTTCTCCTTCATCCAGCGGCGAAAACTTGCTGGATGATTCTCTGACATCCCGAGGTACTCGTCCATGTGGAGGATCGTGATGCGAGACCACTCGATGTCGTCCCGTTGCCGCGCTGCCTTCGCGAAGCTCAACTGCGAATTGCCCGTTGCGAGGATGACCGCAATCTCTGGCCTGTCACGGAGTGCGGCTCCTACTGCTTCAGCAAACGCCTGGGCAACGGCGGCGCCGAGTTCGTCGTTGGAGTCGGCGATCGTGACCGGGAGCTCGTCGTATTTCAGGGTTTCCATGGTGAAGGTCCTTTCGGGACTCGAGTCGGATTGGAGAGGTTGGTGGGAGGTTCGGATCAATCGTCGTCACTCGTGTCCTTGATCTGAGTGACCATCTGGGTCGGACTCACATAGCGCAGGGCGATCACGAGAATCACGAGGGTCGTAAGCATGTAGATGACCGCCATGGCGCTGATCGCCTGCGACGGCCGAATGCCAGAGGCGAAGACCGAGTAATAGAGGGAGACGACGAGGGTCTGCGTGCCGGGCCCTGCCGTGAGGAACGTCAACTCGAAGAGGGCGACCGTCTGGACGAGAACGAGGAGAGCTGCCGCCAGCAGGCCAGGGACCACGAGCGGTCCGAGGATGCGCGTGAAGATCTGCCGCGTCTTCGCCCCGCACATCCGTGCCGCCGCCTCGATCTTGGGGTCGATCTGCTCGATGAACGGCGTCATCACGAGCACGACGAAGGGCACGGCAGGCACGAGGTTGGCCAGGATCACCCCGTTGAGCGTTCCGCCGAGATGAAGCTTGTAGAGCAGGGTCGCCAGCGGGATGCCATAGGTGATCGGCGGGACCATGATCGGCAGCAGGAAGGAGAGCATGAGCGCCTTCTTGCCTGGGAACTCCCTCCGGGCGAGGACATACGCCGCGGGCGCGCCGATGAGGAGCGAGACCACGACGACCGTGAGGGCGACCTGCATCGTCACGACGAGCGTGTCGGCGAGCTGGAAGTCCTGCCACGCGGTCTCGTAGTACTTCGTCGTCCATCCTGAGGGCAGCCAGGTGTCGAACCACTCCGTCGCGAACGAGTTGGCCAGGACGGATGCGATGACGCCGAAGAGGTTGAGGAAGAAGAAGATCGCGGCGATCCATACGAGCCAGCGGAAGGGCGACCTGCGCCGCTCTCCTCCTCGTGCGGTGCGCCGTTCGCGCGCGACAAGTTGTGTCATGGTCTACCCTTTTCCGCCGGCGGAACTGCCCCGATACAACCGCGAGCGCCACAACAGTACGAGTGCGATCACAAGAAGTTCGACGATCGCCGTGATGACCGAGATCGTCGACGCGAGGGGAAAGTCGTACTTCTGGAACGCGGTCTGCGCGGCCGCGACCGAGAGTACATGGGAGTCCCCGGCCGGATTGCCGAGAAGCACTGCGGACGGGAACACCGAGAACGCCAGCACGAAGGTGAGGCAGAACGTGATGGCCAGGCCAGGGGCGAGGAGCGGCAGCGTGACCCGTGTGAACCTCTGCCATGGGCCGGCCCCGAGCGTGCTCGCGGCCTCTTCCATCTTGGGATTGATCCCCGAGATGTAGGAGAGGGTGAGGAGGAACGCGAACGGGAATCCGGTGATGATGAGCGAGATGATGACGCCCCAGATGTTGTGGGTCAGTCGCAACGGCTCCTGGATCAACCCGATCCCCATCAGGATCCTGTTGAGCCAGCCCTGGGGGCCGAGGTATGTGAGCAGCCCCTCGGCCACGAGCACGGTGCCGAGACTGATCGGGACGATCAGGATCGTGTTGATCGTGCGCTTGCCGCGCACCTTGCCCCTCATGACGAGCGCGAGCGGGATCGACGCGACGACATTGATGAGCGCCGCGGGGAGGGCGATCCGGAAGGTGTTGCCGATCGTGTCGAAGAGATAGGGGTCGGTGAAGAACTCGACGTAGTTGCCCAATGGCCCGCTGTCGTCGTTCGGTTGGAACGACAGCACGACCCCGAAGATCGATGGGTAGATGAAGAGTGCCACCACGAACAGGAAGCCGGGAACGGCCAGCCAGGTGATCCGGTCGAGGCCCCGTTCGGCCATCCGGTGGCGAAGCGAGGCCCGCGGGACGACCAAGGCGTCGTCGGGTCGCGCTCGGCTGCGTGACGTGGTTCGGATCGAAGCCATCTAGACCGTTCCGACCTCGGCCGTCGTCGCGACGTGCAGGGCCGCCTCCTGCTGGGCTGGGTAGACCATGAGCCGCTCAGGGTCTATCCCGATGGTGATCGACTGGTCCACCGTCAGGCGCTCCGGGGTGCGCAGGAAAAGCTTCGCACCGGATGTCGCAATCGCCTGGACCTCGAAGTCGCGGCCCTGGTATTCGATCGAGGACACGACGGCGGAGAACTGGTTTCCTCCTGCTTGCCCGACCACGAGGTCATCCGGGCGCATCGCGACGATGACTGGGCCGTCGGAGACGCCGTCAGCGTTTCGCTCCGCCGTGAGTTCGATACCGTCACCGCGCAGAAGAAGTCGTCCAGCGGCGTCGACGCCGTGCGCGGTCATCGAGAGCAGGTTCCGGTAGCCCATGAAGTCGGCGACGAAACTGTTGACTGGCCGGAGGTACACCTCTTCCGGAGTGCCCACCTGCTGCACCCTGCCGTCGCTCAGCACGACGAGCCGATCGGCGAGCGAGAGGGCCTCTTCCTGGTCATGCGTGACGTAGATCGTTGTCAGTCCCAGTTCCTGGTGGAGCCGTCGCACTTCGGCGCGCATCTCGTGCCTGAGCTTCGCGTCGAGGTTCGACAGCGGCTCGTCCATGAGGACGAGGGGAGGCTCGACGACGACGGCCCTTGCGATCGCAACGCGCTGCTGCTGCCCCCCCGAGAGCTGCGCCGGCTGCTTGTCCGCGTGTGCGGTGAGCTGCACGAGAGCAAGTGCAGCGTCGACCCTGCGGGTGATCTCCGCCTTGCCCACCTTGCGCATCTTCAGGCCGAACGCGATGTTCCCGCGCACCGTCAAGTGGGGGAAGAGGGCGTAGTTCTGGAAGACCATCCCGAAGCCGCGCTGCTCTGGCGCCAGATGGTCCACGCGGCGATCATCGAGGCTGATCGTCCCACCGGTGAGCGGAAGCAGTCCGGCGATGCAGTTCAACGCTGTCGACTTGCCGCTGCCCGATGGCCCGAGCAGCGCAACGAACTCGCCCCGCTTCACGGTGAGCGTCAGGTCGGCGAGTGCCGCGGACCTTCCAAAGGCCCGCGACACTCCCTCCAACCTGAGTTCGGAGAAATCGTCCGAATTCAACGGATCAGTCCTATTCCTTGATCATCCCGGCGCCGATTTCACGGTCCCACTTGTCGAACATGGCGCCCATTGCGGTGTTCGACAACGGCAGCACCGTCGGGTACGAGGCGATCAGGTCGCCGTAGTGCGCGCGACCGAAGTCGTTGATGACCTTCTGGCTATCCGCCGGTGCCATGTCAAGCGTGACACCCTCGACGGCCGGTCCCGGATACATGTAGCCCGTGTCGTAAGCCTTCGCCTGCTGCTCGGGGGTCAGCATCCACTGGATGAGGTCGAGGACCACCGCGAGCTTGTCGCTGGAGATCCCCTTCGGCACGACGATGTAGTTCGAGTCGATGATCCACGAGGTGTTCTCGAGTGCCGAGACCTCGGCCTCCTTCTGCACTGTCCCGATGGCTCGAGCGTTGATGTCCCAGCCCGCCGAGCTCGCGATGATGCTGCGCGTTCCGTTGGCCAGTTCCTTCATGGTCGCGGTGGTTCCTGACGGGTAGTACTCGATGTACTGGCCGAGGTCCTTGAGGTACGCCCAGGTCTTGTCCCATCCGTCGATCGGATCGGTCGGGTCCGCGTCACCGAGGATGTACGGCAGTCCCTGTACGAATGCCCGGCCGGGGCCAGAGTTCGCAGGCCGCGCATACATGAACTGGCCGGGGTTGGCCTGTGCCCACGCGAGCAGCGCTTCCGCGGTCGCTGGAACGTCCGAGACGGTGCCGGGCAGGTATTCGAGCAGCGGACCCGGGTTACCGAAGTCGTTGACGATCGCATAGCCCTCGCCGAGCTCGAGCATCTTCTTCGCATCCGGAAGGTAGGTTGCGACGCTGTCGCCGAGTTGCTTGTTGTAGTCGGGCAGAAGCTTCAACCACGCGTCCTGGGCGATTCCGGCGCCGAGCGCGTCGTTGCCGGTGAGAACGATGTCGATCTGCGAGACTCCGGCGGCCTGCTGCGCCTGGAGCTTGCCCGCGATCTCGGTGGCGTCACCCGTGTCGAAGTTGACCTTGGCCAGGCGATCCGGATGGGCCTCCATGTAGGCCTCGATCATGGGCTGTGCGATGACGACGTCCCCCGAGACATCGACCAGGTTGAGCGTGACCGGTGAACTCGGGAACTTGAGATCATCGGCACTGGGAGCTTTGGCGGGCCCGTCGCCGCCGACACATCCCGCAAGACTGACCACAAGAAGGGCTCCAAGCCCTCCGGCGATCGCTTTGGTGCTTTTCAACTTCATTGTGCTCTCCTCATCGAGATTCGTGTTCTGATGATGGCGGGAAAAGAGACGCCAGCCTGCCTCGTCCGGCGTGCTGTGGTGTCTGGCTTCCTCGTCGGTATCCTCACTCCGAGCCTAGCCATATAAAGCATACTTATACAACCTTCGCGTGTGAGCTTTTCTTTCCATGCGCCTACTCTGTTTCCTCGTTACTGCACGAGCTTTGCTTCGATAAAGCATGCCTTTTCTATGAAGTGACGTCGGATAAGGAAGATGATAAGACGTCATCGTCACGCCCGAGGTCAGGTGACGAACAGCACGACCGCTGCGATCAGGGCGACCGCGACGAGCACACCGCGGAGCACGGGTGCCGGCAGCCTGCGCCCGACCCTGGAGCCGATCCACCCTCCGATCGCCGAGCCCACTCCCACGAGGATGGCAACGGGCCAATCCACGATCCCCAGGGCGATGAAGAGCGCTGCGGAGATGACGTTGGCGACACCGGCGAAGACATTCTTGGCACCATTCGAGCGGTTCAGGTCGGTCGACCAGAGAATGCCGAGCAGGGCGAGAAGGACGACGCCCTGCGCTGCCCCGAAGTAGCCGCCGTAAATTCCCGTCAGGAAGACGCCGAAGAGCAGGCCGATGGTCAGCGGTCGAGTCGCGTTCGCGGCCTCAGGCGACGACCGGCGCCTCACGAATGCCGCCACCTTCGGTTGGATCGCCGCAAGCGCGGCCGCGATGATGAGAAGGAACGGCACGATGACTGAGAAGTTATCGGCGGGAAGCAGGATGAGCGCTGCGCCGCCGACGAGACCACCCACCCCTGAGAGCGACGCCATCCAGAGCACGCTGCGCCATTGGCCTCGAAGCTCCCGACGGTACCCGTATGCGCCCGAGATCGAGGCGGGAACCAACCCGACCGTGTTCGAGACATTGGCGGTGACGGGTGGGACCCCGAGGGCGAGAAGGACCGGAAAGGTGATGAGGGTTCCCGCCCCAGCGACGACGTTGATGACGCCCGCGGCGATGCCCGCCGCGACGATGATCGCTGCGTCGAGGAGGCTCACCACTCGCCGGCCAGGGCGACGGCCTTGAGCGCGAGCGTCTCGTCGAACAGCGCGAAGTCTGCATGGTAGCCCCTCGCGATTCTTCCCACGCCCGTCAGCTTCGCCGCCCCAGCCGGGATCGACGTCGCCATCGCCACGAGCTCCACGAGCCCGACACCGAGTTCGGCGACCACGGGAAGCATCTGCGAGATCAGGGTCGTGCTCCCGGCGAACGCCATCCGATCCATCGTCACGCCGACCCCGTCCTCGACAAGGTACTCGTTGTCCCCCATGCGATAGACGCTGCCATCCGGGAGCCCCGCACCCGACGTGGAGTCCGAGACGAGGCACAGCCGACCGCCGAGGCAACGCAGCGCGAGGTTCATGAGCGTGGGAGGGAGGTGCTTCCCATCCCCGATCATCTCGACGGTCAACGAATCGGAGGCCAGGGTGGCCTCGAGCATTCCAGGGCGACGCCACGGACCTTCCCGCACGGTGGTCGACTGGCCGCTGAAGACGTGGATGACGTGGCTCAGTCCGGCTCGTTGGCACGCGATGAGGTCGGTGTCCCGCCCGTCGGTGTGACCGGCGGCGGCGACGATTCCAAGGTCGACGAGGCGCTCGGTCAGCGCGACCGCTCCCGGGAGTTCCGGCGCGAAACTCATCATGCGAATGGTGTCCGCATGGTTGAGCAGCGCGTCGATCGAGCCGTCATCGGGGGTCCGCAGTGTGCGCGGGTCCTGCGCTCCGCGCTGGGCGTGCGAGAAGTACGGTCCTTCGAGGTGCGCCCCCTCGACCCTGGGCAGGCCCGCGCTCCCCCTCGTGGACGCCACGGCCTCGAGCGAGGCGACGAGATCCGGAATAGGGGCCGCCGACATCGTGGGGAGCACCGAGGTCACGCCGGCCCTGAGGTAGGCCTCGAGAGCCTCCCGGTGAGCGGCGGCATCACCCTCGTTGAAGCTGCGGCCACCGGCGCCATGAGTGTGGATGTCGACGAGGCCGGCTGTCAGGATGCCGCGCCCGAGGTCGCGCCTTGCATACTCCGCCGGCACCTGCCCCGCCGGGACGACTCCCTCGATCTTCCCGTCAGAGACGAGAACGGCATGAGCCTCCAGGACGGCATCGTCCGTGACGATCGACGGCCCGATGAGTGCTTCACTCCGCAGCATGGACGAGCTCCCCCTTGGCAACCGTGTTCTCGATGACGAGTTCCCCGTTCGGCACCTCGCCGTCCCAGCGATAGGTGATGAGGTCGGCCGGCCCTCCGACCCGAAGCGTCCCCACCCCTCTCTTGGCGAGCCCGAACAGCTCAGCGGGGTGGAGAGTCGCAAGATCGATGGCCTCCCCGAGGGGAAGAATCCCGAAATTCGCGACATTCTGGACCCCCTGGCGAAGGGTCAGGGCCGACCCGGCGAGGATGTCGCCCGTGCTGGCGAGGTGAAGCTTGCCGCTCGACTCGAGAACGACCTCATTGCCGTGGTGAGTCGTGTAATGGCCGGCCGGCATCCGGGCGAGATACGACGCATCGCTAGTCAGGATGGCCTTGCGCCCCTTCGCGCGGATCATGACTTTGAGGGTCTCCGGGGGGAGATGGAAGCCGTCGGGGATGAGTCCCGCCCACTGCCGATCCTCGGCGAGCTGGGCCCAGATGTAGTTGGGGTGGCGTTTGATCAGCGGATGCGCGCCATTGCCGAGGTGGGTCGCCATCCTCGCTCCCGCGTCGACTGCTGCCTTGATGTCCTCGACTGAGGCGGCGCTGTGACCGATCGAGGCGACGACGCCGGAGTCGACGAGCTTCCGGATGACGTCGATCGCCCCTGGCCACTCCGGAGCGATCGTGACCTTCCTGATCCTGCCGCCTGCCGCATCCTGCCAGCGAAGGAATTCCTCCCAGTCGGGTGGGCGCACCCACTCGGCGTTGTGTGCGCCGCGGGGCCCGTCCTCGGCGGAGATGAACGGCCCCTCGACGTGGATTCCGAGAACGGCGTGCTCCACATCCGGATGCTCGTCGCAGGCCCGCGCCACGGTCGCGACGCTCGCGAGGATGCTTTTCTCGGTCGCCGTGACGATCGTCGGGCAGAAGCGCGTCACCCCTTCCCTGTGCAGTGCATCGAGGGTTCCCAGCACGCTGTCGACGGAGGCGGCGGCACCGTTGAGATTGAAGCCGCCCATGCCGTTGACCTGAACGTCGATGAGCCCAGGGGCGATCCAGAGACCGTTCCCGCGCGCAGGTGAGATGTCGGTGATGACGCCGGCCACGGAACTGACCGTGACGTCCTTCCCCGTGGACCACAGCCGTCCGGTCCAGTGCTCTGCCATGCCTCATACCTTTCGACTCTGCTGGTCCGAGTTTCCGAGATCGGCCCCGAGGAGTCCCGTCTCCCGGCCCGATCCGGTGTGACGAGACCCCACGGGGCCTGGTGGCGAGAGGGCGCTACTGTGCCTCTTTGTTCGCCTTGTCGATGAGCGATTCGAGATCGTCGATGAACGCATCGAGATCCTTCGCGCCCGTCAGGTATTCCTGCAGCATTTGCTTGCCTGTCACCTGGATCTCAGGAAGATCGCGGTACATAGGAGCAGGCTGGGAGATCTTCACGAGGTCGTACATCGCCGTCTTCCATGGCGCGTCGATCTGGTCGAAGTACTCCTTGATGACCGGGAGCTTGCCCCACTCGAGCCCGACGCCCACCTGGACATCCGACATCATGCCTTCCTGGATGAACTTGAGGGCGAGGTTCTGGTTCTTCGACGCCGAGGGCACGATGATGCCCGCGGTGAAGCCGTAGGAGCCATTCTCGAGTGAGCCCGGCATCGCCAGCACGACCGAGTTGTCGTCGCCGATGGTCGGCGCGGCCTCTGGCACGTGCGCCGCGGTCTCGAGCACCATGGGGATGTTGCCCGCGTTGAAGTTGCTGCGGCCTGCATCCTTGTTTGCGAAGGTGTCGATGGAGAAGACCCCTTCGGCAACGCCCTTCTTCCAGATCTGCAGCACCTCGCGCATCTCCGGCGTGTCGAACGTGAGTGTCTTCCCATCGCTCTTGTAGAAGCTTCCGCGAACGGCCTGCTCTACGGCGATCATGGTGCTCATCGCATTGGGACCCCACTGGATGGTCATGCCGGGGCGCGTGACGGTGCTGCCGTCCTTGACCGTCATGGCCTTGGCCATCTCGTAGAGTTCGTTCCAGTCCTTCGGGGCCGGGATGTCACCATTGGCGTCAAGAAGGCCGGCCTCGGCGAAGAAGGTCTTGTTCGCGCTGATGTTGTACGTCTCGAGCCCGATCGGAATCGCGAACTGGACATCGCCGAGGGAGTCGAACGTGAGCGTCTCGCCCACGAACTTGTCCTTGGCGGTTGAGCCCTGGAAGAAGCCGGTCTTGTTGAAGTCGATAATCAGGTCCTTGGCGAGGAACTGAACGGCGACAGAGGCTCCGTCGACGACGACGATGTCCTGGCTCGACTTGTTCTGGCTCCACTGGAGCGCGAAGTTCGACAGCGCCTGGTTGTCCGGGTACTCCACGACCTTGACGGTCTTGCCGGGGTTCTCCGCCTCGAACTTGTCGACCATCTCCGCCATGTGGAACTTCTCGACCATCCAGGCCTGCGCGGCGACAGTGATCTCATTGGACTCATTTGCCCCGTCGCCGGGTCCCTCACCGCCGGATGAGCATCCGGCCAGGGTCATGGAAGCGATCGCGGCCGTAGCCATGATGCCCACGACCTTATGTTGCATTCTCATGTGTACTGCACCTTTCTTGGTTGCTGCTCTTACTGGGTGGACTGTGGTGAACCGGTGCGCCTCATCCCTTCAAGGCTCCCTGGGCGACTCCGGCGACGATGTGCTTCTGGAAGATGATGAAGATGATGATCGGCGGGAGCATCGCGAGCACGATCACGGCGGCGAGGATGCCGTACTGCCAGACCTCGCCCTTGAGAAGCGTGAGCCCCACCGACAACGGCATCGCGGGCGGATCCATCGCGAGCGTCTTGGCCATCGTGTACTCCCCCCAGATGGCATAGCTCGACATGATCACGACGAGGACGATGCCATTTCGCGCCATCGGCAGCATGACCGTCCACCAGCGCCGAAGGACGCCGGCGCCGTCCATCGTCGCGGACTCCTCGATCTCCTTCGGGATGGCAAGGAAGGAGGCACGCATGATGAGGATCGCGAAGGGGAGTTCCACCGCGACATTCGGGAGGAGAAGCCCGAGGTTCGTGTTGAGAAGCCCGACGGCGTTCTCCATGAGGAACATCGGGACAAGGAAGATCACGAGCGGGACGGTGAGCGTGGCGACGATGGTCAGAAGAACGAAGTTGGTGCCACGGAAAGGCAGCTTGGCGAAGCCATACCCGGCAAGTGAACTCAGGAGCACGGTCAGCACGACGCCGCCGACCGTGATGACAACGCTGTTACGGAAGTAGTCGATGAAGCCCTTGCTCGTGGCCGACAGGTAGTTCTCGAACGTCCACTCCTTGGGAAGGAGACTCTGCGGCACCTGGAAGATCTCCCCAGCCGGCTTGAACGAGTTGAGCACGATGTAGACGAGCGGTGCTAGGAAGAGGATGGCCAGGACGACCAGTACCGCATTCATCCACAGCCGCGAGGCCAGGGAGGATTTCACCATGTTGTCCTCGCTTTCCTAGGCATCCTTGTCCGCCCTGATCCTGCCGATGAAGAAGTTGAGAACAACGAGCACGAGGATGATGAGCCCGAGGATGTATCCCATGGCCGACGCGTAGCCCATGTCGAAGTACGTGAACGCCGTGAGATACACCTGCTGGTAGACCACGAGCGTGCTCGTCCCCGGCCCACCGTCGGTCATCACCATCGGCTCGACGAAGACCTTCAGGGCGTGGATGATCGTCCATGTCCCCGTCAGGATGTACGTCTCCCGAAGACTCGGGAGCACGATGAAGAAGATCTTCTTCAGGCCACGCGCGCCGTCCATCTCGGCCGCCTCGAGCGTGTCGTTGGAGATGCCCTGAAGGCCAGCGAGGAAAAGGATGGTGACGAACCCGATGCTCGCCCACGCCGCGAGCACGATGATCGAACCCATCGCCGTCGTGCCGTTGCTCAGCCAGGGCTGTGTGAGGAACCGGAGCCCGAGGACATCGCCAAGGAAGTAATTGAGCAGGCCGTAGTTCGGCTGGAGGATCCAGAGGAACACGAGGGCGGCCAGCGACAGCGGAACGACGATCGGCACGAACACCGCACTGCGGTAGAAGGAATTGAAGCGAAGCTTTTGGAACAGCAGCAGCGCGATGGCGAGCGATGAGACCATGACGATCACGAAGTAGAAGAACCCGAACACGAACGTGTTCGTGAGCGCCGTGACGAACTGCGAGTCCTCGAAGGCCGCGACGTAATTGTCGAACCCGATGAACTTCGGTTCGTTGTCGTAGACGAAGTTGTACTCGGTCAGGCTCATGTAACCCGACGAGACGAGGGGGTAGAGCATGAACACGAAGATGAAGAGGAACGCGGGGAGGATGAAGAGCACCCCGATAGGGAACTTCCGGCGCCTCCGCCTCGTGAGTTCCACAGATTCCTCCTTGAATTCGTCATGCCGCTGACGAGATAAGGCGACGCGAGCACGAAGCTCGTACGGGCCTTAGTGTGCGACTCTAAACGAAAAGAACATACTTATACAAGTGCCAGATGGCAGTGAATAATATCTTTTTGCATCGCGGCGCTACCGGCGGATGAAATCACCGTTCTGATGCGGCGAGTCCCACAGGTACGACATCTCCTCCATGGTCCGCTGCATGATCCGCAGCATCGCGAGCTGGGCAGCATCCGGAGCACCCCGCTGGATCGCGGATGCGACATCAACGTGAAGCTGGAGAGCCTCTTCATGCGGGTGGTTCGGCATGAGCCCGTAGGCCGTTCGGCCGGTGAGGACTTCCCCGATGAGGCTGTCGAGCTTGGCGAACATCTCGTTGCCTGAGCTCGCCAGGACGAGACCGTGGAACTGGATGTCGAGCGTCAGGAAGAGCGACTGATCGCCGGCCTCACCGGCCGCCCAGAGCTGCCCGGAAAGTCCCATGAGGTCGCTGGCGTTCGTGAGAGGCGAGCGAATGGCGGCAAGCCGGGCCGCTTCCGGCTCGATTGCGGTGCGCAACTCCGTCAATGAGCGAAGTTGAGTCACGCGGGCCCTGGACGCCAACCGCCAGCGGATCACCTGGGGATCGTAGAGGTTCCACTCGCTGGGTGCCTGGATGAGCACCCCCACGCGGCGCCGCGAAGTGACGAGTCCCATCGACTCGAGAACACGCACGGCCTCCCGGATGACAGACCTGGAGGCGCCGTACTCCCGCTCGATGTCCTCGATCTTCATGACGGTTCCCGTCGCGAGCTCCTGCCCGCAGATCACGAGGCCGAGTCGCTCGAGCACGCGGGCGTGGAGCCCTCCGGCCACAGTCGTCAACTGCCGCGCATCCGCTCCCGTGATCGGGTCCGTGTGTCCATCAATGTCCATTGGCAAATGATACGGGATGCCCTTCATGACTTGCATAAGTATGCTTTAAACGAATATCGTCGGCTCTGAGAGCGGGGGACGGAAGGAGTTCGGCCATCACAGAATTCGGAGCGCCCGGCGATATCGGCACGGAATCGGGGCAGCGGATCCTGACCGTCGTCGTCATGGGGGTCTCCGGGGCTGGGAAGACGACGGTCGGGAGAATGCTGGCCGAACGGCTCGACTTCGACTTCCGTGACGCAGACGATCTGCACCCGCGGCACAACGTCGAGAGAATGGCGACCGGCCACCCTCTGGGCGACGAGGATCGGTGGCCGTGGCTCGACGCAGTCGGCCAGTACCTCATCGAGCAGCGCGCGCGTGAACGCGGGACCGTCATGGCATGTTCGGCACTCAAGCGCTCGTATCGGGATGTACTTCGTGAGCACGTCCCGGATTCGTTCTTCGTTTTCCTCGACGGCCCCATGCCCGTCGTGCATGAGCGCATCTATGGTCGGAGTCACGAATTCATGCCGCCGACACTCCTGGCGTCGCAGTACCAGAGCCTCGAGCCCCTCGCCGATGACGAGTGGGGGCTCCGAGTCGATATCAAGGAGCCGCCCGAGCACCTCGTCGAGACAGTGTGCCGCGCCCTGGCCGACGCCCCCACGCCTGCCGCGCTTCGAGACAGCTAGCCTGAAGGGACACGAGTTCAGGAGAGACTATGACGGATCACACGCGACAGCAAGCGAACATCGGCGTCGTCGGACTGGCGGTCATGGGCTCCAACCTCGCCCGCAATCTCGCCAGTCGGGAGGGCAACACCGTCGCCGTCTACAACCGCTCGGCGCAGAAGACCCGCGACCTGGCTGCCGCGCATCCGGAAGCCGGGTTCGTCGCGAGCGAGACGATCGAGGACTTCGCCGCCTCGCTCTCAAAGCCCCGCACCGCGATCATCATGGTCAAGGCCGGCGCGGGCACGGATGCCGTGATCGACCAGCTCACGGCGGTGTTCGAGCCGGGCGACATCATCGTCGACGGCGGCAACGCGCTCTTCACCGACACCATCCGCCGCGAGAAGGCCGTGCGCGAGACCGGGATCAACTTCGTCGGCGC
>DAITPJ010000046.1:0-16074 GCA_036833635.1 Terrimesophilobacter sp.
TCGGCCGCCACCGCGGCGCCGGCATGGGCGGCGGCCACGACGAGCGCGAGCAGACGCTCAACCAGCTGCTCGTCGAGATGGACGGATTCGACGTCAAGACCAACGTCATCCTCATCGCAGCGACCAACCGCCCCGACATTCTCGACCCCGCGCTCCTGCGCCCAGGCCGCTTCGACCGGCAGATCGGCGTCGACGCCCCCGACATGAAGGGCCGCCAGAAGATCCTCGAGGTGCACGCCAAGGGCAAGCCCATGGCCAAGGGCGTCGACCTCGAAGTGCTCGCCCGCAAGACACCAGGCTTCACCGGCGCCGACCTCGCCAACGTGCTCAACGAGGCCGCACTCCTCACCGCCCGCTCCAACGCCCAGCTCATCGACAACCGCGCCCTCGACGAGGCCGTCGACCGCGTCATGGCCGGACCGCAGCGCCGCACGCGCGTCATGCGCGACGAGGAGAAGCTCATCACCGCCTACCACGAGGGCGGCCACGCGCTCGCGGCGGCATCCATGCGCCACACCGACCCGGTCACCAAGGTCACGATCCTGCCCCGCGGCCGCGCCCTCGGCTACACCATGGTGCTCCCGCTCGAGGACCGCTACTCGGTCACCCGCAACGAACTGCTCGACCAGCTCGCCTACGCCATGGGCGGCCGCGTCGCCGAGGAGATCGTCTTCCACGACCCGACGACCGGCGCCTCCAACGACATCGAGAAGGCGACCGCGATCGCCCGCAAGATGGTCACCGAATACGGCATGAGCGCGGATGTCGGCGCCATCAAGCTCGGACAGTCCAGCGGCGAAGTCTTCCTCGGCCGCGACATGGGCCACCAGCGCGACTACTCCGAGACGCTCGCCGAGAAGGTCGACGTCGAGGTGCGCAAGCTCATCGAGCAGGCGCACGACGAGGCGTGGAAGGTGCTCAACGACAACCGCGACGTACTCGACACCCTCGCGACCGAGCTGCTCGAGAAGGAGACTCTCGACCACAACCAGCTCGCCGACATCTTCTCCAAGGTGAAGAAGCTCCCCGAGCGCCCGCAGTGGCTCTCGAGCTCCGGGCGCCCGGTGTCGAAGCGTCCGCCCGTCGCGCTGCCAGCCAAGGCGCCCATCGACTCCGGCGTCGTCGACGGCGGAGTCGACTCGGCCCCGACGCCCAAGCGCGCCCCGCGTCGCAAGGCGCCCGGAATCGCGACAGCGTAGCGGGCAGACCGTGACCGACGACGGCGCCGGTGCCGCCAATCCGGATGCTGCCAAGGTCGACGGCGCGCATCCGGATGCCGCCCACATCGACGACGCGCGCATCCGGGCCGCCGTCTCCGAGCTGCTCGCCGCGATCGGCGAGGACCCGTCCCGACCAGGCCTCGTCGACACCCCTGCCCGCGTCGCCGAGTCCTATGCCGAGTTCTTCGCCGGCGTCGGCGCCGATCCGCTTGTGCACCTCGCCGAGACGGAGCTGCTCGAGGACGCCGGCCACCGTGAGGGCGAGCTCGTGCTCGTCAAGGGAATCGACTTCCGCTCGGTGTGCGAGCACCACCTGCTGCCGTTCCTCGGCGTGGCCCATCTCGCCTATCTCCCTCGCGAACGGGTGGTCGGCCTCGGTAAACTTCCCCGCGTGGTCGAAACTCTCGCCGCACGACCCCAGCTGCAGGAGCGCCTCACCGAGCAGGTCGCGGATGCGCTCGAGACAGGGCTCGACGCGCTCGGCGTTCTCGTCGTGCTCGAGGCCACTCACGCGTGCGTCACAACGCGCGGATCGCGGCAGGCCAGGAGCACGACCGTGACCGTCGCCTCGCGCGGTCGGCTCTCCGACGCGGCAGAACGCGCAGAGGCGATGGCGCTCATCGGGGCCGCTCATGTTTAGGTCGCGTCGCTCGCAACCGCCCGCGACAGCCGGTCGGCCGGCGATCATGGGCATCCTCAACGTCACGCCGGACTCCTTCAGCGACGGCGGTCTCTACAACACCTTCGACGACGCGGTCGACCACGCCGTCTCGCTCGTCGACGCGGGAGCGAACATCATCGACGTCGGCGGGGAATCGACCCGACCCGGCGCCGAGCGCTTGGCGGTCGAGAAGGAGCAGGCGCGCGTGCTGCCGGTCATCCGGGAACTCGTCGCCCGCGACATCCAGGTGAGCGTCGACACGATGAATGCAGCGACGGCGGCGGCCGCGATCGACATCGGAGCCGTGCTCGTCAACGACGTCTCGGGCGGGCTCGCCGACCGCGGCATGGCGCGACTCATCGCCGAGAGCGGCATCGACTACGTCGCGATGCACTGGCGCGGCCACAGCGCGCACATGGACGACCTCGCCGTGTATTCGGATGTCGTCCGCGACGTTCGCAACGAACTGAAGCATCGGATCGCCGAACTCATCGTCGCCGGCGTGCGCCCCGACCGGATCATCATCGACCCCGGCCTCGGATTCGCCAAGAACTCGCAGCACAACTGGCGCCTGCTGGGGCGCCTTCGCGAGTTCCAGACCCTCGGCTACCGCGTGCTCATCGGCGCTTCGCGCAAGCGGTTCCTCGGCGACCTGCTTCCGGAGGGCGCCCCCACGAGCGACCGCGACCCTGCCACTGCGACGGTCAGCGCGCTCGCTGCCGAATCCGGGGTGTGGGGGGTTCGCGTGCACGACGTCGCGGGGACCCTCGCCGCCCTCGAGGTGTGGGAGGCCTGGAACGCCGGACGCGCGCCGGCCCCGCGCGCACTCGGGCCGGCGCAGAGCGGACCGGCGCAGAGCGGGCCGGCACAGAGCGGACCCACCACGTGACCGACCGGCTCACCCTCACCGGACTCCGCGCGACCGGGTACCACGGCGTGTTCGACCACGAGCGTCGCGACGGCCAGGAGTTCATCGTCGACCTCGACATCGCGACCGACTTCGCGGCCGCCGCCGGCAGCGACGACCTGGAGGACACCCTCCACTACGGCGTGCTCGCCGAGCGGGTCACGGCGGCAATCGAGCGCGACCCGGTCGACCTCATCGAGACCCTCGCCGAGCGGATCGCCGGGATCGTCCTCGAGTTCCCGGCCGCGACATCCGTGACCGTCACGGTGCACAAGCCGCACGCGCCGATTACCGTGCCCTTCGACGACGTCGCCGTGATCATCACGAGGAGCCGCCGGTGACCCGGATGCGCGTCGAGCTTCCGGTCGTGATCGCGCTGGGGAGCAATCAGGCGAGCGGCGACCATGGCGGTCGCGAGGAGCTGCTGCGACTGGCCGTGCGGGCGATCGACTCGCTCGACGGGGTGCGGGTCACTGCCGCATCCGGCATCGTCGAGACGCCCGCGCTCAAGCCGCACGGGGTCGATGAGACCGCGCCGAGCTACCTCAACGCCATCGTGCTCGCGCGTGTCGCGCTCAGCCCCGAGATGCTGCTCGGCGCACTGCACGGCATCGAGGCCGCGCTCGGGCGCGTGCGCGAGGAAGTGTGGGGCGATCGAACGATCGACCTCGACATCGTCGACTTCGGCGGGCTGCGGCGCACGAACGAGACGATCGCGCTGCCGCACCCTCGGGCCCACGAGCGGGCGTTCGTGCTCGCGCCGTGGCTGCAGGTGCAGCCGGATGCCGTGCTCCCGATCGCGGGCGCCGCCGGTTCGGCGTCGGGCGACTCGGATTCGGCCGCTGCGGGCTCGGGCGCTGCAGGCTCGGCGCGCGTCGCCGACCTGCTCGCGTCGACGACCGACCGGGTGACCGCCTACCCGGCCGAGCCGCTCTTCGTGCCGGGCGACGCGGACGCCGACGCGCATCCGGATGCCGTGTCAGCCGACCCTGCGACGGTGCAGCGATGAAGCGCACGCGCGTCACGACCCTCGTGATTCTCGGCGTGGGCGGGGCAGCCATCGGTGCGCTCGGCGAGCTCGCGCTCGTCTCGAGCGGCCGGCCGATCGTCAACCTGCCGATCACGCTCGCGATCGCCCTCGCGGTCATCGGCGGCATCGTGGTCTCGTTGGCTGTGCCCATCCTGCGGATGACGCGGGCCACGAACGCGCCGCGCGTCGACCCGTTCTATGCGACGCGCATCCTCATGCTTGCGAAGGCATGCGCCGTGACGGGCGCGCTCGTCGCCGGGGTCGGAGTCGGGGTGCTCGCGTACCTGCTGACCCGGTCGGTCGTCGGGGTAGGCTCTGTGACGCAGGCGATCGCGGCGATCGTCGGGGCCGGAGTGCTTCTGGCCGGCGGGCTCGTCGCCGAACACATGTGCCGAGTGCCGCCGGAAGACGACGACAAGAATGGCCCCGGCAAGGAACCCGTCGAGGCCTGACCCACAAGCGAAGGAACCCCATGGCAGATCGACTCGAACTCACCGACGCCGTCTGGCAGCGGGTGTCGCCCAGGTTCATCATCGCCGAGTACGTGGGGTCGATCGTCGGGGCGGCGATCTTCCTCGGCGCCGCGTGGGCGTTCACGCTCACCGGATGGCCGGTCGCGACGTGGGCGCTCGCCGGCATCGCGGTCATCATCGTGGTCTCGCTCGCGTTCATCCCGCGGCGGGTCAGGTCGATCGGGTACCGGCTTCGGGAGGACGACCTGCTGTTCCGGCGGGGCATCCTGTTCCAGCGGTTCGTCGCCGTGCCGTACGGCCGGATGCAACTGGTCGACATCAACCGCGGGCCCCTCACGCGCGCGCTCGGGCTCAGCGAGCTCAAGTTCGTGACGGCGGCCGCATCGTCGGGCGTGACGATCCCCGGTCTCCCCGAAGCGCAGGCCGATGAACTCCGCGACCGGCTCGTCGCCCTCGCCGAGACCCGCAGGGCGGGCCTGTGACGGACGCTCCGATCCCTGACGGCGTACCGCTCCCTGAGGAGGCCGAAGGCCGTCTCGAAGGGAGCACACCCACCTCCCTCACCGACGGCGCCTGGCACCGCCTGCATCCGGCGTCGCCCCTGCTCAAGGGCGGCATCGCGCTCCTGGCCATCCTCGGTGTCGTCATCGCGAACCTGCGCGAGCGCCTCTTCGAGATCTTCGTCCCGTACATGAACCAGGAGGGCGACCCGATCGACTACATCCTCGGCAACGGGCTCGTCGGATGGGCGCTGCTCGCGATCGCCGTGCTGCTCATCGTGCTCGTCGCCGGCTTCTATGCCTCCTGGCGCATGCACACGTTCCGCATCACGAACGAGGTCGTCGAGGTGCGCAGCGGCATCCTGTTCCGCACGAACCGGAAGGCGCGGCTCGACCGCATCCAGGGCATCAATATCGTGCGCCCGTTCTTCGCCCGACTCTTCGGCGCGGCCAAGCTCGAGATCAACCAGGCCGGCCAGGACGCCAACGTGCAGCTCTCCTACCTCGGCTCGGCCTCCGCGGACGCCCTCCGGCGCGAGATCCTGCGGCTCGCCTCCGGCGCGCGCGGCGCACCCGCCGCTGAGGTCCTCTCCGCCGAGACGGGCCGGCTTATCGAACGCAGGGTCGGCGAACTGCTTGCGCCGGAACTCGACCCGGATGCCGCCCCGCCGGAGTCGATCGTCAAGCTCGACCTGGGCCGCCTCATCGGGTCGCTCGCCCTCAGCGGCACCACGATCGGGCTCATCCTCGGCGTCGCCGCGGTCGCCACCTGGATCGCCGTGACGGGCCAGGTCTTCACGGTCTTCTGGGTCATCCCGGGCCTGATCGGCTTCGGCAGCTTCTACGTGCGCAAGTTCACCCGCTCGCTGCGTTACAGCATCGCTGGGACGCCCGACGGCATCCGGGTCGGTTTCGGTCTGCTGACGACGAGCAACGAGACGCTGCCGCCGGGGCGCATCCACTCGGTGCAGGTGAGCCAGCCGCTGCTGTGGCGCATTCCAGGCTGGTGGGAGATCCGGGTCAATCGGGCGGGGCGCTCCTCGACGAAGGGCGCGGGCGGCGAGGCGAACACGACGATCCTGCCGGTCGGCGACCGCGCGGACGTGCACAAGGTGCTCGAGCTCATCCTGCCCGAACTGCTCGTGCTGCCGACGGCCGATGGGCGGCCGGTCGAGGAGAGCGGCGCGGCGTCGGAGGCGATGAGCGTCATCCTCGCGGGACTCGAGGCGAAGGGCGGCCCGGATGACGGGTTCACGAACTCGCCGTCGCGCGCCGCCGCGCTGCGCTGGTTCTCGTGGCGCCGCAACGGCTTCGCGATCACCCCGGGCTCGATCGTGCTGCGCAAGGGCGCCATCTGGCGGCAGCTCGTCGTCGTTCCGCAGCCGCGACTGCAGAGCGCGTCGCTGCACCAGGGACCGCTGCTCCGGATGCTGCGGCTCGCCTCGGTCCACCTGCACACGGTCTCGGGGCCGATCAGCGCGGATCTCGGTGCCATCGACAAGGATGCCGCCATCCGCTTCTTCGAGGATGTCGCCAGCGTCGCGGTCTCGGCAGCGGTCGCCGACACGACGCACCGCTGGCGCGAGAATGTACCGCCGGTTGAGTAGCGGCCGGAGGCCGCGTATCGAAACCAGGCCGCTTGCGGGTGTGGTTTCGATACGCGCTGCGCGCTACTCAACCAGCGGGGCAGGGGCTGCGCGCTACCGCTGGTTGAGTAGCGCGCGGCACACAGCGGCGAAGGCCATTTCTGGCCTTCGCGTGCCGCAAGCGCCGAGCGTCGTCTCGACGCTCGGACGAAGCGGTCGTATCGAAACCGGGTTGCTTACGGGCTTGGTTTCGATACGCGCTGCGCGCTACTCAACCAGCGAGCTCCTGCGATGACCGCGCCATCCGGCCGGCTCGGCGTCGGCATCGTCGGCGCCGGACGCGTCGGCCCGGTGCTCGGCGCCGCGCTCGCCGGGGCGGGGCACGCGATCGTCGGCATCACCGCCGTGTCGCAGGAGAGCCGCGACCGTGCAGAGGCGATGCTGCCCGGCGTGCCGATCCTGCCCATCCCCGAGGTCATCGAGCGCAGCGAACTCGTCATCCTGGCGGTGCCGGAGGAGGAGCTCGCGACCCTCGTCGACGGCCTCGCGAAGGCCGGAGCATGGCAGGCAGGCCAGCTCGTGCTGCACACCGTCGCCCGCTTCGGCGTCTCGGTGCTCGCCCCGGCGACCGCAGCCGGTGCGATCCCCCTTGCGCTTCATCCGGCGCTCGCGTTCACGGGGACGAGCATCGACCTCGCCCGCCTGCGCGAGTCGTACTGCGCGGTGACCGCGCCGACGCCAGTGCAGCCCATCGGCCAGGCGCTCGCCGTCGAGCTCGGGGCCGAGCCGGTGCTCGTCGCCGAGGCCGACCGCGCCGCGTACGGCGAGGCCATCGCGACCGCAACACAGTTCTCGGCCGCCATCGTCGGCCAGGCGATCGAGCTCCTCGACGGGATCGGCGTCGAGTCGCCCGGCGCGGTCCTCGCATCCCTCGTACGATCGACCGTGGACAACGCGCTCTCGAACGCCACGACCCCTGCGTTCGAGCCGCTTCCCGACGACGACACAGAGGAGGACGCGTGACCGAGGTCATCGAGACCATCCCCGACCTCCGCCTGCGCCGAGAGACGGCTGGCAGTGTCGCATTCGTCCCGACCATGGGCGCCCTGCACGACGGCCACCTCGCACTCGTGCGCCGCGCCGCCGAACTCGCCGACACCGTCATCGTCTCCATCTTCGTCAACCCGCTGCAGTTCGGCGCGGGCGAGGACCTCGACCGCTACCCCCGCGACCTCGACGCCGATCTCGCAGTGCTCCCGGATGACGTGGTCGTCTTCGCGCCGCCCGTCGCCGAGCTCTACCCGGATGGCGCATCCGGAACGCTCGTCACGGCGGGCGAGGCCGGCACGACGTTCGAGGGCGCGACGCGGCCAGGCCACTTCGACGGGATGCTCACGGTCGTCGCCAAGCTGCTCAACATCGTGCAACCGGATGTTGTCGTGTTCGGCCAGAAGGACGCCCAGCAGGTGTTCCTCGTGCAGCGGATGGTGCGCGACCTCAACGTTCCCGTCGCCGTCGACATCGTCGAGACCGTGCGGGAGGACAGCGGGCTCGCGCTCTCGAGCCGCAACCGGTACCTCGACGCTGACCAGCATCGGGCCGCGCTCGCGCTGTCGCGGGCGCTCGCTGCTGCAGCGGCAGCCGGTGGCTCCCGGGCGAGCGCGCTGGTGGCCGCGCGCGAAGTGCTTGCCGCGGAGCCGGGCGTCGACGTCGACTATGTCGAGCTTGTCGACCCAGCGACCTTCGTGCCGGTGCCCGATGACTACCGAGGCCCGGCGACCGCGATCGTGGCCGCCCGAGTAGGCACGACGCGCCTCATCGACAACCGGTCCGTCACCGTTGGTTGAGTAGCGGTCGGAGACCGCGTATCGAAACCACGCTCTCGGGCGAGCTGGTTTCGATACGGTCGCTTCGCGACCTACTCAACCGTCGGAGGAGCCGGACCCCTGCGCCGTACTCGGTAAACTTGCGGGGACTCAAGGAGAGCCCACCCCCATGACCGAAACCTCCGAACCGGCCCCCGAACTGACCGAAGCCGAAGCCAGCGAGCAGAAGGCCGTGCGGCTCGGCAAGCGGGCCAGGCTCATCGAGAGCGGCGCGGAGGCGTACCCGGTCGAGCTTCCGATCACGGATGCCATTCCCGCATTGCGCGAGCGCTTCGGCGACCTCGAAGCGGATGCCACCACGGGCACGATCGTCGGCGTCGCCGGCCGCGTCGTGCATCTTCGCAACACGGGCAAGCTGTGCTTCGCCGCGCTGCAGTCGGGCGACGGATCCCGCATCCAGGCCATGATCTCGCTCGCCGAAGTGGGCGAGGAGTCGCTCGAGCAGTGGAAGGATCTCGTCGACCTGGGCGATCACGTCTTCGTCGCGGGCGAGGTCATCTCATCGCGGCGAGGCGAGCTGTCGATCATGGCGACCGAATGGAGGATCGCGGCCAAAGCCATCCGGCCCCTGCCGAACCTGCACACCGAGCTGAGCGAGGAGACGCGGGTCCGCCAGCGCTACCTCGACCTCATCTCGCGCGCCGCCGCCCGCGACACCGTGCGGGCCAGGGCATCCATCAACGCCTCGCTGCGCGCGACCTTCACCGCGCACGGCTACCTCGAGGTCGAGACGCCCATGCTGCAGACGATGCACGGCGGGGCGAGCGCTCGGCCGTTCGTCACGCACAGCAACGCCTTCGACACCGAGCTCTACCTGCGGATCGCGCCCGAGCTGTTCCTCAAGCGCGCCGTCGTCGGCGGCCTCGAGCGCGTGTACGAGATCAACCGGAACTTCCGCAACGAGGGCGCCGACTCGACGCACAGCCCCGAGTTCGCGATGCTCGAGGCGTACCAGGCGTACGGCAACTACAACCAGATGGCCGACCTCACGCAGGAGCTCGTGCAGAACGCGGCGCTCGCCGTCGCCGGCTCGCACGTCGTGACCTGGGCCGACGGCACAGAGTACGACCTGGGCGGCGAGTGGGACTGGCTGTCGATGTACGAGTCGCTGAGCGAGGCATCCGGGATCCCGATCACGCCGGAAACCTCGAAGGACGAGTTGCAGGACATCGCCGACCGCCTCGGGCTCGAGGTGCAGCATCCGACGGCCGGCAAGCTCGTCGAGGAGCTGTGGGAGCACTTCGTGAAGTCGAAGCTCGAGCGGCCCACCTTCGTCGCCGACTTCCCGGTCGAGACCTCGCCGCTCGTGCGCGACCACCGGTCGAAGCCCGGTGTCGTCGAGAAGTGGGACCTGTACATCCGCGGGTTCGAGCTGGCGACCGGATACTCCGAGCTCGTCGACCCCGTCATCCAGCGCGAGCGTTTCGTTGAGCAGGCGGCGCTCGCCGCGAAGGGCGACGTCGAGGCGATGCGGCTCGACGAGGAGTTTCTCGCCGCGCTCGAGCACGGGATGCCCCCGAGCGGCGGGATGGGCATGGGGATCGACCGGCTGCTCATGGCGGTGACCGGGCTCGGGATTCGGGAGACGATCCTGTTCCCGCTCGTGAAGTAGCCGCGCAGCTCGAAGGGGGCCGTGCGGGGTAGCGTAGGAGACGTGCTTCAGGACTATTGGGCGAACGCGATCTACTCGGTCGTCCCCACCGTGCTCGTCGGCCTCATCTTCTGGATGGTGATGCGCGCGATCATTCGCGCAGACCGTACGGAGCGCAAGGTGTACGCCGAGGTCGAGGCGGAGGAGCGGGCGAAGCTCGGGCTTCCGCCTGCCGACAAACAGTCCTAGGACCGAGGCCGCAGCCGTCCGAGCGGAAGCTCGGGAGCGGGCAGGGCGCGCCCGTCGTAACCCGCGACCCGGCCGAACTGCCCGTCGGGGTCTGCGCCGCCGATGACCTCGGCCATCCAGGTCGCCCGCGACGCGACGATGTCGTCGTGGCTGCGGCCGACGAAGTTCCACCACATGACGATCGACTCGCCAAACGGCTCCCCGCCGAGAAGGATGACGCGGGCCGGCGTGTCAGCCGTCGCGAGATCGAGCCGGGTCGCGCCGGGCGCGCGATACCCGACGTGCGCGGCAGGGATCGCGACGCCGTCGAGCGAGACGGTGCCGGTGTCGACGAGTACGCCGTACTCGAAGCCCGCCTCGGCCGGCACGGAGATCGCCGTGTTCGCCGGGAGGTCGACCTGTGCGCCGACGATGGGCGTGAACGCTGTCGCGGTCGACGTGCTGCCCAGCAGGCTCCCGAGGAAGACGCTCACGCGCGCACCCTCGAAATCGACGACATCCGGAATGTAGCGCTCGAACATCGGAGCGCGGTAACGCGCGCTCTCCGGAAGCGCGGTCCACAGCTGCACGCCGTGCAGGATCCCGCCTTCCTCTCCGGTTGAGCCAGTCGAAACCGAGACCTCAGAGTGCTGGATGCCCCCACCCGCCGTCATGAGGTTGAGCTCGCCGGGTCGCACCATGGCGTGCGCGCCGGTCGAGTCCCGGTGCTCGATCTCGCCGGCGAAGAGCCAGCTCACGGTCTGCAGGCCGGTGTGGGGATGCGGCGGCACGACCATTCCGCCCGTCGCGGCCACGTCATCCGGGCCGTAGTGATCGGCGAAGCACCACGCGCCGATGAGCGAGCGGCCGCGCTGCGGGAGCGTGCGCCGTACGGTCATCGCCCGCGGCCCGCCGAGCGGCACCATGCGCGGTTCGAGCACCTCGACCTCGCCGACCGGCACCGGATCGGCCTCGCACACAAGCTCCTGCGGCTCGACCTCGAGGTTGCTCATACCGGCATGCTAGCCTGCCGCTCACCGTCCCAAATGAAGGCATTCCTGCCTGGCCGGCCAGTTACGGGCTGGTGCCAATACCGGATGCTGGATTGCCTTCATTTGGGACGGGACCGCGGTCCTGCGGAGACGCGCCCCACGTGAAGGAGCCATCCATGACGAGCAAACGCATCGTGACCGCCCGCCCCGGCGAGCAGACGATCTCCTTCACCCGGGAGTTCGAGGCGCCCGCCGCGACCGTCTTCCGCGCCCACACGGAGGCCGACCTCATCGGAAAGTGGATCGGCCCGGCCGGCACGCACGTGCGCATGCGCGAGTGGGATGCGCGCACCGGCGGATGCTGGAGCTACGTCGTCGCTGCCGATGCCGACGAGTGGGCATTCCATGGGACCTTCCATGAGGTGACCGAGCCGAGCCGGCTGGTGCAGACCTTCGAGTTCGAGGGGAACCCCGGGCATCCGAATCTCGAGATCCTGGAGTTCACGGATCTCGACGGCGAGCGCTGCCGACTGGAGGGTCTCTCCGTCTTCCCGACGCTGGCCGACCGCGATGCGATGCTCGCCGACATGGACAGCGGCATGGACGAGAACTTCGACCGGCTCGACGCACTCATCGCCTCGGACGAACTCGGCTGACCTTCGGCGGCGTACTGCCCAGGGCCGCAGCGGTCAAGGTTTCCGGCCGTCACATGTCGCCGGGTTTCGCCGTGTTGAGGCCCGCTACCCCGTGTGACCGGCCCGATCGCGGGGGAGTGTCGATGCGCCTAGCCTGACGAGGTTCCTGCAACCCGTCGAGACGAAAGGCACGATCATGGCCGAACCGAAGCAGCTCTTCCTCAACCTGTTCGAGATGGCGTGCGTGAGCCACATCACGCACGGGCTGTGGCCCCTGCCGGGCAACAACCGCGATCGCTTCGCCGACATCGACTACTGGGTCGAGCTCGCCCAGCTGCTCGAACACGGCGGATTCGATGGCATCTTTCTCGCCGACGTGATCGGCGCATACGATGTCTTTCGCGGCGGGCCGGAGACGGCCCTGCGCGAAGGGCTGCAGAGCCCCAACATCGACCCGCTGCTGGTCATCCCGGCCATGGCCGCCGTGACAGAGCGGCTCGGATTCGGGGTCACCTTCTCGACGACCTACGAGCCTCCGTTCGCATTTGCGCGACGGATGTCCACCCTCGATCACCTGACCCGCGGGCGCATCGGCTGGAACGTCGTCACCTCCTATCTACCGAACGCCGCCCACAACTTCGGGCACGACACGGAGGTCCCGCACGACGAGCGCTACGTGATCGCGGACGAGTACCTCGACGTTCTCTACAAACTGTGGGAGGGATCCTGGGACGACGACGCGGTCATCGCCGACCGGGAACGCAAGGTCTTCACCGACCCGTCGAAGGTGCGCTACATCAACCACGTCGGTGAGCGCTACCGTGTCGCCGGGCCGCACATCGTGCATCCGTCGCCCCAGCGCACGCCCGTCCTCTTCCAGGCGACCGGATCGCCGGCGGGCATCGAGTTCGCCGGTCGTCATGCGGAGGTCGTCTTCACGGCCGGCCGCACCACGGAGGACTTCCGCCGCACGACCGAGTCGCTGCGCGCATCCGTCGTCCGTCAGGGGCGCAGGGCGGAGGACATCAAGTTCGTCGCGATGGCCGGTGTCATCGTGGGCCGCACCGAGGAGGAGGCGCAGGAGAAGTGGCGCCAGTACCGTGCCGCGGCGAGCCTCGAGGGCACGCTCGCGCACCTGAGTCTGCCGGTCGACCTCTCCGCGTACCCTCGCGACCTCACCGTCGCCGAGGCGTTCCGTCGGGCGGGAGTGGAGCAGTCGGCGGCGCCGCACCTCCCGTTCGAGCGCACCGTCGGAGAGGCGATCGCGTTCCTGGAGAGCCTGTTCCAGGACCTCTTCCTCGCTGTGGGAACGCCTGGGTCTGTGGCCGATCAGATCGAGCGATGGCTCGACGTGGACGGTCTCGACGGCATCAACCTGCGCCAATACCACTCCTTCGACACGGCACGGGATTTCGCCGAGCTCGTGGTGCCGGAACTGCGTCGACGCGGCCGCCTGCCCCAGCAGAACGAGCGCCCGGGCACCCTGCGCGAGCGGCTGTTCGGTGCGGGGAACGCACGGTTGCCCGAACGGCACTTCGCCTCGCGGTACCGAGGCGGGCAGAACTTCGGCGCGCCGGCCGAGCCGTTGCAGCTCGCCGCCGGCAACGTGACCTCGTTCTGACCAGGACCGAGGGGAGCCTCGCATGACCAACGCCGTTTCGCCCGTTGCGGCACCGGATGCCGTGGCGCCGGATCCCGTCCGCCGCCCGTCGATCGTCGCCGTCAGCGGGAGCCCGACCAGCCCGTCGCGTACGAGCGTGCTCGTCACGGGGGTCGCGGATGCCTTCGCCCAGCGCCTGGGCGGCGACGCCACCGTCATCGAGCTCGCCCCACTACTGGGCGAGCTCGGTGGCGCGCCATTCCGAGCCGATCTGGCCAGGCGCACGAGTGAGGCCCTCGAAGCGGTGGAGGCCGCCGACCTCGTGGTGGTCGGGTCTCCGGCGTACCGTGCCGCCTACACGGGTCTCTTCAAGCTGTTCTTCGATCATGTCGGGCAGTACGCGCTCGTCGACAAGCCGATCGTGCTCACCGCGACCGGCGGCAGCAACCGTCACGCGCTGCTCGTGGAGCACCAGATGCGCCCGCTCTTCGGGTTCTTCCAGGCGCTCACCCTCCCGCTGGGTATCTTCGCCAGCCAGGACGACTTCGAGGACTACGCGATCGCGTCGGACGACCTGGCCGAGCGCATCCGGATCGCGGTCGAGCGCACCGTCCCGGTCGTGGCGGCGCGCCTCGGATACGCACCGGCGCCCGCAGCCGCACCGTTCGCACGGCCGGACGTGTTCTGAGCGTGCGCCCCGGGGTGCTCGTCGCCTTCGGCCGGTCGGCTGGGGGTGCGCCGCCCGCGGGTCAGGCAGCACTGACCGTGACGACATCGCAGTAGGGGGCTGCCGCACGGGCCAGCCGCAGGTCGCCTGTGACCAGTGGCACCTCCAATGCCTCCGCCAGTGCCACGTAGGCGGCGTCATATGGGGTGATGTTGTTGCGCAACTCCCAGACGCGATTCAAGAGCATCGTGTGGTCACAGCGGATGAGGGAGTTTGCCGACCAGTCCTCGATGTAGCGCTTGGCTTCTTCCTCGTCGAGCTTTCCGCGCAGTACGAGCTTTCGCAGCGTGTTTGCGAATTCAAGGTCGATGAGTTCGGGAGCGTAGTGCTGGGTGTTGTCTTGTCCGAGTGATGCTTTTGCTGTGAGAATCACCGCCGCCGAGTTGTCGATGACGACGCCTGTCACCTGGAGTCCCTGTCTTCTCTTGTGAGTGCGACGATTTCTTCGGTGGTCAACCCCTGGAGTCCAGGGAATGGACCTCCAAGGGGATTGCGAAGGGACTTTGCATTCAGTCGGTCGGCACGCTCCCGTACTTCGAGACTGCGGGCGAGCTCGGTGAGTTCTCGTCGAAGGAACGCCGAGAGCGAGAGCCCCTCCTTCGCCGCGGACTTCCGGAGCCGCTCCTGAACCCCGGCGTCGAGGTCGCGGACCTGCACTGTAACTCCCATGGGTCGACTCTAGTCGGCATTCATGCACTATGGCTAATTTGCATGCAAAGGGACGACTCGTCCGATTCTCCCGGATGTCGGCCACGTGACACCCGCCCCACCGAGCGTTCTGCGGAGAACGGCTCGTCACCCCGCCTGTGCAGGATCAGTCGCGGGCGAGCACGAGCAACTCGCCGACCTCGCATCCGAGTGCGTCGCAGATCGCGCGCAGCGTCGAGAAGCGGATCGCGCGAGCCCGGTCGTTCTTGAGCACCGAGAGGTTGACGATGCTGAGGTCCACGAGCTCCGCGAGGCGCGTGAGGGTCATCCCGCGCTCCTCGAGCAGCTCGTCGAGCCGGCAGTGGATGCCGGTGAGTTCGACATCCTCGGCCATCAGACCAGGCCCTCGGTGTCGCGCTGCAGTCGGCGGGTGCCCAGGTAGACGAGCGCGGTGAGGGCGAGCACGACCCCGAGCATGAGGACCGCGCCGTTCACGCTCCCGATGTCGAAGTGGTGCAGCTCGACCCACTTCTCTCCGCCACTCGTGGCGTAGCCGAGCTCGTCGAGCGCGATGGTGTCGGCCCGGTGGCTCAACCACGGCGCGAGCCAGGCGGTCACGAGCGTAAGGCCGGCGAAGACGAGCAGCCCGACGGCGGCAGGCGTCGCGAAGGTGCGGCCGGTCCACAACCGCCGGCACAGCAGGAGGATCGCGATCGCTGCCGCAAGGAAGGTGAGGCTCGTGAGCCCGATCGCGAGCGCCTGCAACAGCTTCGGCACCGCGAGCATCTCGTACGTGGAGATGAGCACGGTCCAGTACTGGGAGGTGGTCTGCTCGGTGTCGCCGGGCAGATTCGCGTCGATGCCCTGGTCGGACATGAGCGCGACCTCGAGGCTGTAGCCGCCCTCGAGCATGTAGATGATGCGAATGAGGTCGTTGAGCAGAACCCCGGATGCGATCACAACGGTCACGACAGCGACCCCGATCAGCAGGGCCCGCCCGCCCACGCGGCCGCCGCTGATGGGCGTCTTAGCCTGCGAGTTCCTGGTAGCCATCAGATGAGTCCTTCCGTGTCGCGCTGCATCCGTTCGCCGGCCTGGAACGCGAGCCCGACCGCCGAGAGCACGAGAGCGACGATCGCCGGGGTGAAGTCGGTGGAGAAGATGACGTTGTCGTACTCGTGGTCGCTCAGTGCGGCGAAGGCCCCGTTGACGCCCATCGTGGTGAAGAGCGATGCGACCGCCCACCCGACGATGATCGCGACGGATGTCGTCATCACCAGGCGGGTGTTGGCGCGGCTGAAGGCGACGCCCTTGAGCAGGTTCCGGCAGAACATAGCGATGCAGGCGATCACAATGAGCGTCGCGATCAGCGAGACGATGGGCGCCGCGA
>DAITPJ010000047.1:0-270 GCA_036833635.1 Terrimesophilobacter sp.
CTTGCCGTTCGGGGCGGTGTAGGTCACGGTGTCGCCCTCCTTGTGGCCGATGATGGCAACACCGAGGGGGCTCTGCTCGCTGTACACGTCGAGGTCGCTGTCTCCCGCGATCTCGCGGTTGCCGACCAGGAACTCGCTCTTGTCGCCGGCGATCTTCGCGGTGACGACCATGCCGGGCTCGACGACGCCGTCGTCCGGTGGGTTGCCGACGCTCGCGTTGCGAAGGAGGGTCGTGAGCTGGCGGATGCGGGCCTCGATCTTGCCCTGTTC
>DAITPJ010000047.1:280-6488 GCA_036833635.1 Terrimesophilobacter sp.
GTAGCCGCCGTTCTCCTTGAGGTCGCCTTCCTCGCGCGCGAGTTCGATCTTGTGCGCGATCTCGAGGCGGCCGTCACCGCTCAGGTGCTCGAGCTCGCTCGTCAGGCGGTCGAACGCCTCCTGGGTCAGCCAGGTCTCGGCAGTCGCGTCAGCCATGGTGCACTCCTTCGATGAACCCGGCACTGTCCGCCGGGACGCGCCGGCCAAATGAATGAGACCGGCCAAACAAATGAGACCGGCCAGCCGACCGGTCTCCGTTGCGATTCGCTCAATCCTACGTGAGCCAGCATCGGTAGATCAAGCCGGTGACGGCGCGCTGGGCCGTGCGCACGGTCTCGGTGAACTGCCGCGTGTAGGTGTCGGATGCCGGCAGGTCGACGATCTTCCAGCCCACGATCCCGTGCGCCTCGTTCTGGGCCTGGAGCGCGCAGGACACCTCGGTGCCCGCGGTGACGGAGACTTCCCAGGTCACATCGACCGTGCGGTCGTCGACGAGGCGGTGACCGATGTCGCGGGCATCGAGACTGCCCTGGCCGTTGTCGAGACCCGCCCAGACGACCCAGGCGGTGAAGATCGCGGCGAAGAGCACTGCGGCGGCGATGACGATCCAGCGTTCGCGTCGCCTGGCGCCCGGCGCGCGGCCGTAGCGCTCATCGAGCGCGCTGCGCGTCGCGCCCGATCCGGTCTCGCTCATCGTGCTCCCCGCATAGTCAGGCGGATTAGTCTGGTACCTCAAGGCTAATCGTCGAACAGGAGTGCCCAGTGCCCAGAAGGCTGCTCGCGGTCCACGCGCATCCGGATGACGAATCGAGCAAGGGTGCCGCAACCTACGCGCACTACGTCGATTCGGGCGCCGAGGTGCTCGTCGTGAGCTGCACGGGCGGCGAGCGCGGCGACATCCAGAACCCGGAGCTCTCCGAGACGGCGATGGCCGAACGGGACATGGCTGGCCTCCGCCGGCTCGAGATGGCTGCCGCGCGCGAGGCCATCGGGTTCGACCACCGCTGGCTCGGATTCTTCGACTCCGGACTTCCCGAGAACGACGAACCCCTCGAGGCGAACTGCTTCGCACTCATCCCGCTCGAGATCTCGGCCGAGCCGCTCGTGGCGATCATCCGCGAGTTCCGGCCGCAGGTGATGGTGACCTATGACGAGCAGGGCGGCTATCCGCATCCGGACCACATCCGAACGCACGAGCTCTCGATGTATGCCATGGAGGCGGCAGCGGATGCGGCGCGCTATCCTCATGCGGGGTCGGCCTGGCAGATCCAGAAGGTGTACTACGACCGGATCTTCAACTCGCCCCGCGCGAACGCGATGTACGAGGGGCTCAAGGAGCGGGACCCGGAGTCGCCCCTGCTCGGTGAGCTCGAGGACATCCGGAAATGGATGCGGGAACGGCCCGATCTCGCCACGAGCCACATCGAGGTCGGCGGGTTCTTCGATCACCGTGACCGCGCCCTCCGCGCCCATTCCAGCCAGGTTCCCCCTGACAGCCATTTCTTCTTCTGGCCGAACGAGCTGCAGCGCGAGGTTTGGCCCTGGGAGGACTACCAGCTCGTCTCGTCGCTCGTCGAGACGGAATTGCCGGAGAGCGACCTGTTCGCCGGAATCCTCGACGCCGAGGAGGCCTCGTGATGCACCATGTGATCGCAGCACTCCGGGCCGCGACGCCGTCGCCGCCTCCGGACTTCGACCCGAACTCGGTCACGCCGACCTGGGTGGGCTTCGCGATCACCTTCCTCGTCGCGGTCGCCGCCGTCCTCCTCGTCATGGACATGGTGCGCCGGGTTCGCCGGGTGCGCTATCGCGGCGAGATCCGCGAGCAGCTCGAAGCGGAGCAGCGCGACGCCGACGACGCTACGCCGCGAGCGGGGGGTTGATCGCCACGAGGAAGATCGCGGTCCAGTGGCAGAGGAACGCGAGCAGCGTGAGCGTGTGGAAGATCTCGTGGAACCCGAACCTCCCAGGGAACGGGTTCGGCCGCTTGAGGCCGTAGACCACGGCGCCGACCGTGTAGAGCAGGCCGCCCACGATGATGAGGATCATCATGGCCGCGTTGGCCGTGAAGAAGTCGACGATGAACATGACGGCGGCCCATCCGAGCAGCACGTAGAGCGGCACGTAGAGCCAGCGCGGCGCGGAGATCCAGAAGACCCTGAATCCGATGCCGAGCAGCGCGCCTCCCCAGACGAGACAGAGGAGCAGGACGGCCTTGCCCTGGGGGAGCGCGAGCACCGTGATGGGCGTGTAGGAGCCGGCGATGAGCAGGAAGATGTTCGCGTGGTCGAGCCGCTTGAGCACCTTCCTCGCGCGTTCGCTCCAGTTGAGGCGGTGGTAGAGCGCGGAGACTCCGAAGAGCAGGAGCGAGCACAGCATGAAGACCGCGGAACTCACCTTGGCCGCGACGCCCTCGGCGAGGACGATGAGGATGATGCCGAGCGCGATCGCTGCAGGGAAGGTTCCCGCGTGGATCCAGCCCCGCCAGGTCGGCTTGACGTCCGGGTGGTCGTGGGCATCCTCGAGAAGCGGGAGGTTCGGAATGTCTGCTCCGGTGTCGTCCATGGGCGCTCCACCCGCGTCGGTGTCCCGGCGCGCGTCGGTAGTCATGCGCCCAGCTTAGGCGCGCGCTGCCGGGGCCGGCTGGGAATCGCCCCCGCCGAGTGGACTAACGTAGCGGTGTGCGAAGACGGGAAGTGCCGTTCGGCCGCGAGATCCTCTACGGGCTGTACCAGCGGCGGCTGAGACGGGAGATCGCCGACCTTCCGGTACCTCGCCATATCGCCATGATCCTCGACGGAAACCGCCGCTGGGCGCGCCAGAATCTCCTCGATTCCGCCGGTCATGGCCATCGCGCGGGGGCGGCGAAGTTCCGCGAGTTCCTCGTCTGGTGCGACGATCTCGGCGTCGCAGTCACGACCCTCTACCTCCTGTCGACCGACAATCTGACCGGCCGAACGAGCGATGAGCTCGAGGAGCTCTTCGAGATCATCGCCGACCTCGCCGACGACCTGTCGCACTTCCGCAACTGGAGGATCCAGCACGTCGGGTCGCCCGACGGGCTGCCCGCCGCACTCGTCGCGAGCCTGAAGGCTGCCGAGGCCCGCACGGCGTCCAATACCGGGATGCACATCAATCTCGCCGTGGGCTACGGCGGTCGGCGCGAGATCGCGGATGCCATGCGCAGCATCGTGCGGCAGCATGCGACGGAGGGCAAGTCTCTCGACGCCCTCGCCGAGATCCTCACCCCTGAGCTCATCGGTGAGCATCTCTACACGGGCGGCCAGCCCGATCCGGATCTCGTCATCCGCACCTCGGGCGAGCAGAGGATGAGCGACTTCATGCTCTGGCAGAGTGCCCACAGCGAGTTCTACTTCGTCGAAGCCCTCGGCCCCGACCTTCGCGAGGTCGACTTCCTCCGCGCGGTGCGCGACTACGCGACGCGGGAGCGCCGGTTCGGGCAGTAGGTGAACGAGCGGGTCTACCCGACCGCCGTGCCACACTGGTCCGATGCTCTCGATTGACGACTTCGTACTCCGGTTCGAGGAGGAACCCGGGTACCTCGACTACGCGCGTGTCGGCCCGCTCGGGCGCGCAGCCGCCGAGGAGGAGCAGGCACAGGTCGAGTTGCTGCGCAGGGCGCGCTTCGGCAGCCTGGACAGCCTCGAGGGCCAGGACGAGAGGGTGCGCGCTGCGGTCGCCGCACTCACTGGCTTCCGCGCCGACCAGGTGGTGTTCCAGCCGAATACGAGCTCAGGACTCATGCACGCCATGTTCGGGCTCGGGGGCACGGTGCTCCTCTCGCCGGACGACTTCCCGAGCAGCCCTTTCGCGGCGGTGCGGGCGTCGGACGCGCTGGGCGCGCTGACGCCCCAATGGCTCGACGTCGACTACGGCGGGGTCACCGCCGGCGCCATCAAGCAGCAGCTCACTAAGGAGACGACGGCCGTCGTGGTGAGCCTCGTCGACTTCCGCACCGGCCGTCTCGTCGACCTCGAAGGCATTCGCCAGGTCACCGGCGACCGGCTGCTCATCGTCGACGCCATCCAGGGTTTCACGGTCGCCGACGTCGACTACGGGCTCGCCGATGTCGTCGCCTCCGGCGGCCAGAAGTGGGCGCGGTCCGGCTGGAGCACGGGCTTCATGGCACTGAGCGACCGAGCGGCCGACCGCATCCGGCCCATCTTCTCCGGCTTCAATGCGACGGATGACGGGCCCATGCCGCTCGGCACCGTTCCGCATCCCGCCCGCGGGGCCAGGGCGTTCCAGGTGAGCAACCCGAGCCCCATCGCCGAGGCCAGGTTCGCGGCCGCCCTCGAGGAGATCGCCGAGGTCGGCGTCGCGGCCATCGCCGAGCGCATCTCGGCCACGGTCTCGCGCGTCATCGACCTCGCCGACGAGTTCGGGGTCCCCGTGGTCTCGGCGCGCGACGAACGGGAGCGGGCAGGGATCGTCGTGCTCGAACCGGCCGCGGACCAGTTCACCGTGCTCGTCGCCTCGCTCTACAACCAGGGTGTCACCGCCACGTCAAGGGAGGGCACCGTGCGATTGAGCGTGCACGCGACGACGACCGAGGAGACGCTCGGCATGCTGCGCGAGGCCTTCCAGGCCTTCACCTCGGCGACGACGATCTGAGTCGATCCCGACCGTCGAGACGACGGTCGGCGCTGGCGGCACGCGAAGGCCAGAAATGGCCTTCGCCGCTCTGTACCGCGCGCGCGGGCGTGTCGTCGCGGGTTCAGAACGCGCTTGCACGTAGCGTCGAGACATCAGGCACGGTGCCTGACCGAAGCGGCCACGCAAGTTCGCTTTCGAGACTGGTTTGGCTGCAACGGGCGACATCCGACGCACGGCGTTCGGGGACGGAGCAGTCAGTGGCCACGACCAGGATCCCCCAGCAGAAGACGAACCAGCCGAAAGCGGGCGCGTCGCATGGCACGGGGGAGGTGGTCAGCCAGGCCGAGAAGACCTACGTGCTGGACACCTCGGTGCTTCTCTCCGACCCGAGCGCGATCTTCCGGTTCGCCGAGCACGCCGTCGTGCTGCCGGTCGTCGTCATCAGTGAGCTCGAGTCGAAGCGCAACGACCCCGAGATCGGGTACTTCGCCAGGCAGGCGCTGCGCAACCTCGACGACCTGCGCGCCAAGCACGAGCGACTCGACTTTCCCGTCGCGGTCGGTTCGGGCGGCAGCCTTCGGGTCGAGCTCAACCACACGAGCACGGCGATCCTGCCGTCCGGTCTCCAGCTCGGTGACAACGACTCGCGCATCCTCGCCGTCGCCCTCAACCTGGCGGGCGACGGACTGAACGTCACGGTCGTCTCGAAGGACCTTCCGCTGCGCGTCAAGGCCGCCTCGGTTGGCCTGGCCGCCGAGGAGTACCGCGCGGAGCTCGCGGTCGACTCAGGCTGGACCGGCATGGCCGAGATCGACCTGGGCTCGAAGGACATGTCCAGGCTCTACGACGAGGAGACCCTGAGCACTCCGCTCGTCGCGGACGTCCCCGTCAATACCGGGCTCGTCATCCACTCGGAGCGAGGCTCTGCGCTCGGCAGGGTCACCGGCCCAGGCACTCTTCGCCTCGTGCGCGGGGATCGGGACATCTTCGGCCTTCATGGCCGTTCGGCCGAACAGCGCCTCGCGATCGACATGCTTCTCGACCCGGATCTCGGCATCGTCTCCCTCGGCGGACGGGCAGGAACGGGCAAGTCGGCTCTTGCCCTCTGCGCAGGACTCGAGGCCGTTCTCGAGCGGCAGCAGCACCGCCGCATCATGGTCTTCCGCCCGCTCTACGCCGTGGGCGGCCAGGATCTCGGCTACCTCCCCGGGGATGCCGCCGAGAAGATGAATCCCTGGGCCCAGGCGGTCTTCGACACGCTCGGCTCGGTCGTCTCGCAGAACGTCCTCGACGAGGTCGTCGACCGCGGGCTTCTCGAGGTCCTGCCGCTCACCCACATCCGGGGCCGGTCGCTCCACGATGCTTTCGTCATCGTGGACGAGGCGCAGTCCCTCGAACGCAACGTGCTCCTGACGGTGCTCAGCCGGATCGGGCAGAACTCGAGGGTCGTCCTGACTCACGACGTCGCGCAGCGCGACAACCTTCGCGTCGGCAGGCACGACGGGGTCGCCTCGGTCATCGAGACGCTCAAGGGCTACGACCTCTTCGGGCACGTCACCCTGACGAGGTCGGAGCGCAGCGACATCGCCGC
>DAITPJ010000047.1:6588-15846 GCA_036833635.1 Terrimesophilobacter sp.
GAGCTTCTCGAGGGCAACGAGGTCGCCTGAGCGACCTGTTAAGGTCGAGGTGTGACAGCCCTCCTCCTCGTCGTTCTGGTGAGCCTGGGAATCGTCTTCCTCTGGGGACTGCTCGCTCCGCGCAGCCAGTGGCGCGCGCTCGTGAGCTGGAGCTATCGCGATCCGCACGCGAATGAGCCGAGCGGGTCGGCGTATACCCTCTACCGGGTCGTGGCGGCACTCGGCATTGCGACGATGATCGTGAGCGGGCAGCTGGCCTACCGCTCCTGGATCGACAGTCAACCGCCGCCGAAGCCCCCTCCGACGGCCATCGAGCAAATGTGGGGATCGCCAGATCCGGTGGTGGTCAATCGGGTGATCCATCCGCTTCACACGCCGCCGGCCGGCCTCGTCGAGCAGCCGATCCTCGGCTATCAGGCCGTCACGGGGCAGACCAGGCAGCCGCCTTACCTCTTCGGCCTGCGTGCGTTCGACCTCGGCGACGCGACCACGGAGAACGGCTACGTGGGCACAGAGCCTCCCACCGGGCTCGCCGCCCTCGACACGGCTGGACTCGTCGTGTGGGTCGCCGCGGACCCGTTGTGCTTCCCGCACGCCGCCGTCGTGAGGGAGAACAAGGATTCGGTGGAGGTCGCGATCTTCTACGGGCGCGCCAACCCGGCCGATGGCACAACGCCGGAGGACCTCGCCGACTGCAACACCCGGGCGAGCGGGCGCAACGTCTCGACCCTCATCCCGCTGCCACTCGCCGCGCCACTCGGCGACCGCGCCGTCCTGACCGTCGAAGGCGAGCCCATCCGTTCCGTCCCGGTCGTCGCCGACAGGCCCTGAACGCGCGGAATCAACCCGGGTGCGTCATCCCCAGGACGTCGAGCAGTGAGTCGAGCTGCTCCTCGCTGATCTCGCCGCGCTCCACGAAGCCGAGCTCCACGACCGACTCGCGCACCGTGATCCCCTTGGCGATCGCGTTCTTGGCGACCCTCGCGGCCGCCTCGTAGCCGATGACCCGGTTGAGAGGAGTGACGATCGAAGGAGAGGATTCGGCGAGAGCACGTGCGCGCTCGACGTTGGCCTCGAGCCCGTCGACGACCTTGTCCGCGAGCAGGACACTCGAGTTCGACAGGAGCCGGATCGACTCGAGGAGCGCGGTCCCCATGACGGGGATCGCGACATTGAGCTCGAAGGAGCCGCTCGCACCGGCCCAGGCGATCGTCGTGTCATTGCCCACGATCCTGGCGCACACCATGAGCACGGCCTCGGGGATGACAGGGTTGACCTTGCCCGGCATGATCGAGGAGCCCGGCTGCAGGTCCGGGATGTGGATCTCGGCGAGACCCGTGTTGGGGCCGGACCCCATCCAGCGCAGGTCGTTGCAGATCTTCGTGAGGCTCACCGCGAGCACCCGAAGGGCCCCGGATGCCTCCACGAGGCCGTCGCGCGCGCCCTGCGCCTCGAAGTGGTCCCTCGCCTCGGTGATGGGCAGGCCGGACTCCTTCGCGAGTACCGCGATGACCTGCTGGGGGAACCCGGCAGGAGTGTTGATCCCGGTCCCGACGGCCGTGCCGCCGAGCGGAACCTCGGCGACGCGACCGATCGTCGCCTGCACGCGTTCGATGCCGAGCCGGATCTGCCGCGCGTATCCTCCGAATTCCTGCCCCAGCGTCACCGGCGTGGCATCCATGAGGTGCGTGCGGCCGGACTTGACGACGGTGGCCCACGCGGCAGCCTTCGCCTCGAGGGAGGCCGCGAGACGCTCGAGCGCCGGGATGAGGTCGGCAAGGAGAGCCCCGGTCACGGCGACGTGGACTGAGGTCGGGAAGACGTCGTTGGATGACTGGGAGGCATTGACGTGATCGTTCGGATGCACGGGCGAGCCGAGCGATGACGTCGCGAGCGAGGCGAGCACCTCGTTCATGTTCATGTTCGAGGAGGTGCCGCTGCCGGTCTGGTAGACGTCGATCGGGAACTGGTCGTGGTGCTGCCCCCCGATGATCGTGTCGGCCGCCCCGGCGATCGCGTCGGCGATCGCCCGGTCGATGATGCCGAGGTCGCCGTTCACGATGGCGGCCGCGCGCTTGATGCGCGCGAGGGCGATGATCTGCGCAGGCTCGAGACCTGCCCCCGAGATCGGGAAGTTCTCGACCGCACGCTGCGTCTGCGCGGCGTAGAGCGCTGTTGCGGGAACGCGCACCTCGCCCATCGTGTCGTGTTCGATGCGGAATTCACCTTGCGTGGTCACCGGGGACATCCTTCGTACGGGGTAGGGGTCAGGAGGGCTGCACGTCGCCGACGATGACGTCGGGAACGGCGAGTCCCTCGAGGAGTCGGTAGTTCGCACCGACGATAGCCAGCGTACCCGCCGCGACGGCATCGCTCATGAGCTCGGAGCCTGCCACGAGGCCAGCGACGGTGTCGCGCAGATGCTCGCGTCCGACTTCGAGCGGGTCGAGCGGTTCGGCGCCCGGGTGGCGATCCTGCACCCGCCGGACGGCATCGGTGATGGGGTCGATGAGGGCCCGGATGTGCGGGGGGATCGCCGGGGCATCCGGCTTCTGGCACTCGATCGCCGCGGCAACGGCTCCGCACTCGTCGTGGCCGAGCACGACGATGAGCGGAACACCGAGGATCTCGACGGCGTACTCGAGGGAGCCGAGCACGGAGTCGGAGATGACCTGACCGGCGTTTCGGATGACGAAGAGATCACCGAGCCCCTTGTCGAAGATGATCTCGGCGGCCAGCCTCGAGTCGCTGCAGCCGAAGAGGGCGGCATGCGGCGCCTGGTTGCCGATGAGCTCGCCGCGTCGCTCGACGTCCTGTCGAGGATGCCGCGGCTCTCCCGCGATGAAACGGCCGTTGCCCCTCACCATCTCGCGCCAGGCTTTGGCCGGTGTCGTCGTCGGAGTCGTCATCGCGTCCTTCTCGTATCGGGCCGATCAGCGACCGGCGGTGATGTCGGGGGCGAGTGCCTCGGCAAGAATTTCGAACTCGTCGGCGGTCGCGGTGCCGAACAGCACGAAACTGCTCGTGGCACCGGACGCGTTCGCGCTCGTCGTCGTCATGGCGTAGGCGAGGTTGCCGACGTCCTTCGCGGTGCGATGGTCGTAGACCTGCCAGGTCACGCCATCCACCACGGTCGTGGCCGTCGCTGCGCGGCCGGAGACCTGGTTGGAGACCCAGGTCGGATTCGCGTCGATGCCCTGGCGCAGCGCGACGAACTGGCCCTTCGGGGTCAGAAAGCCGACGTACCAGGCCGCGACGCCGTCGGCCGGGCTCCCGGCGAAGGTCGCCGCGTTCGCGGACCAGCCATCAGGGAGCAGGGGCGCCGCGAGCGCGACGGGAGCCGCAGCCTCCGCGGCGATCGACCGGTAGTCGATGGGTTCGCGGGCGGGCGGATCCGGGCGCACGACGACGAGGATCGTCACGAGCACGATGACAAGCGAGGCGACGAGCGCGAGGGAGAGATTGAGCAGCGTCTGGCCTTCGCGATGGCGCCGCGACGTCTCGGCCTTTCGCTCGGCGGCCTCTTCGGACGTCTCGGGTCGGCCGAGCTCCGCGACGACGTTGGCCCGGCGTGCCGTGGACGGCTTCTCCGGATGCCCTGGCTCCCGGCTCATGCCGACGGCGAGCCGTCCTGAGCCCTGCTGCGCGCCGCATCGAGCCGCGCCTTCGCCCCGATGAGCCACTCTTCACAGCGTCGCGCGAGCGCTTCACCGCGTTCCCAGAGCGCGAGCGACTCCTCGAGGGTCGACGAGCCCTGTTCAAGCTCTCCCACGACGCGCACGAGCTCATCGCGAGCCTGCTCGTAGCTCAACGCGGCGATGTCGGAGCCCTGGCCGGAGGACTCGCCTCCGGCGTCCTGGCTCTTGGATGCGGTTGCCACGATCCCAGACTACCGACCCGCAGAGGGCTTCAGCATCGTCGAGGTCACCGTCGTGCCCACACTGCCGTCGGCCAGCGTGAGGAGGAGTGGTGTGCCGGCCACGGCATCCGCGGCGCGCCGCAGCACGCCACCACCCGGCACCTGCGCGATCGCGTACCCGCGATCGAGCGTGCGCTGCGGCGAGAGAGCGCGCAACTGGCCGGTCAGTTCGGCGACGGATGTTCCCGCCCTTTCGATGAGGCGGTCGACGAGCTCTGCCCCCCTCGCCACGTAGCGCGTGAGGTCCTCCGAGCGCACGTCGACGATCCAGGTTGCGCTCGCGAGGGCCGGCCGTGTCCGCAGTTGGCCGATCCGGTCGATCTCGGTCGTGAGAAGCCCTGTCATCCTGGTGGCGATGCGCGATCGGGCCTGCTGCACGCGCGTGAGCTCCTCCGCGACGTCCGGGACGACCCGCTTCGCGGCATCCGTCGGCGTCGAGGCCCGCAGGTCGGCGACGTCGTCGAGGAGGGGGCGATCATTCTCGTGGCCGATCGCGCTCACGAGCGGCGTCGAACACTCCGCGGCAGCCCGCACGAGGGTCTCATCGCTGAACACGAGGAGGTTCTGGAAGTCGCCGCCGCCGCGCGCGACGATGATGACGTCGACCTCGGGGTCGGCGTCGAGCGTGCGGATCGCCGCGATGACCTCTCCTACCGCGCGGTCGCCCTGCACTGCCGCATGCACGACCCGGAAGTCGACGGAGGGCCACCGCAGTTGCGCGTTGCGCAGCACGTCCTTCTCGGCATCCGAGTCCTTGCCGGTCACGAGTCCGATGCGATGGGGGAGAAACGGGAGCGGCTTCTTGCGGTCGGCGTCGAAGAGCCCTTCCGCCTTGAGCTTCTGCCGCAGCCGCTCGAGGCGCTCGAGAAGGTCGCCGATGCCGACGTGGCGCATCTCGAAGACCTGCATCGAAAGCGTCCCGCCCTTGACCCAGTAGTTGGGCTTGAGGAGCGCCACGACACGGTCGCCCTGCTTGAGGTCGGGCGGGAGCTTCGAGCGCACGGAGGACCAGATCGTGAACCCGACCGTGGCGTCGGCGTCGAGATCCTTGAGCTTGCCGTAGACATTGCCGCCCGACGCTCCCCATTGGGTGATCTCGCCCTCCACCCACGCGGTGCCGAGCCGGTCGATCCAGCCCTTGAGCTTGTCGGCGAGGATCGAGACCGGCCACGGCGCATCCGCGGTGGGGAGGGCGGCGGGATCGGTCACCGGGCGGTCGCCCTTTGCATCTCCTCGATGTACGCATTGATCGTCGGCATGCCGGCGAGCTTGTCGTGGAAGAAGGTGTTGACGACGTTGATGACCCTTGTCTGGGCCGCGTCGACCTCCGTGATGCGCTGCTCCCCGGCGTGCTGCAGGTCGAGCGACTGCCTGAGCTGCAGGAGTGCCTTGACGATCTCGGCCTCTTCCTCGCCTTCGAGCGCCTTGATGACGTCGAGGATGAGCGCGTCGGCCTGGACCTGCACGTCCTCGATCGGGATCGACGAACCCGGCTGGGTCGCGTTCTCGAGAGTCGAGATGAGCGACCAGACCTGGTACAGGATCGTCGTCGGCTCATCGAAGAGTTCGCGAACGTAGGCGGCCTCGAGGTGCTTGCCGGAGAGGCGGAAGACGTTGTACATGCGCTTGGCCGCCTTGCCGTAGTTGAGGTGGTCCGTCAGGTACTTGCGCACCTCCTGCTCGAGGCGCTCGACGTAGTCATCGAGCGCGTCGTCGGAGACGAACTCGGTGACCTTGGCGAACATCGGGGCGTCCTCGGCGTCGAGGTAGATCTCCTGGAAGAACGCGTCGAGATAGCCGTCGAGGGGCACGATCTCACCGTCCGGCGCCTCCCAGGTCACGTCGATGACGTTGCTCGCGTTGGACAGCTGGCGTCGTTCAGGGTCGCTCACGACCCAGTCGAGTTTGCACCAGCCGGGATCGAGGGCGACCTCGTCCCAGCGCAGGGTCGTCTCGCCATCGGGGCCGCTCACGACCAGCTCCTCGGCCTCGATCTCGTCGAACGTCCAGCTGATCGGGCTTCCCTTGCGCACACTGTTGCCGGCATGGGTCCCGTCGAAGGGGTAGTTTCCGAGCTTCGCCTCGAGGAACTGGTAGGTGTCGCCCTGCCGCGTCGTGAGCACCTTGTCCCTCATGAGCTTCGCCATCATGGCGCATGCCGCCTCGCGGGTCGGCGCCTTGATGTTGAGTCGCTGGAAGTAGTCGGCGTCGCCAGGGAAACTCTGGATCTTGGACTGCGCTGCGGACCCGGAGAGCGCGAGTGCGCTCTCGATGTCTGGTCCCGGGCCCGTCACTTCGACGATCTTCCCGATGCGACGGAACCTCTCGAGGTCGCGCGGGCTGAAGTCCAGCATGGCGACCCGGTGGCCGAAGGCGCCGCTCTCAAGGTCGACGACGACGTCGCCCGTCGTCGACTCCTGGGCGATCGAGTTCATCCACCGGAGCGTCTCCTCCTCCTTGATCTCGAATCCGAGCCGTTTGGCGGATTCGACGATGCGTTTGACGTCGGCGGCGCTGTCGGCGGGTTGTGTGGCGGTCATGACTTTCTCCGTTTCGTTGTCGGCGGATGCCGGCGGGTGTGTGCGTCGGCCGCGATCGCGGCGAAGAGCATGGCCTGGTCCTGTGCGTCGCCCAGTGCGTTGTGGGAGAGCGGCCGCCCGTCCAGGTAATGGGGCGAGAGGAACCGCAGGCTCGTCTCCGCCCAGGTTCCGCCCGCCATTCCGAGGTAGTACGACTTGATGTCGATGGCCGAGTGGCCGAAGGGGTTGCGACCGAGGTATCGCTCGAAGTAGTCGCACACGAACATCCAGTCGAAGGCGGCATTGAATCCCACGAAGATCGGAACGTCGCCATCCGGCACGATTTCGGCGATCCAGTCCGCGAAGCGGGTCATGGCCTCGGCGGGCTCAATGCCGTTCGTGCCGAGGTGTTCGAGCGTGAGGCCTCCGATGGAGAGCGCCTCGGTCGTGATCTGGTCGTTGACCGGCTTGAGCTCGACATAGAAGCCGCGCGCCGGATCGTCAACAGGGCACGCCCCGATCGACAGCATGGAGTAGCCGCTCGGATGCGGCCCCGCCGTCTCCACGTCGACGCTGATCAGGAATTCAGCCATGGCGCTCCCGTCACTCAGGCAACAGGCTACGGGATGACGGGGCACCCTCTCCACCGGGTGTGGATGGGCCTCTCGTAGACTGTGGCCGTGACGAACGGATCCCGGCCAGAATACGGGGAATACGCAAGCGCAGAGGACCAGGCGAAGGCGATCGCGCGGTCGCGGCCGCGGGGCGCTTCGATACCGGAGCCGAACCTGGCCGAGCCGGCCCCGGAACAGCCCCCCTCGGCGGCGGCCGCCCCGGGAGGGATGCTCGACCGACTCGTCACGGTCGTACTCCTCGCCCTGGGTCTCGTCTACCTCATCGGGGGCGCCGGAGGCTATCTCGACCTCCCCACGACTCTCGACACCGTCTACGCGCAGTTCGGAATCGGCGACTACACCCCGATTGCGGCGACGGCGGCGTTCGGTATCGCCTTCGTCGCGAGCCAGGCGGTCATCTGGGTCATCTCGGCCCTATGGTCCTACCGCCGACTTTCGCGGGGCCGTCGCTCCTGGTGGGTGCCGATGCTCGGCGCGATCGCCACCTTCCTCGTCACGGTCGCGCTCTTCGGGGCGCTGCTCGCGAGCGACCCGGCATTCCTCGCCTACGTGTCGACAGCCTGAGCCACTCCGGGCGCTCCCGGCCATACGATGACGGGGAAATGACTGTTCAGCCCATCCGAAGAGCGGTTCCCCCGCGGGAGCTCGCAGCGACGATCACGGCGCGCTCCATGCTCCGCGCGGGGTGGGCCGTTGCCGCTGTGTATCTCGCGATCTCCATCGTCGCGGTCATCGACCTGTGGACCGTCCGGTCCTACGCGGCAGGCATGGTGGTTCCCCTGTTCGCGCTCCTCGTGGTCTCGGCGGCGCTCCTGGCCCTTGTGCGCCTGCCGGGCCCCGCGTCCGGTGTCGCCTTCCTGGCCGTTGGCGCGCTCGCCAACTTCGCCTGGGTGCACGGGCTGCTCGCGGCCGACCCGACGCTCAATGACGAAGGCACATACCTCGTCAACCGCGTCTCGATCGTCCTGCTGCTCGTGGGTCCCGTGAGCTCGCGGCTCGCGCACGGCGTCCTCTGGTGCACGGCGGGTTGGTTGGTCGGTGTGCTCTCGACGTTCGCAGCGCAGGTCTCACTCGGGCTCGAGTTCCACCACGGCTTCGGTCCCGTCGTCTCTCTCGCGATCTACCTCACGATCATCGTCATGTTCCTCCTCATCCGGCGCAGCCAGCGCCGATTCGCCCCGGACTTCTCGGCGGTCGAGGTGGAGACCGCTCGCATGGCCGGACAACGCGAGCTCGAGGAGCGCGCGGTCGCGCTCCTCCACGACACGGTGCTCAACGATCTCCTCGCCGTCGTGAACGGCAAGGACCCCCTCGACGAGCGGACGCGGGCGCGCTACCTGAGCGATATCGAATCCGTCAGGAATGCCGATGTCGGCGCGCGCGACGTCGAGTTCGCCGCCGGTGAGGGTGCCGCGGATGGGCTGCGTCAGGACCTTCTCACCGTCATCAGCGACTTCCGCTGGCGCGGCCTGACCGTCGACGTGAGTGGTGGGGAGGCTTTGTCGGTGCGGCTCGGGCCGAGAGCGACGGATGCCCTCGTGCGGGCCGTGCGCGGATGCCTCGAGAACGTGCTCCGGCACGCCGGCTCCGGGCGCGCGGAACTCTTCGTCGACGCCTCGGAGCACGACCTGTCGGTCATGGTCGTGGACCATGGAGTCGGATTCGACCCTGAAGCGATCCCGGACAATCGCCTCGGCATCCGGCGCTCTCTCGTGCAGCGCATCGAGCGCCACGGCGGCACCGTGCGCATCTGGTCTGCGCCGGATGCCGGTACCTCGGTCGTCATGACGCTTCCGCTGGCGGTGGCCGATGCGTGAGGTGAGGCGAGGACGCTCGCCGAGGGACGTGGATCCTCTGAGCTGGTTCACGGGCCCCCTCGTGCCGTTCGTGTTCTGCGTGGTCATGACCGTCTACGGAGTCGCCACGACGTTGGTCACTGCGGGCTACGGTCGGGTCCCGTGGCTCGAGCTCGGGGCCGTGATCACGATGTCGGTCGGGTTCCTCGTCATCGCGTTCCTCACGGCCTCCCGCCGTGCTGGCTCCGCCCTCGTGCTCGCCACCGTCCCGGTCGGGTTCGGCTTCCTCGGGCTGGCGGTCTCGACTGTCGCCCGCCAGGGGAGCCCGGATCCCATCGAGCTGTGGTGGGCTCCCGTCGGCCTCGCCTTCCTCATAGCGGCCCTCGCTC
>DAITPJ010000048.1:0-8042 GCA_036833635.1 Terrimesophilobacter sp.
GCGGTCTGCGGGTACCCAGGCGCGTCGGCCGCCGCGGCGAGCGCGTCCCGGATGATCGCGGGCGTCGGGTCGACGGGCGAGCCGACCGAGAGATCGACCATGCCGTCCGGGTGCGCCCTGGCACGCTCTGCATAGGGCGCAAGGGCGTCCCACGGGAAGTCGGGAAGCGCGAGGGGCATGGTGTCAGCGACCCCGAGGATCAGGCGCCGTCACCCGAGGATGCCAGCATTGATGTCCGGCGGGAGCGCGGCGACGATGGGGTGGTCCTTGTGGATGACACCGATCTTCGCAGCGCCGCCTGGCGAACCGAGGTCGTCGAAGAACTCGACGTTCGCCCGGTAGTAGTCCGCCCACTGCTCGGGCAGGTCGTCCTCGTAGTAGATGGCCTCGACGGGGCACACCGGTTCGCACGCGCCGCAGTCGACGCATTCATCCGGGTGGATGTAGAGCATCCGATCGCCCTCGTAAATGCAGTCGACAGGGCACTCGTCGACGCATGCACGGTCCTTGACGTCGACGCAGGGAAGCGCGATCACATAGGTCACGGCGAATCGACATCCTTCCCGGGCACGGGGCTCATGCCCATCGTAGCCCGGGCGAAGGCGCCCGGCCGGGGCCACGCGAGCACGACCGCGGCGATCACGGCGGATCCGATCGTCCACGACCAGCCGGAGGGGTTCGCCGGCACGAGGACAGAGCCGCCGGGCCCGGCAGCGGAGAGCAGGGTCACGACGACGAGGAGCCCGAGGGCGGCGCAACCCGCAACGATGCGCGTGCCGAAGTAGAGCCGGCCACCCGTGAGCAGCGCGGTGCACAGGGCGAGTGCGATGACGGCCCCGGCCGGGAACTGAACGCCGGCGACGGGAGTCGTGAGCTGATGGTTCACGGTGGCGATGAGCCCCACGACGCCGCCGATCGCGAGAGCCATGGCCGCCGCTGCCGCCTTCCACGCCGGGCCGAGCGCCGCCCAGTCCAGCCCGAACCGCGGTGGGTCGCCGTACCGGCGGAACGCCTCGGTCGTGCCGATGGGTTCGACCTGGCCACCCGAGTGCACGATCGTGTCGCCGACGACGGTGAGTTGCGTGCGGTGGGCCCGCAGGGCATCCGTTTTCACGTCGAGAACGGGAGTGACCTCGACGATGCGGTCACCGGCAGACTCATCCCCGCGCGGCACGATCGCGAAGAACGGCACACCCAGCACGAGCGCGGCATGGCTCGTCGCCTCGTGCACCAAAACGTGGTCCGGATGCCCGTACCCACCGCTTTCGTCGTAGCTCACGACGGCGGTCGGCTGGGTGGCCGCGATGACGGTCGCGATATCGGAGACGACCTCCCCGAACTCGGCGGAGCACAGCGACTGCGGGTCGGCATCCGGAATCGGCTCGGCCCCGTCCGGCCCCCACTGCATCCCTGAGTCGTGGTAGCGGCGTGGGGCGGCCCCCGCGACGCGGGCGTCCTGGTTGCCGAGGATGCGGTGGTCGGCCACCCCGAGGATGCGCAGGGCTGCGGCCAGCTCGCCCTCGCGGTAGGTCCCGAGTGCGCCAGGGTCGCCCTGGAGCTGCTTGAGCTCGGGCGGAACGACCTCGCCGCGCTCACCGCGCGTGCACGTGAGCACCGTGACCGCCGAGCCGCCTTTCACGAGCGTCGCGATCGTGCCGCCCGTGGCGATCGTCTCATCGTCGGGGTGCGCGTGCACGAAGAGGATGCGCTCGCGAGGTGCGCGCTCGTGCTCTTCGCCGACGTCCGCCACAGGAACAGGATAGGTGTCCGCGCGATACCGGGCCTGTACCCGCGCCGGAGGCTACTTCGTGACGGTCGTGACCGTGTAGTTGGCGACCGTCCCGTTGCTGCCGGCGTCCTCGGAGACCACGACGAGAACGCTGTAGGCGTCCGACGTGAAAAGCCCGCCGTTGCCATCGTTCGCAGCCTCGGAACCCTCGGCGAGCGTGAATCCGGCTCCCGTGAGCTGGTCGGAGATCGACGCGAACGCACCCGACTCGACCTTGATCGTCACATTCCAGACCTTCTCGCCGTCCTTGCCCGCGCTCAGGCCGAAGATGACCTGACCGCTCGCGAGCGGGACCGCGCTCGGGAAGTCGCCTGGCACACTCTGGCCGCCCAGGTCGACCTGGCCGCCGGTCACACCCTCGATGATCCCCTCGACCGCGCTGCAGCCCGCGAGGGCCGGGGTGAGAAGGAGCGAGAGGGCTAGAGCGGTCGAGACCGCGAGACGCTTGCGCAGGGGCATGATCGGCTCCGGGGTTGGGGAATGGGGGTCGACTACGGGGCCAGTCTACGAGCATCGGCCCTGAGCGGCAATCGCCGGATGGGCAGGCTAATCGGCGTTCGCGCGCTTGAGGTTCGCTGTGGCGCGCGCCCGCGCGTTCTGGTCGAGCTCGACCTTGCGAATGCGCACGAACTCGGGCGTGACCTCGACGCACTCGTCCTCGCGCGCGAACTCGAGGCACTCCTCCAGCGTCAACTGGCGGGAGGGCGTCATCCGCTCGAACGTGTCGGAGGTCGACTGGCGCATGTTCGTCAGCTGCTTCTCCTTGGTGATGTTGACGTCCATGTCCTCCGCGCGCGAGTTCTCGCCGACGATCATGCCCTCGTAGACCTCCTGCGTCGGCTCGACGAAGAACGACATCCGCTCCTGGAGCGCAACCATCGCGAACGGCGTTGCGACGCCGGCCCGGTCGGCGACGATCGAACCCGTGTTGCGCGTCACGATCGGGCCAGCCCATTCGGCGTAGCCGTGCAGGATGGCGTTCGCGATGCCAGTCCCGCGCGTCACGGTCAGGAACTCGGTGCGGAACCCGATGAGCCCGCGCGATGGCACGATGAACTCCATGCGCACCCAGCCGGTTCCGTGGTTGCTCATGCCGTCCATGCGGCCCTTGCGTGCGGCGAGCAGCTGGGTGATCGCACCGAGATGCTCTTCCGGGGCGTCGATCGTCAGGTGCTCGAACGGCTCGTGCACCTTGCCGTCGACGCGACGCGTGACCACCTGCGGCTTGCCGACTGTGAGCTCGAAACCCTCGCGGCGCATCTGCTCGACGAGGATGGCGAGGGCGAGTTCCCCCCTCCCCTGCACTTCCCAGGCGGCCGGGTTGCCGATGTCGACGACCTTGAGCGAGACGTTTCCGACGAGTTCGCGGTCGAGGCGGTCCTTCACCATGCGCGCGGTGAGCTTGTGTCCCTTGATCTTGCCGACGAGAGGGCTCGTGTTGGTGCCGATCGTCATCGAGATCGCCGGATCATCCACGGTGATGGCGGGCAGGGGTCGGATGTCGTCGGGGTCCGCGAGGGTGTCGCCGATCGTGATGTCGGCGAAGCCTGCCACCGCGACGATGTCGCCAGGTCCTGCGCTCTCGGCGGGGTAGCGATCGAGTGCCTTCGTGAGCATGAGCTCGGTGACGCGCACGTTGTGGACGTCGCCGTCCTTGCGCACCCAGGCGACGGTCTGGCCCTTCTTGAGCGTGCCGTTGAAGATGCGCAGGAGCGCGAGGCGGCCCAGGAACGGGGAGGCGTCGAGGTTCGTGACATGCGCCTGGAGCGGCGCTTCCGGGTCATAGCTGGGAGCCGGAATGTGCGCGAGGATCGCCTCGAAGAGCGGCTCGAGGTCGTCGTTGTCCGGGAGCGTGCCGTTCGCCGGCCTGTTGCGGCTCGCGGCCCCGTTGCGGCCGGAGGCGTAAACGACGGGAACGTCGAGGATGGCGTCGATGTCGAGATCCGGCACGTCGTCGACCAGATCGCTCGCGAGGCCGAGCAGCAGGTCCTGGCTCTCCGTCACCACATCATCGATGCGGGCATCCGGGCGGTCGGTCTTATTGACGAGAAGGATGACCGGCAGCTTGGCCTCGAGGGCCTTGCGCAGCACGAAGCGCGTCTGCGGCAACGGGCCCTCGCTCGCGTCGACGAGCAGCACGACGCCGTCGACCATGCTGAGCCCGCGTTCGACCTCGCCGCCGAAGTCGGCGTGGCCAGGGGTGTCGATGACATTGATCGTCACCGGCCCGTCGGTCGCGTGCGTGCCCTGGTAGCTGATGGCCGTGTTCTTGGCCAGGATCGTGATGCCCTTCTCACGCTCGAGGTCGCCGGAGTCCATGGCACGCTCCTCGACGTGCGCGTGCTCGCCGAACGAGTTCGTCTGGCGCAGCATGGCGTCGACGAGCGTCGTCTTGCCATGGTCGACGTGGGCAACGATCGCGACATTGCGCAGGTCGTTGCGGGTGGCTGTGGGCATGGGAGTGCGTCCTGGTTCTTTTCGGGGGCAGTCAATACTACTGGACTGCGCTGGGCGCTACTCCGACGGGGACGGGCCGGGGGATTCGTCCGCGACGGGTTTCCAGTCCCATACATTCCACAGGATGCCGGGGGCGAGCGGTGCAATGGCGATCCCGCTCACCGATCGCGCGTGGGCCGCGATGACGGGGTTCTGGTAGAGGGGAAGGCCGTAGGCGTCGCCGAAGAGCCTGGCATCGATGTCCTGCCGCAGCGCACGCTGCTTCTCGGGGTCGACCGCGACCGAGAGGTTCGCGAGGAGTCCGTCGACCTCGGGGTTCGAGTACCCGTTGAGGTTGCTGAGACCGTCGGTCACGAAAATGGCCTGCACCCCGGCGAACGAGAGGTTCGTCACACGCCAGGCGAAGATCGAGGCGTCGTAGGTGCCCGGCGTGCTGAGCAGCCCCAGCCAGTCCGGGCTCGAGCAGTTCGTCACGGTGAACCCGGCATCGGATGCGCTCCGGGCGATGAGGCGGAACTCCTCCTGCCGCTTCGGGTTGGCCGGGTCGAAGAGCACGCACACCACGGGGCTCGTGACCCCCGCGTCGGCGAGGAGTCGCTTGGCTCCTGCGACGTCGACCCGCGCGAAGGCGGAGGAGCCGTTGCCGGCCACGGATTCGTCGTAGCCGCCCTGCCCAGGGAAGAACAGCTGCGACGAGCGCAGAGGCGCATCGCCCTCCACGCGGGTGACCATGGCCTCGAGGATCGCCTCCCTCGGTACAACCTTGAGGAACGCCTCCCGGACTTTCACGTCGCTGAACGTGCCGTTCTTCGAGTCCGCGAAGGCGAGATCGAGATGCTCGTAGGTGCCGTCGAGGCCCTCGAGGACGTTCGCGCCGGGGACGTCTCGCAGCGCCGCCACGACATCCGGGCCCGGGTGGGGCGTGATGACGTCCACGCGCCCGTCCGCGAGCGCCTGCACCTGGCTGAGCGGATCCGTCATGAATCGCAGCGTGATCGTCTCGAACACCGGGCTGTGGCTGCCACGGTAGCGCGGGTTGGCGCTCAGGACGAGATGATCGCCTGCGTCGAAATCCGTGATCGTGTACGGCCCGGTGGAGACGAGCAGCGATGGGTCCTTCGGCAGACCATCGAGGTTGAAGTCAGAGTTCCAGACGTTGGCAATGGCCGACAGGTCTGCCGTGTCGTGAGTCTGGATGGCGGTGACGAGTGCATCCTTCGCCTCCGCAGCGCTGCGGAGAGCGTCCTCCTTCGCCGCGTCAGGGCCGGGAGCGGCGAGGTCGAGTGCGCGCGTGGCGACGACGTGCGCGGGCAGCCCAACCTCGAGCACGAGCGGCCAGTCGATGAAGTACCGGTCCCAGGTGAGCGTGAGCGAGCGCCCGTCATCGCCGATCTCCGGGACCTTCGTCACGTACTGGAGACCCTCGCTCGTCGCGCCGTCGAAGTGGACGACGTCGCGCGGGAAGGGTTCGGCATAGCGGCCGGTCTCTTCGTCGATGAACCCGCTGTCATCGAAGTCCTCGGTATTGAGCGCTCCGGAGTTCGCCACCCACGCCAGGAGCAGGTCTGCAGCATCAACGGGGACGCCGTCGGACCAGGTCACGTCCTGGTTGATCGTGTAACGCACGGTGAGCGGGTCGTTCGACAGCAGGCGGTAGGTACCGAAGGAGGTGTCGGTGACGAGCTCCGAATTCTCGTCATACGCAGAGAACCGTGAGCTCGTGGCACTGAGGACCTGGGCGTTCCCGGCGGTGTTGCCATAGGACGTGCGGTCATTGAGAGAGAAGAACGCCTGGTCGACCGCGACGGTCACCGAGCTGTCCTCGATGACTGTCGCTGTCGTGCAGCCTCCGAGCGCGAGCAGACCCGCCATGGCGAGCGGAAGCACCGCACGCCTCAACCGGCTGGACCGCGCCCTTCGCCGGTCCGCGCCGCTCGCCGATGACGTCAGCGTCGCGAACCGAGACGCTGCTCGCGGCTCGCGCGCTGCTTGTCGGGGTCGGGCAACGGCACGGCGGCGATGAGCCGCTGCGTGTAGGGGTCCTTCGCACTGCGCAGGATCTGATCCCTGGTCCTCTGCTCGACGAGCTTGCCGTCCCGCAGCACTGCGATGCGGTGCGCGAGCTGGTCGACGACCGCGAGGTCGTGACTGATGAAGAGGCAGGCGAAGTCGAGCTGTTCCTGCAGTTCGAGCAGGAGCTCGAGAAAGCGGGACTGCACGGAGACGTCGAGGGCCGAGGTCGGCTCGTCGGCGACGAGGAGCCGCGGGCTGAGCGAGAGGGCCCTGGCGATTCCGATGCGCTGCTTCTGTCCACCGGAGAGTTCGTGCGGGTACCGGTTGCGGAAGTAGGTCGGCAGCTCGACCTGCTCGAGGAGGTCTTCGACCTTGCGGTCGAGCTCCTTGCCCTTGGCGACACCCGCCAGCATCATGGGCTCGCCGATGCTCTGGCCCACCGGCATCCGGGGGTTGAGCGACGATGCGGGATCCTGGAAGACGATGCCCGTCTGGCGCCTGAGCTCGCGCAGTTCCTTCGTGGAGAGCGCCGCCATGTCCTTGCCGACGACACGAAGTTCACCCTCGGTGATGGGCAGGAGGCCCATGGCCGCACGCCCGATGGTCGTCTTGCCCGAGCCGGACTCGCCCACGAGCCCGAGCAGTTCGCCCGGGTGGATCTCGAGCGACACGTCGTCGACGGCACGGAAGGCAGGGACTCGCCCGCGCTTCGGATAGTCGATCGTGACGTGCTTGAGCGAGAGCACCGGCTCCCTGGATGCCTCGACGGTCGACAGCAGCCGCTCATCGTTCGCTCCGAGGTGGGGAACCGCGGAGAGCAGTTCGATCGTGTACGGCTCGACCGGCTTCGAGAAGATCTGGTGCACCGTCCCGGTCTCGACGATGAGGCCGCGGTGCATGACCACGACCCGGTCGGCGAGGTCTGCCACAACACCCATGTCGTGCGTGATGAGAACGATCGCCGAGTCGAGCCGCTTGTGAAGGTTGCGGAGGAGGTCGAGGATCTCGGCCTGCACCGTGACGTCGAGCGCCGTCGTCGGCTCATCCGCGATGAGCAGGTCGGGGTCGCACGAGATCGACTGGGCGATCATGGCGCGCTGCCTCTGCCCACCGGAGAGTTGGTGCGGGTAGGAGTTGAAGGCCTTGACCGGGTCGGGCATCTCGACCATCCCGAGCAGCTCGATGGCGCGCTCCTTGGCCGAGGCGGGGCTCATCCCGTAGTGCTGGCGCAACGTCTCGACGATCTGGAACCCGATCGTGTAGACCGGGTTGAGGGCCGTCATCGGCTCCTGGAAGATGACCGCGATCTTCTCGCCGCGCACCTTGCGCATCGCGCTCGTGCGCATGCCGCGCAGTTCGACGCCGTTGAGCTTGACACTGCCCCGGATGCGGCTGTTCACCGGCAGCAGGTTGAGGACTGCCATCGAACTTGCGCTCTTGCCCGATCCCGACTCGCCGACGATCGCGAGAACCTCGCCCTTGTGGACCTCGTAGTTGAGCTTGATCGCGGCAGGAACCCACACGTCGTCGACGCCGAAGTCGACGCTCAGGTCCTCGACCTTGAGCACCGGTACCCGGTCGCTCGCCTCGGGCAGCACAAGATCAGAGACGTCCTCTTCGCTCGCAACCGCTACTGTGTCTGTCATTTCCGCGATCTCCTCGTCAACCATCAACGCTCGCCACCTGCGACGATAGGGGAATGTTCCACTCCCGCTTCAACCAGGTTCTGGCCATCGTGGTCTGGCTGTTCTGCTGCGGCGCCGTTGCCGCCGTCATCGTGTCC
>DAITPJ010000048.1:8142-15572 GCA_036833635.1 Terrimesophilobacter sp.
GGCCATCGTGGTCTGGCTGTTCTGCTGCGGCGCCGTTGCCGCCGTCATCGTGTCCAGTCTCGGTACGTCCGCCGAATACCTGCCGCTCATCGCGTTCGTCGCGCTGCTGGCGTGGGCCGGGTTGTGGCGACCCGCGGTGCGCATCGACGAGCATGCCGTCACGATCGTCAATGTGCTCAGCACCGTATCCATCCCGTGGCCGGCGCTCATCGACATCGAGACGCGCTACGCGCTGACCCTCGTGACGCCGCAGGGGCGCTTCGCCGCTACCGCGGCGCCGGCGCCAGGCCGTCTCGCCTCGGCGCTCAGCAAGCGCGATCTGACCCGCGTCAACGCGCAGACCGGCTCGACCGGCTCCCTGCGCCCAGGCGATCTTCCGAACACCGATTCCGGGGCCGCGGCCTACCTCGTGCGCGATTACTGGGAGAAGCTCGTGGCACAGGAGCGCATCGAACTCGGTGTCGCGGACACGACGCCCGTGACCCGGCGCTGGCACTGGACGGTCATCGGCCTGTGCGCCGCGCTTCTCATCGCCTCGGTGGCCGCCCTGACGCTCGGCTAGCGCGGTCACGACGCCACCTGGTCTTTCGTCTTCCGCGGGGAGAACCTGCGCTGCCGCGGATCGAAGGCGTCGCGCAGCCCATCGCCGATGAAGTTGACACTCAAGGCGATCGCGACGATGAACACGCCGGGCCAGATGAAGAGGTAGGGCCGCGTGCTGAAGGCCGTCTGGTTCTGGCTGATGATGAGCCCGAGCGAGACATCCGGGGGCCGGATCCCGAATCCGAGGAAGCTCAGGCCCGTCTCGAGCAGGATGGCGGCGGCCATGACGAGCGTCGTCGTGACGATGACGACACCGATCGCGTTCGGCAGGATGTGGCGGAAGATGATGCGCGCATCCCGCGCGCCCGACACCCGGGCGGCGTCGACGTACTCGCGTTCTCGAAGGGTCAGGAACTCGCCGCGAACGAGCCGCGCGAGACCGGTCCACAGGAAGAGGCCCAGCACGATCGAGAGACCGAGGACCCCGAGCCCCTTGAAGTGCTCGCTCGCGATCTTTCCGACGACGGCACCGAGCACGATGACCGGGATGACGATCACGAGGTCGGTGAAGCGCATGAGGAGCGACTCGACCCAGCCACGGTAGTAGCCGGCGATCGCGCCGACGACCGTCCCGATGATCATGACGAGGATGCCGATGACGAACATGACGATGAGCGAGTTCTGCACGCCGCGCATCGTCATCGCGAAGTAGTCCTTGCCGATGAGGGTCTGGCCGAAGGGGTGTTCCCCGAGATGGATACCGGCGCCGCCGAGCCACTCCGGCACGAGCGAGAGCGTCGGTGCGCCCCCATTGAGCAGCTTCGGGAGATCGGTATAGGAGTACTTCCACCAGCCGGGGATCCCGAAGACCCCGGTCGCCGTCATCGAGAAGACGACGATCGCGAGAAAGAAGACGAGGGATGTCATCGCCACCCCGTCGGAGAGGAATCTCCTGAGGATCAGGCGGCCCTGGCTCATGCCCTCGGTGACCTCGCGTGTCGCCTCCGGCGGCGCGGACTCGGGCAGGTCGGTTCCAGCGATGAGCGACATCAGCGGGTCCTCACTCTCGGGTCGAGCGCAGAGTAGGTCATGTCTGCGATGAAGTTGAAGACGATCGCCATGGTCGCGATCACGACGAAGTACCCCATGACGGGGTTCGGATCAGGAAGCGTGACCCCTCGCTGGAACATCTGGCCCATTCCGGAGAACGCGAACACCTGCTCCGTGATGATCGCGCCACCCAGCAGGGCACCGAAGTCGGATGCGACGATCGTGGCGATCGGGATGAGTGAGTTGCGGAACGCGTGTCGCACGATCACGACGCGCTCCGGCATCCCCTTGGCCCGCGCGGTGCGGATGTAGTCCTGGTTGAGCACGTCGAGCATGCCCGCCCGCGAGTATCGGGTGTACCCCGCGAACGCGATGAGCATGAGCGTGAGCGTCGGGAGAAGGAGGTGGGTGAACGAGTCGACGCCCAGCACCCAGATATTTCCGCCGAGGCCCGGCGTCTGCGAGCCGACCGTGGCGATGGGTCGCCCGTTGATCGCCGAGCTGTTGACGTAGTTCGGCCATGCCTGCATGAGCCGGTCGACGAGGATGAGAGCAGCCGAGAGCACGGCCGTGAGAGCGCCGACCCGCATATTGAGGCCGCGGTCCGGACCGCCGACGAGGTAGCCGGTCACGAGGCCGACGGCCACGGTGATGAGGGCGAGGATCCCGAGCGTGTAGATGCTCGAAACGTTCAACAGTCCCTGGAGGGTGAGGTAACAGGCAAGCGCGATGACGACCTGGATGCTCGCGGTGAGCAGCGCGCGGCGATTGTGGAGCCCGGCCATGAGCGCGGTCAGCACGACGGCGATCCCAGCGGCCATGAGGAACACGAACACGGGGCCGAGCGTTGGGCGCGTGAACCAGTCGGTGAGCGAGAAATAGGTGAGGACCGAGACGGTCGCGAGCCCCGAGACGATGAAGACGTAGATCCTCCGGCGCATATCCCCGCCGATGAGCCCGACCCAGACGAGGGCGATCAGAAGGGATATTCCGACCGTCCAGAACGGACCGACCACCGGATCTCTCAGGAAGTCGTTGAAGCCGATCGCCACCCACTCCTTGAGCAGGATGCCCACCCAGAACGACGGCAGTGAGTAGAGCAGGAACGAGAAGAAGGTCATGACGAGGTCGAAGGTCGTGTACTGGCGAAGCGCCGACACGATGCCGATCGTGATGCCGATGACGATCGAGAGGATGGTCGCACCCGTGACGAGTTGAAGGGTCGAGCCGATGGCCTGCGGCAGGAGGTCGATGACCGGCTGGCCCTGGGCCGTGAGCCCGAGATCGCAGGCATTGGCGAACGGGATGAGGCACTTGGCGGCGCCGCCCAGCCAGAGGAAGAAGCGCAGCGGGGCTGGGACGTTCAGCTGCAGGGCGTCGATGCGGGCCGCCATGAGCTGCTCCCGGTTCGGGAGTCGGCTTTGGTAGTACTCCTCGAGCGGGTCACCCGCAAGCGCGGTGAGCTGGTACATGATGAACGCCGCTCCGACCAGGAGCAGCACGGAGACGATGAGGCGTCTCGCGATGAAAGAGACCATGGAATAACACTTTCGCGTTCGCAGGCCGACGACGATGGCGGGCCTGCGGGAAGTTTAGCCGAGCATGTTGCGCTCGTGGCGCATCATCCGGAACTGCGGTTGAAACGGTGGGAATGAACGGAGCGCCAGGACCAGGGGTCCTGGCGCTCCGCCCTGGAAGGTCATCCAGGGTCAGTCGCAGTGGACTGAGCCAGGGTGATTACTTCTTAGCCCACTCCCAGAAGTTCCAGCCGACACCGGCCTGGCCCGGGTAGTAGACGACACCCGTGACGTTGTTGCTGTGGGCCATGACGCCCGGAGCAACGAACAGCGGGACTCCGTAGAAGTCCTGCCACAGGAGCGTGTCGATCTCGACCTGGATCTTGTCCTGGTCAGCCTTGTCGAGCGTGACCTGGAGCTCGTTGGCCAGTTCGTCGACCTTCGCGTTGGAGTAACCGCTGTAGTTACCGCCACCGGCCGAGCCGAAGATCTGCGGGACGCCGGCAACGCCGACACCCGATGAGATCCACCCGAAGATCGAGGCGTCGTAGGTTCCGCTACCGAGGAGCGATCCCCAGTTCTCGGCACCCGCGTCGATGATCTTGAATCCGGCCTGCTCCGCAGAGGCCTGGAGGGCCTCGAACGACGCGACACGGTTCGGGTTCTTCGTGTTGTAGAGCACGCGGACCTCAGGGGTGCGGCCGTTCAGGAGCGCCTTCGCGCCCTCGATGTCGACCTCGTTGAACGCGTCGGAGCCGTTCACCTTGACCGTGGCGTTGTAGCCGTCGGTACCGGGGAAGAAGAGCTGCGAGTTGTCCAGCGTCGCCTCAGGGTTCTGCGGCGTGACGATCGCGTCGAGGATCTGCTGACGCGGAACCACCTTGAGGAACGCCTCGCGGATGTCCGGAGCGTTCGCGAACACGCCCGTGTTGAACGTGAGGTCGAGGTGGTCGTAGCTGAACTGGTCACCCGTGAGGGTGGTCACGCCCGAGAGCGCCTCAAGAGAGTTGATGGTGTCGGCGGATGCCTGCGGGTTGATGATGTCAACCTCACCGTTCTTGAGGGCGGTCACCTGAGCCTGAGCGTCACCGATGAAGCGGACGACGATCTTGTCGACCTTCGGCTTGAGGTCACCCTTGTACTCGGGGTTCAGGACGAGCGTGATCGACTCGGTCGGAACCCACGCGTCGAGCACGAAGGCCGCAGACGAGAGGTACAGGCTCTTGTCGGACGGAAGCGACGTGGCGTCGAAGCCCGTGTTCCAGAAGTCGGCAGCGGCCTTGATGGTCGCGTTCGGCTCGGCCGGAGCAGCCGCGTCACCGCGGGGCGCGTTGAGGAACGCGTCGCTGAGGTCCGCAAGCGTGATGCCGGCGTGGTCGGCGACGACGTGCGCAGGCGCGTCGATCGGGTTGATGAGCTGCCAGTCGGCGTACGGCTCGCTGTAGGTGAGCGTGATCGACGTGTTGTCGTCGCCCACGACCGGGCGGTCCGCGAGACCGAGGCCCGAGGTGTCACCGGCGTAGTCGAAGTACGTCGTTCCGCTGGTCAGGTTGCCATCGGCGTCGTAGGTGGAGTCATTGAAGAATCCCGACTGGATGGCCCAGGCCAGAAGCAGGTCGTCAGCAGTGACCGGCGTGCCGTCGGACCACGTCGCGGTCTTCGCGAGCGTGTACTTGACGGTGAGCGGGTCGTCGCTCGTCTTCTCGACCGTTCCGAAGCTCTCGTCCGGAACGATGTTGAGCTTGTCGTCGAGGTAGAAGAACCCGGAGCGGGTGTACCCGATGAACTTGCCGTTCATGTCGAGGTTCGACGTGCTCGTGCTCGAGGTGAAGGCGGTGAGCTCGTTGACCTCGGCGACCGTGATGGTGCCTCCGGTCGCTGCGGGAGTGTCATCCCCGGTCGTTGTGCAACCGGTGACGAGCATCGCCGCGACAGCAGCAACCGCGATCGGCGCTCCTATGCGTCTGATTTTCAATTTTCCTCCTGTGCAAGATGGATTACGGGCAGGGCGATTTCCTAGCACCCCACTCGCTTGTTATAGAGAACCCTAAGCAGGGTCGGCTCCACAGGCAAAACTGTAGGGGCAAACGTTACCCAGTGGTGACGCGCACACGAAATATTTGCAATGTGCAGCGAATTATTGCGTCGAATTTCGTCGTATTGCACCGATTTCGCGACGCAGCCCGCACATCCGGGCCAAAGTCGCGCCGAGCGACGCGTAGCATCGAAAGAGATGCCATCGACATCCGCCCTTTCACGTGACCGCGCGGTGCTCGTCTTTGACGGCGACTGCGGGTTCTGCACGACTGCCGTCGACTGGCTCGTACGTGTGCTTCCCGCGATGCCCGCCGTCACCCCGTACCAGTGGGCCGACCTCGGGGATCTCGGCCTCACGGTCGACGAGGCGGCCGAGCGCGTCTGGCTCATCGCAACGGATGCCCGCGGCGACGTTCACCAGTACGGCGGCCACGTCGCGGTGTCTGTCCTCCTCCGCCGCCAGCCGCGAGTCGCATGGCGTTTCGTCGGCGTCCTGCTCGACACGCCGCCGTTCTCGATCCTCGCCGCCATCGGCTACGCGCTCGTCGCGCGCTACCGGTACCTGCTCCCCGGCGGGACACCCGCCTGCCGCGTCGGGCGCCCGACGACGTGAGCCTGCCCGCCGAGCCGACCGTCCCGCTGCCGTCGCCCAGGAGGCTCTGGGGGGAGATCCTCATCGTCATCGGGCTCTCGCTCGGGGCATCCGCGGTCTACTCGATCGTCGCGATCGCGAACCGGCTGACGCAGGACACCGCGCTGTCCCAGCAGACAGCGACGCTCAACGCGCCCTTGAGCTCCCGTGAGGTCTTCGACCTCATCTACCAGTTCCTCGGGATCTTCTTCGACCTCGTGCCGGTTGCGCTCGTCTGCTTCCTGCTGTGGCGTGCCGGCAGGCCGCACCTCGCCCGGCTCGGCGTCGACTTCCGGCAGCCTGGCAGGGATGTGCTGCGCGGGGTAGTGCTCGCGCTCGCTATCGGCATCCCCGGCCTCGGGCTCTACGTCGCCGGGCGCGCGCTCGGCATCACGGTCAACGTCGTGCCCACCGCCCTCGACCAGTACTGGTGGACGGTTCCGATCCTTCTGCTCTCCGCCCTGCGCGCGGGAGTCACCGAGGAGATCATCGTCGTCGGCTACCTGTTCGCGCGGCTGCGCGACCTCGGCTGGGGGAAGTGGGCGATCATCCTGAGCACCGCGCTCCTGCGCGGCACCTACCATCTGTACCAGGGCTTCGGTGCGTTCGCAGGGAACATTGCGATGGGCATCCTGTTCGGATGGCTGTACAGCCGATCGGGGCGCGTGCTGCCGCTCGTCATCGCCCACACTGTGATCGACGCGGCGATCTTCGTCGGCTATCCGTGGGCGGCCGCGACGTTCACCTGGTTGTGAGGCCATACCTCGATGGTTGAGTAGCCGCGCTGCGGCATATCGAAACCACCGACGCCGACGACTCGGTTTCGATACGCCGGACGATGTCCGGCTACTCAACCAGCGATGGCGAGCGCTACTCGAACGCCTCGGGCGGTGGGCACGCGCAGAACAGGTTGCGGTCGCCCCAGGCCTGGTCGACCCGGCGAACGGGCGGCCAGTACTTGTTCCTGAGCAGTGACGGCACGGGGTAGACGGCCGTCTCCCGCGAGTAGGCGTGCTCCCATTCGCCGACGATGACCGCCCGCGCCGTGTGCGGCGCGTTGTGCAGCGGGTTGTCGTCGGCCGGCCACTCCCCCGCAGCCACGGCATCCGCTTCCGCCTTGATGGAGACCATCGCCTCGACGAAGCGCTCGAGCTCGGCGAGGTCCTCGCTCTCGGTCGGCTCGACCATGAGCGTGCCGGGGACAGGGAACGACATCGTCGGCGCGTGGAACCCGTAGTCGATGAGCCGCTTCGCGACATCGTCGACCGTCACGCCGGTGCGCTCGGTGAGCGGCCTCAGGTCGAGGATGCACTCGTGGGCCACGAGCCCGTTCTCACCGGAGTAGAGCACCGGGAAGTGCTCGCGCAGGCGCACCGCGAGGTAGTTCGCGGCGAGCACCGCGGCACCCGTTGCGTCGCGCAGGCCGTCGGCTCCCATCATCCGGATGTACGCCCACGTGATGGGCAGGATGCTGGGGCTGCCGTAGGGGGCGGCCGAGACCGGATTGGTCTTGGCGCCACGCTGGGCCATGGGGTGCCCTGGCAGGAAGGGTGCGAGATGCGCCTTCGCGGCGACCGGGCCGATCCCCGGGCCGCCACCGCCGTGCGGGATGCAGAACGTCTTGTGCAGGTTGAGGTGCGAGACGTCGCCGC
>DAITPJ010000049.1:0-3388 GCA_036833635.1 Terrimesophilobacter sp.
GCCAGGCGAACACGACGCTGCGACGCTGCACCGCGAGCAGCCACGAGCGCACGAAGGCGAGCGAGAGGAGTACGCCGAACGCGGCGAGCCCGACGATCCCGAGCTGCAGCCAGACATCCAGAAACGCGTTCGCCGCGGAATCAGGGGCGCCGCCCGGGATCGACCGGATGCCGACATACGGGACGAGCTCGAGACGCCACGCCCCGATCCAGCCCCACCCCTCGAGCGAGTGCAGGGGGATGAGATCCCACACGCGCCGCCACAGGTTCACTCGGTAGTCGAGCTCGCTCGACGCGTCGAGGGTCGCAATGATCTGGCTGCGAAAGACCCACGCGAGCACGGCCACCACGAGCGCCGATCCGAGGAGCCCGAACTGCCAGAACCGGCGTTGGTCCGGCCCGATCCTCCGCAGGCCGAACAGCGCGAGCGACCCGACGCCCACGATGGCGATCGCGCCCATGCCCACGGGCGACTGCGAGAGGAGCAGGCACAGGCTCGCCAGCACGATCGAACCGACAGCGACACCGCGGGAGACCGACCGCGTTCTCAGCTCCGTCGCGAACGTGACGATCGCGACGAGCGCCACGATCCCGAGCTGGTTGCGGGACCCGAGAATGCCCTGGATGGGTCCAAGGTGATCGAGGTTGCCAGCGATCTCCAGAAACCGGATGCGTGAATCCAAGAGCAATCCCGCCACGATCTCGAGCACGAACGAGACCAGGAGGGTGAAACGGAGCACGTCCCCGAACGCCCTCACGAGCTGGATGGTGTCCCGCAGGAGCGCGACCGCGACCCCGAGAATCGCGAACGCGAGGAGGTAGGCGATTCCGCCGAGCGTCGCCCACTGGTACCGGCTCCAAAACACCGAGGCCACCGCCCAGCCGAGGAACACCATGAGCGAGATCGGCAGGAGCCCGCTCCACTCGATCTCGCCGCGGCGCGCGACGAGCACGACACCCCACAGCACGAGGAGGCCCCCGAGGATGCCGAAAAGCCCCGCCCAGCCCATCGTCTGCCGGAGCGCGAACGACACTGTCGCAGCGCCGATCGTCGCCGTCGCCAGCACCGTCACGAACCTCGCGGAGGAGAGGAAGGCGACGATGACGTCGAAACGCTGGCCCGCCCTCACAGGAGTTCACGTCGCTTCGTCTTGACGGCCACCACCACGAGGATCGCCAGGCCGTACTCGGTGATGAGCCTGCTCTCCGCGAACGACTGCACGAGGAGCGCGACAATGAGGAGGAGCGGAAGGAGGGTGATCGCGGAGAAGCGGAGCGGAGCATCCGGAGCCGTCTGCGGGCGATCGACAGCATGCTGCCACGCCTTGACGAGGGCCGCACCCGCCAACGCGATGAAGATGATGAGGCCGACGAGGCCAAGCTGGAAGGCGACATCCAGCCAGGTGTTGTGCGCCTGCAGCTGGCGAACACCAGAGCGGAACACGAGGTGATCGAACGGGTCGGCCCATGGCACCCAGTAGCTGACCCACCCCCACCCGAAGGCCGGGCGCTGCTCGGCGAGGTCGACGACCTTCTGCCAGATGCCGAGGCGGCCCGTGAGGTCAGCGGACTTGCCGAGCAGTTCGAGCATGGGCCCGCGGAACAGGATGGCGGCCGTGATCGCGCCGGCGGCGACGACCGCGCTCGCGCCGTAGATCGTGAGGCGCCCCCGCCCGGTGCGGGCGTGGCGCACGAGCAGCGCGACCAGGAGGACGAGCGCGACGCCGGCCGCGGCGAGGGTCGTGGTGGCGGACTTCGTCATGAGGATCGTCGCGACGGCGAGCAGGATCCATCCGGATGCTGCGCGGCGGCTGACCGTTTTGTCGGCGAACTGCAGGCCGAAGACGATGACGGCAAGGAGTGCGAGAAAGCCGAGGCTGTTGGCGTTGCCGACGATGCCCTGGATGCGCCCATCCCCGAAGACGTCGAAGAGCTCGTTGCGGGACCACATGAGCATGCCCGGGATGCGGTCGTAGGCGTCGTAGTCGACGCCGGGCTGGCCGAAAAACGGGAGAAGGCGATCGCGGAGCACGAGCGAGACGAACAGCTCGAACAGGATCGAGGCGGCGAGCAGGACTCTGAGTACGACGCCGAGGCTGCGCAGGAGCTCGGCCCAGGTGAACGTCACGGCGAGGGCGACGCCGTTGATGACGATGATCCAGGTCGTGAAAAGGCCGAGAGCTGTCGCGCCAGGGTAATGCGACCAGAAGATCGAGGCCATCGCGAGGGCGAGGAAGGCGAGGAGGGGGAGCGGCATCCCGCCGACGCTCCAGCGGGTGCGCTGGAGCCAGAGCAGCCACGCCGAGACGAGCGTCAGGAGGATCGTGAGGGTGCCGAAGAACCACCAGCCGAGCGAGAGACGCCAGGCGTCGCCCGCGAGGAGCGTGAAGAGGACGAGCACGGAGAAGCCGAGGCGTGCACGCGTGTTCTGCAGCATGGCGGAGGCGGGGCGCGTGCGCGGGGACTCCAGCATGCCCGCCAGCCTACCGGCGGGCCCCTGCGCCGCGGCAGTGGGCGTGCGGGCGGCTTGAGGCGCCCTCCTTCGGTGCCGGCGCCCCCTCCCTGGCCCGGCGTGAACGAAAACGAAGGAGATCGCGCCCCTGACGACCACTTTCGGCCCGAAGTGGTCGCGAGGGGCCGATTCTCCTTCGTTTTCGTTCACGCGACGCGGGGGTGCGGGCGGATGTCGGCGGCCGGGCGGCTGGGCGCGCGGGCGATCCGCGGGCGGGAGGGGCGGCATCCGGAGTTGGTACGGTGAAGCGAGCACGCCCGCTCGAGGAGGCCCCGATGTTCGTCGCGATCAGCAACACCCCGCGCGACTACGCCTGGGGCTCGGCGACGGCGATCGCGGAGTTGCTCGGCACGGCGCCATCGGGCCGCCCGGAGGCGGAGCTGTGGCTCGGCGCCCATCCGGGGTCGCCGGCGCGGGTCGTCGGGGCTGCGAACGCGACCGGCGGGGCGGCCGACCTCGCCGAATGGATCGCGACCGACCCTGCGGCTGCGCTTGGCGGGTTGCCGCGGCTGCCATTCCTGCTCAAAGTCCTCGCCGCAGAGGGACCGCTCTCGCTCCAGGCACATCCGGATGCCGCCCGTGCCGCCGCCGGGTTCGCCGCCGAGAACGCGCTCGGGATCCCTCTCGATGCGCCGGAGCGCAACTATCGCGACCCCTACCCGAAGCCCGAGATCATCGTCGCCCTCAGTGAACGGTTCGTTGCGCTGTGCGGCTTTCGCCCGGTCGAGGAGGCGCGGGCGGTCTTCCTCGCGCTGGGGCTCGACGAACTGTTGCCCCGGCTCGCCTCGCTTCCGTCGCTCGTCGGCTGGCTGCTCGCCGACGGCCCCGAGGTCGACGCGCTCGTGGCCAGGGTGACCGACCGCGCCGCCGAGCGCCC
>DAITPJ010000049.1:3488-5601 GCA_036833635.1 Terrimesophilobacter sp.
GCCCCGAGGTCGACGCGCTCGTGGCCAGGGTGACCGACCGCGCCGCCGAGCGCCCGACGGCCGAGCGCCCTACGGCCGAGCGCACAGCATCCGGCGTTCGAACGAATTTGAAGGAGATCGGCCCGGATACCGACCAGAACCGCACCGAAGTGGTCGAATCCGGGCCGAGCTCCTTCGTTTTGGATGCGCTCGAGACTGTGCGGACACTCGCAAACGCGTTCCCCGGCGACGCCGGCATCCTGACGGCGCTGCTCCTCAATCGGGTCACGCTTGCGCGCGGCGAGGCGCTCTACCTGCCCGCCGGCAACATCCACGCTTACCTGAACGGGCTCGGGATCGAGCTCATGACCGCGTCCGACAACGTGCTGCGCGGCGGGTTGACCGGCAAACACGTCGACGTCGACGAGCTGCTCGCGGTGCTCGATTTCACGCCGACGGCCGTGCCGTACCTCGAGCCGCAAGTGTTGCCGGGGCTCGCCCTGTACCGGCCGGATGATGCTGGGTTCGCCCTGGCGCACGTGACGGCGGATGCGCGGCTCGCGTTGACCGGGCCGGCAATCGCTTTGTGTACGGCCGGGTCGTTCGCACTCGCCGGCGGGGTGGCATCCGCGACGGTCGCACGCGGCGGCGCGCTCTACGTGACGCCGGATGAGGGCGCGCTCGCGGTCACCGGCGCGGGCGACCTCTTCGTCGCCACCACCGCCTGACCCGCGTGAACGAAAACGAAGGAGATCCGGCGCCGTAGTGCCACTTCGGGCCAGAAGTGGTCGGATGCCGGCTGATCTCCTTCGTTTTGGTTCACGCCGCGGGAGGGGGCGCGGGCGGCGCCACAGCATCCACTCCTCCACAGGGGCGCAGGCGGCGGGTTGCGCACGCTCGGGCAGACGGCGGCGGCGCGGCGCCAAGGCGACCCGCGAGGCTGTGCTGGTGTTCCGCATCGCCGACGACATCCGAACGCATGGTGGCTTCCTTCGCCGCCGCGACCTCCTCGCGCTCGGGCACACCGACGGCGGCCTCCGAGGGGCCCTGCGTCGGCGCAGGATCTTCAGGGTGCGGCACGGCTGGTACTCGGTGCCGGATGCGCCCGAGTCGGCTGTGCGGGCGGTCCGTGTCGGCGGCCGGCTGACCGGCGTCGCCGCGCTCGAAAGCCACGGACTCCGCGTGCCGCGCCGCGACCGGGTCGACGTCGAGGTGCCCGCGCACGCCTGCCGGCTCCGGCGGCCCGGCGAGCGCCGTGAGCGCCTGGCGTCCGCCGACGGCATCCGGGCGCACTGGGTCGGCCCGCGCGTCGCCGAGCTCGCCGGTGCGTCGCGCTCGTGCGTGAGCCTCGACGATGCGCTCGTGCACGTTCTCAGCACCGAGGGCCGCGACATCGCCATCGCGTGCTGCAGTGCCGTTGCGCATCGTTTCCGCTGGCCGAAGGCGCGCATGGATGCCGTGTTCGCTAGGGCGCCGGAGCACACCAGGACCTGGCGGCGCCTCGTCGAGGGTCGCGACGAAGCACACGGCGAGACCTTCGTGAGGCTTTGGTGCGGCGATGCGCGCATCCCGTGGGAGCCGCAGCCGCACGTGCGCGGCGTCGGTCGCCTTGACGGCCGGGTGGGCCCGAACGTCTACGTCGAGGTCGACGGCGGACAGCACGACCCGGCCTGGACCGGCGAGGGGGAGAGCACCTTCGAGAAGGATCACGTTCGCAACACGATCATGGCCAGGCGAGGCAAGTGGGTGCTGCGTTTTTCGTACCGGATGCTGTACACCGACTGGGCCGGATGCCTCGCCGCGATCGCCCGGGCGATCGACGACGACCGGGCGCTCACCGCGTACCGGAAGCAGCATCCGTATCGCGAGCGGCATCCGGCGCTCAGCCGTCGCGCCCGTCGCCGCCGTTCCCGCTCGCCGAACGAAAACGAAGGAGATCCGGCGCGTTAGCGCCACTTCGGGCGCGAAGTGGTCGGATGCGGGCCGATCTCCTTCGTTTTCAGCACCGCGGGCGGGCGGGGGCGGGGCGGACGCGGCGAGCCAGCGGGCCGCGGTCAGGAGGCGGCGCGGAGAGGCGCGCCGAAGGCGCGGCGATACGCGGTGGGGGTCGTCTGCAGCACCTTGAGGAAGTGGT
>DAITPJ010000049.1:5701-8279 GCA_036833635.1 Terrimesophilobacter sp.
AACCCGGTGTCGGCCGCGATCCGCTCGAGCCCGAGCGAGGTCTGCTCGAGCAGTTGCTGCGCGCGCAGCAGGCGCTGCCGGTTGAGCCAGGCTGCCGGCGTGGTCCCCGTCTCGGCGCGGAAGCGCCGCGCGAAGGTCCGCGACGACATGAGGGCCTTGCGCGCGAGCTGGTCGACGGTGAGATCCTCGCCGAGGTTGCCGAGCATCCACTCGGTCACGGCGGCGAGCGAGTCGCTCTGGCACTCGACGACCGGCGATTCGATGTACTGCGACTGGCCGCCGTCGCGCTGCGGTGGCACGACCATGCGTCGGGCGATGATGTTCGCGGCCGACGCCCCGAGCTCCTTGCGCACGATGTGCAGCGCCGCATCGATTCCGGATGCCGTCCCTGCGCTCGTCACGACCCCCCTGTCCTCGACGAAGAGCACGTCGGGGTCCACCTCGGTGCGCGGGTATTGGCGCATCAGACGGTCGGTGTGCATCCAGTGGGTCGTGCTCGTGCGCCCGTCGAGAATGCCGGCCTGGCCGAGCACGAACGCCCCACTGCAGACACTCAGCACCCAGGCTCCGCGCCGCTCGGCCGCCCGGATGACGTCAAGGTAGCGCTCGTCGACTCGATCGATCGCGTGTGCGGGCACGGCGATGAGATCGGCGTCGGCCGCACCGCTCAGGTCGTTGTCGATCACGAGGTCGAATCCGAGGCTCGTCGGGACACGCCCAGGCGTTGCCGTGACGATGGAGAAGTCGAATACCGGCCCCCCGCTGTCGCTGCGGTCGATCCCGAAGACCTCGCAGATGACCCCGAATTCGAACGGCGCCGTTCCGGGGATGGCGAGCAGGGCGATCTTGCGCAGCACGGGAAACCTCCTGGCAGGAATCAGACGGATTGTGGCAATACTGCCAGCTGTGGCAGTTTCCGTCAACACATAGATTTTCTGCCATGATCATCCTCATCGTCATCACTGCCCTGTCCGCTGCCGGGATCGCCTCGACGATCGTGGTCGCGCGAAGGGACGGCTACCGTCGCGTCCCCGTACGCCCGCGCACCTAGCCCGGGTACCGAACGAAAACGAAGGAGATCGGCGCCGTTCGAGCCACTTCGGGCCCGAAGTGGACGGATGCGCGCCGATCTCCTTCAAATTCGTTCACGCGGCGGAGGGGTAGCCTTGGGGCATGACGTGGGTCGTGACCGGCGGCGCCGGCTACATCGGCTCGCACGTCGTCGCCGCGCTGCTCGACGCCGGCACGAGCGTCGTCGTGGTCGACGACCTCTCGACGGGCCGCGCGGAGTTCGTCCCCAGGGGCGCCGAGTTCGTGCGCGGCAGCATCCTCGATCGCGAGCTCGTCGAGGCGACCCTCGAGCGCACGAAGGCGACGGGCGTCATCCATCTCGCAGGCTTCAAGTACGCTGGCGTCTCCGTCGAGCGCCCCCTTCACACCTACGAGCAGAACGTCACCGGCACCGCCGCGCTGCTGAGCGCCATGCAGGAATGCAGTGTCGCCCGCATGGTGTTCTCCTCGAGCGCCTCCGTCTACGGCACACCGGATGCCGACCTCGTCACCGAGGACACCGCAACGCGACCCGAATCGCCCTACGGCGAGTCGAAGCTCATCGGGGAGTGGCTGCTGCGCGACCAGGCCCGCGCCGCCGGCCTCACCCACACGAGCCTGCGCTACTTCAATGTCGTGGGCTCCGGGCTGCCGTACGTGCACGACGTCAGCCCGCACAACCTCTTCCCGCTCGTCTTCGACGCCCTGATTGCGGGTACGACGCCTCGCATCAACGGCGGCGACTACCCGACGCCGGACGGCACGTGCGTCCGCGACTACGTCCATGTCTCGGATGTCGCCGCCGCGCACGTCGCGGCAGCCAGGCGCCTCGAGTCGGGAGAGCTGCTCGAGCCTGCCTACAACCTCGGCAGCGGCGATGGCGTCTCTGTCGCCGAGATCATGACCGCCGTCGCCGAGGTCACGGGCATCGCGTTCACTCCGGATGTCGGTCCGCGACGTGCAGGCGACCCCGCCAGGATCGTCGCATCCGGGGCCCTGGCGACCCGCGATCTCGGCTGGGCGATGCGCCACAGCCTCAGGGACATGGTGGAAAGCGCGTGGTCGGCGCGTCGCAAACCTTCAACTTGACGTAGAAGGTTTACGATCTGCGACTTGACCTGACCTAATTACACGAGTGTAATTACCCATAGCAACGCGGGCGTTGCGAAGGCCGATCAGGGGAGGATGTGCTATGGGGCTCACAGACCGCCGTGGCGGTGTCCCCGACGACTGGTTCGTCGATCCCATCCGGCTCGGGGTGCCGGGAGTCCGTCAGCCGCTCTCCGAAGACGACAACGCTCTCGCCTGGCAATCCGACGCCCTGTGCGCCCAGACCGACCCTGAGGCCTTCTTCCCGGAGAAGGGCGGCTCGACGCGCGACGCGAAGAAGATCTGCGCATCCTGCGAGGTCCGCGCGCAGTGCCTCGAGTACGCGCTGCAGAACGACGAGCGCTTCGGCATTTGGGGCGGACTCTCCGAGAGGGAACGCCGCAAGCTTCGCAAGCACGCGTAGCTTGGTGCCAGTGCA
>DAITPJ010000049.1:8379-15411 GCA_036833635.1 Terrimesophilobacter sp.
CGGGGCACAGTATCTCGAACGAACCCTCTCCGCCCTCGCAGCCCAGCGGCGGGCGCCCGATGCTGTCATCGCTGTCGACGTCGCCTCTGGCGACGGGAGCGAGGCGCTGCTGGCGACATCCGGTGCCACGCACGTGCTCACGGCCCGCGAGGGGACGACCTTCGGGTCCGCCGTGGCCCATGCCGTGCACTTCGTGCCGAACGCCGAGTCCGCGGCCGGTTCCGCAGCCGGACCCGCGGCCGAGGCCGACAACGAGTGGCTCTGGCTGCTCGGCCACGACAACGCGCCCCATCCGGATGCGCTCGCCCACCTGCTCGGTGCGGTCGAGCGGGCGCCCTCCGTCGTCGTCGCCGGCCCCAAGCTCATGCGCCACGGCCAGCCGGACATGATCGCGGCGTTCGGGGAGACGATGAGCACGCTCGGAGCATCCGTGATGCTCGTCGACGGCGAACTGGACCAGGCCCAGCACGACACGCGGGACGACGTGCTCGGCGTCGCGGCGGCCGGGATGCTCGTGCGGCGGTCGCTGTGGAGGAGCCTCGGCGGCTTCGACCCTGGGCTGCCGAGCGTCGACGCCTCACTCGACTTCTCCGTCAGGGCGAGGCTCGCAGGGCACCGGGTCGTTCTCGTGCCCGACGCGCGCGTGGCGAGCGCGGGCGGCCCTGAGCGTTTCGGGCGCGACCGGGTGTCGGAGCGGCGCCGGTTTCGCATCGCCCGCGCTGCGCAGCTCCACCGGCGGCTCGCCTACGCCCCCGCCTGGGCGGTCCCTGTCCACTGGCTTTCGCTCGTGCCGCTCGCGGTGCTCCGGTCGATCCTCGACCTCATCGCCAAGCGCCCGAGCGCCATCGGGGGCGAGTTCGGTGCGGCGTTCTCGTCGGCGTTCTCGACGCGGGTCGGCGTCGCCCGCAGGAACCTGCGCCGCACGCGGCGGCTCGGCTGGCGCGCGATCGCCCCCCTCCGGATGCCGCTCGCCGAGGTCCTCGAGCGCCGCGCGCAGGCGAGGGAGGCGGAGTTCGCCGAGCTCGAGGAACCAGGGCCGACCGCTGAAGTCCAGGAGCGCGCGGGCTTCGTCGCGCACGGTGGGTTATGGATCGTCGTGCTCGCCGGGCTCGTCGGCGTGCTGGCCTACGGGTCGCTCCTTGGAGCGGCGGCGGTCACGGGCGGAGGGCTGAGGCCGCTCGCCGAGACGGCTCAGGAACTGTGGGCGAACGTCGGCTACGGATGGCGCGGGCTCGGCACGGGCGCGCTCGGTGCCGCGGATCCGTTCGCGGCGGTGCTCGCGGTTCTCGGCTCCGTGACCTTCTGGTCGCCGAGCTATTCGATCGTGCTGCTCTACTTCCTGGCGCTGCCTCTTGCCGCGATGAGTGCATGGTTCGCCGCGCGTCGACTGAGCAGGCGCGCGTGGCTGCCGGCGCTCGCGGCGATCCTCTGGGCGCTCGCCCCCCCGCTGCTCGGGGCCCTCGCCGAGGGCAGGATCGGCGCCGTGCTCGCCCACGTGCTCCTGCCCTGGCTGCTCATGGCCGCTCTTGGCGCGGCGCGCTCATGGGCAGCCGGCGCGGTCGCTGCGCTCCTCTTCGCGGTCATCGCGGCGAGCGCGCCCTCGCTCGTGCCTGCGCTCCTCGTCCTCTTCGTCGTTCTCCTCGCGGTGCGACCCGGCAGTATTCACAGGGTCATCGGCATCCCGATCCCCGCCCTCGTGCTCTTCGGGCCGCTCATCGTGCAGCAGGTCCTCGCCGGCAATCCGCTCGGCCTTCTGGCCGACCCCGGCGTGCCCGTTGCGGGGGGTGCGGCATCCGGATGGCAGCTCGCCCTTGGCGACCCTGCCGGTCGGCTGCACGGCTGGTCGTCCGTCGTCGCCGAGCTCTCGGCATCCGGAACGATCCTGCCCGGAGTCGTGCTTCCGGGCGCGACGGCCGCCGGTGTCGTCGCGGTACTCTTCGCCCCGCTCGGCCTTCTCGCGCTTCTCGCCCTCTTCCTGCCGGGTGCCCGGCGCGCGATTCCGGCGCTCGCCATCGCGCTCCTCGGCTACCTCACGGCCGTCGGGGCCGCACACGTGCAGGTCGGCGCGGTCGGCTCCTCTGCCGTCACGGTGTGGCCGGGGGCCGGTCTGAGCCTGTACTGGCTCGGTCTCGTCGCGGCCGCCCTCATCGCCCTCGGCGCCCTCGGCAGGGTGGCCACGCCCATCGCCGTGCTCGCCGGGCTCACGGCGACGGCCCTTGCGATCCCGCTGCTCGGGAGCATGCTCATCGGGGCTGCGGCCGTGCACCCCGCGACCGACCGCATCCTGCCCGCCCTCGTGACCGCCGAGGCGCGCACGCATCCTGGCGCCGGCACGCTCGTCCTCGGCTCGCTCGGGGAGGAGGGCATCTCGGTGCACCTCGAGCGCGGACTCGGCGCGAGCCTCGACGACCAGTCGACCCTCGTGAGCACCCGACGGCATCCGACCGAATTCGACAAGATGCTCGCGACCCTCGCCGGCAACCTTGCGACGCGCAGCGGATACGACGCTGCAGCCGACCTGACGAGCCACGACATACTGTTCGTGCTCGTAACGCCAGGCGACGACGACGACGAGACCTACCGCGCCACGGTCGACGCGCTCGACAGCAACGAGATCCTGACGCCTATCGGCACGACCGCGAACGGGCTTCTGTGGCGCTACAACGGTGAGACGGATGTCGCAGGGCCGCCCCCTGGAAACACCGGTACACCGCTCGGGGCCGGCTTTCTCGTGGCGCTCGGCGTCGTGTTCGGCGTGACCCTGCTGCTCGCCGTCCCGATCGGAGGGCGCCGCCGGCCGCGTCGGCGTGCGACGCCCGACGAGGCCTCGGACACCCTCGAGGAGGAAGAGGACCATGGCTGAGGACGAGCCGGGCCAGGATCGCTCGGAGCCGATCCCGGAGTCCGCGGCAGCGCCGGCGGGGGAGTCTGAAGGGGCACAGGATTCTGCGCCAGAGCCACACTCTGAGCCGCCGGCCGAGTCGCACGCCGAGCCGCACGGCAACGATCGGGGAGATCCCAAGGGAACCCTTCGACGCCCGGCCGGACGGCGGCTCGTTCTCGCCGGCGCCCGCGGCGCCGTCGGCCTCGTCGGGATCGGCCTCGCCATCGCGACCGTTTCCGCCGCCACGGTGCTTCCGATCCCCGTTCTCGGCACCGGGGCCACCTCGACCGTCGTGAACCCGGTCGCGGCGACCCAGCAGCGCATCTGTCCCGGCCCCGTCCTGCGCCTTGGCGACGATGCAGGGCAGGAGGCGACGACGGCGATCTCCCTCGGCAGGGCGGACGTCGAGCGCGCATCGACGAGAGGAACGCCTGCCCTCGAGAACCTGGCCCCGACCGGCAACGCGGCCAACACCCCGTCGGAGCGTCTCGTGCTCGACCCCGCCGCGGCGGGGGAGGACCCTGGTCTTCTCGCCGGCAGCCAGTCACAGTATGTCGACGCGCCGGACTATGTCGGCTTCGCGGCGACCGATTGCGCCGTGCCGAGTTCCGAGAGCTGGCTCGTCGGCGGCTCGACCGTCACGGGCCGCACGACGCTCCTCGAGCTCAACAACCCGAGCAAGGTCGCGGCTCTCGTCGGGGTCACGGTGTTCTCTGAGACGGGCACGATCCAGGCGGCAGGGACCGACGGCATCCTCGTCCCGGCCGGCGGGCAGCACATCCTCTCTCTCGCCGGCTTCGCCCCCGGGACCGCGAGCCCCGTCGTAAAGGTCATCAGCGAGGGCGGCCAGGTCACGGCTCACCTGCAGGAATCGATCGTGCGCACGCTCGACCCGGGGGGAGTCGATCTCGTCGGGACGACCACGAGGCCGTCGACGGTCACGGTCATCCCCGGGATCGTCGTCGCGGACCACGAGACGATCGAGGCCGCCGCGGGCCTTCAGGGATACCAGGACATCCAGGGCGTCCTGCGCGTCCTCGTGCCGGGCGACCCCGGCGACGGGTCGACATCCGTGACGGTGTCGGTGATTTCCGAGGACGCCTCCTCCCCGACGAGCGAGGCGACCATCACGGTCGACACCGGGCGGGTCGCCGATGTCCCCCTCGGCGACTTCGCCGCAGGCACCTACACGATCGTGGTGACGACCGAGGCGCCCGCGGTGGCCGCCATCAGGACCTCAGCTGTGACGCTCGCCGCTGCCGCATCCGCCGGCGCGGAGCCGACGGTCGCGGCGACCGATCTCGCCTGGTTCGTCGGCGCGCCGGAGCTTCGCGACCGTGCACTCGTGAGTACCGCCCCAGGCCCGCAACCCATGGTTCACCTCGTCAATACCGGCACCGCGGAGGCCGTCGTCACGCTCGAGCCGATATCGGGGGGCGGTGCAGGGAACACCGTGACGATCGCCGCGGGCGGCGCCGTCGCCGTGCCGGTCACTGACGGCCGGAGCTATCTCCTCTCCGGCTTCGACTCGCTGCGCGCCTCCGTGAGTTACCAGGGCGACGGCCGGCTCGCCGGGTTCGTCACTCACCCGCAGGAGCGCCTCGCGCAGCCTGTGACGGTGTACCACCAGTTCGGCTGACCGCTCACGACGACACCGGATGCCCGGTGCCAGGTACCGGATGCCCGGTGCCGTCAGAAGTGGCGGAAGCGCTCCGGCGCCAGGTCCCACGGGTCCTTGCCCAGCAGCTCGGCGACGGCGCGGAAGACGCAGCTCTCGACCATCATCCGGCGGTGCAGGTCGTCGTTGCGGTGCAGCCGAGCGAGGCGCTCGATCGGCAGCCGGAAGAGGATGATGCGGTGCTCGGCCGGGACGACGAGCCAGCGCCGCACGCGGCGGGAGCCGGCATCCGTGGCCGGAAGCGCGGCGATCTCGAAGTGCACCTCGGAGAGTTCGGCCGGCCACAGGTCGCGCAGGTACTCCGCCGTCGACGCCACGGTCGATTCGAAGACATCGGTGCGCGTGTGCAGCCTCGGCAGGCGAGGCCCCGTGACCGAGGCCCGGATGCCGCGGCCGTGACGATCCCGCCAGCCCGCTCGTGCCGACCGCGGGGCGGATCCGCGCGACGCCTTCACCATGCAGCAAGTCTACGGCCGCCCCGCGACGCGGTGCCGGGGTCCCTCGCTGCGCGGGCCGCGCTCGCTAATGTGGTGATCGATGGACGAACGGATGTGCAGCAAGGTCGCGTGCGGGCGCGAGGCGGTCTCCACGCTCACCTACGTCTACGCCGACTCGATGGCCGTGCTCGGGCCACTCAGCCAGCGCGCCGAGCCGCACAGCTACGACCTGTGCGAGAAGCACTCCGAGCGCCTCTCCGCACCCCGCGGGTGGCAGGTCGTACGTCACGTAGCATGGGGAAATGAGCTCTAGGCAGGACGACGTCGCGCGCGATCGCGGTGACGGTCCCGGTCGTGGTGCCGGGTCGGGCCCTGGAACGGTCCCGAACCTCGCCGCCTTCGTCAAGACCTACGACGTGCGCGGACTCGTCGGCTCGCAGTTGACCCCCGAGGTCGTGACCGCCTTCGGCGCCGCCTTCGTCGACGAGATCGGGGCGGCAGGGCAGGATGTCGTGGTCGGCCACGACATGCGCGATTCGTCGCCCGGCTTCGCAGCGGCCTTCGCGCGCGGGGCCCAGGCGCGGGGCGCGAACGTCGTCGCGATCGGGCTGTGCTCGACCGACGAGAGCTACTTCGCCTCCGGGAGCCTCGACGCGCTCGCCGCGATGTTCACGGCGAGCCACAACCCCGCGACCTACAACGGAATCAAGCTCAGCCGTGCCGGGGCCCGCGGAATCAGCATGGACACCGGGCTCGCCGGCATCCGGGACCGCGCGAGCAGGTATCTCGAGCAGGACGGCCTCGCGAGCGGCATCGAGCCCGTGGCCGAGCCTGGCTCGTATCGCGAGGTCGACGTGCTCGCCGATTACGCCGCGTACCTGCGTGGCCTCGTCGACCTTTCGGGCATCCGGCCGCTTCGTGTCGTCGTGGATGCCGGCAACGGCATGGGCGGGCTGACCGTGCCCGCCGTGCTCGGGACCGCTGCGGGGCTCCCCGCGCTGCCGATCGAGGTCATCCCGCTGTACTTCGAACTCGACGGGGCGTTCCCCAACCACGAGGCCAACCCGCTCGAGCCGGCCAACCTCGTCGACCTGCAGCGCGCCGTCGTGTCGCATGGCGCCGACCTTGGGCTCGCCTTCGACGGCGATGCGGACCGCTGTTTCGTCGTCGACGAGCGCGGCGAGCCGATGAACCCGTCCGCGGTCGCGGCGGTCGTCGCACTGCGGGAGATTCGTCGTGTTCGTCGACTCGAGCCAGACAGCACGCTCTACGTCATCCACAACCTCATCACCTCGCGCATCGTGCCCGAGACGATCCTCGGCGCGGGCGCCGTGCCGGTGCGGACGCGCGTCGGGCACTCGCTCATCAAGGATGAGATGGCCGCGACGGGCGCGATCTTCGGCGGGGAGCACTCTGCGCATTACTACTTCCGCGACTTCTGGGGCGCGGACAACGGGATGCTCGCAGCCATGCACATCCTGGCCGAGCACGGGGCGCAGGACGAGCCGCTCTCGGCGCTCGCGCGCGCCTACACGCCGTATGCCCAGAGCGGCGAGATCAACTCGACCGTGGCGGACATCCCAGCGGCGTATTCGCGCATCGTGCAGGCCTTCGCATCGGACGACCTCGACGAACTCGACGGCCTGACCGTGAGCGGCAGCGCCGACGGCGTCTTCTGGTGGTTCAACGTGCGGCCATCCAACACCGAGCCGCTCCTGCGGCTCAACGTCGAGGCCGGCACCACCCCCGTCATGGAGCGCCTCCGCGACCACGTGCTCGCCCTCATCCGCGCCTGACTTTCATCATTCAGGAGTGTGTGGGGCTGATGTGACTGGTGTGACTGAACTGGCGGCGCGATTCGCGGAGCAGCCCACCAGCATCATCCGTCACAGCACCTCCTGAATGATGAAAGCTGGGAGGATGGGGGGATGACCGCGATCACCGCCCTTCCCTTCAAAGTCGCCGACCTCTCCCTCGCCGAGGCCGGCCGCCACCAGCTGCGCCTCGCCGAGCACGAGATGCCCGGCCTCATG
>DAITPJ010000050.1:0-15218 GCA_036833635.1 Terrimesophilobacter sp.
GCCCCGTCGAACATCGAGGTGACCGAGCCGTCGTCGAACACCTCGTGGATCGCCCGCGCCAGCAGCGGCGCGATCGACAGGACAGTGAGAGCCGGGAAGCGCTTCGACTCCGGAATCGGCAGGGTATCGGTCACGACGACCGAGTCGATGAACTCGGACTGCAGGATCTCGGATGCCGGCTCGGAGAAGATCGCGTGGGTCGCCGCGACGTCAACGCTCAACGCCCCCGCAGCCTTGAGCGCCTCCGAGGCTTTCACGATCGTGCGCCCGGTGTCGATCATGTCGTCGACGATGAGGCAGACCCGCCCCTTCACGTCGCCGACGATGTCGTGCACCGTCACCTTGTTGGGCACAAGGGGGTCCCGGCGCTTGTGGATGATTGCGAGCGGCGAGCCGAGCTTGTCGCTCCAGATGTCGGCGACGCGCACGCGGCCCATGTCGGGCGAGACGACCGTGAGGTTCGAGGTGTCGAGGTTCGACCTGAAGTGCTCGAGCAGCACGGGCATCGCGAACAGGTGGTCGACTGGCCCGTCGAAGAAGCCCTGGATCTGGGCCGCGTGGAGGTCTACGCTCATGATCCGGTCGGCGCCTGCAGCTTTGAAGAGGTCCGCCACGAGCCGCGCCGAGATCGGCTCGCGGCCGCGGCCCTTCTTGTCCTGGCGAGCGTACGGGTAGAAAGGCGCGACGACAGTGATGCGCTTGGCCGAGGCGCGCTTGAGCGCGTCCACCATGATGAGCTGCTCCATGAGCCACTCGTTGATCGGGGTCGTGTGCGACTGGATGACGAACGCGTCGCATCCGCGCACGCTCTCGTCGTAGCGCGCGTAGATCTCGCCGTTCGCGAAAGTGCGCGCATCCGTCGGCACGAGCTCGCTGCCGAGCTCGTCGGCGATCTGCTGCGCGAGCTCCGGATAGCCGCGCCCGGAGACGATGACGAGTCTTTTCTGGCCGGTGATCTTGATGCCGGACACGTCTCCCGCTCTCTGCCGGCTAGCCGACGCCCGTTCTTGCCCAGACGGGCTAGTCGTCGGACTCGCCGGCCGCCGCAGCCGCCTCGGCTGCCGCAGTGCCCGGGCGCTTCTCCTCGACCCAGCCCATCATGTTCCGTTGGGGAGCCACACTGATGGCGAGAGCGCCGGCCGGGACATCCTTGCGGACGACGGTACCTGCACCGGTGTAGGCTCCGTCACCAATCCTAACGGGCGCGACGAACACGTTGTGCGAGCTCGTTCGCACGTGGGATCCGACGGTCGTGCGGTGCTTGTTCACACCGTCGTAGTTGGCCGTGATCGTGCCCGCGCCGATGTTGGACTGCACGCCCACCTCGGTGTCGCCGATGTAGCTGAGGTGCGGCACCTTGCTCCCGAAGCCGATCGTCGAGTTCTTCGTCTCGACGAACGTGCCGATCTTGCCATTCTCCCCGAGCACGGTGTTGGGGCGCAGGTAGGCGAACGGCCCGACGGATGCGCCCTTGCCGATGACCGCGAGCGTCGCGTCCGTGCGCTTGACGACGGCGTTCTCGCCGATCTCGCAGTCGACGAGCGTCGTGTCGGGTCCGACGATCGCCCCGCGGTCGATCTTCGTCGCGCCCTTGATCTGGGTGCCGGGGAGGATCTCGACGTCCTCGGCGATCGTCGCGGCGAGGTCGATCCAGGTCGTGGCCGGGTCATGCACTGTCACACCGGCGAGCTGGTGCCCGCGCACGATGAGCGCGTTGAGTCTCGCCGCCGCCTCGGCGAGCTGCACGCGATCGTTGACACCGCCGACGATCCAGGTCTGACCGACCGGCACCGCCTCGACCGGGTTCCCGGATGCGCGCAGCAGCGCCACGACATCCGTGAGGTACTTCTCGCCCTGGGCATTGCCGGTGCCGACCTTCGGTAGCTCGTCGCGCAGGGGCCGGATGCTGAAGACATAGCTGCCGGAGTTGATCTCGGTGATCGCCAGTTCGGACTCGTTGGCGTCCTTCTGCTCGACGATGCGGTCGACGAGGCCGTCGGCACCCCGGATGACGCGGCCGTAACCGGTTGCATCGTCGAGCACTGCGGAGAGTAGGGTCGCCGCAGCGTGGTGGGCGCGGTGGGCCTCGACGAGCCGGCCGAGGGTGCCGGCGTCGAGCAGCGGCACGTCGCCGCTCACGACAACGACCTCGCCGTCGAAACCGTCGGGCAGGGCGGCGAGGCCGACTTCGACGGCGCGCCCGGTGCCGGGAGTGTCGTCCTGGTCGACGATCACGGCATCCGGGAGGAGGCTGACGATCGCGGCCGCGACGGCGTCCCGCTCGTGGCGCACGATGGCGATGACGTGAGCCGGGTGCAATTCGCGCGCGGTCGCGAGCACGTGCCCGACGAGCGGGATGCCCGCGAGGGTGTGGAGGACTTTGGGAGTGGAGGAGCGCATCCGGGTGCCCTCGCCTGCCGCGAGGACGATCACCGCGAGGTTCTGGTCGGTCATGGTTTCCTCCCACTTATCGTCTTTTTTCGTTGACTCGGGTCATATTGCGGGCAAAAGGTCACCCACACTCGCAATTTGACCCGAGTCAAGGATGGTGCCTGCGTGGTGCTGAGTTCTCGAATCGCGGATACCGTGAAACGAGCTCCGCCCCCAGGATTCGAACCTGGACCTAACAGCTCCAAAGGCTGTCGTGCTGCCGTTACACCAAGGCGGACTGCGCGAAGGCGCGAAGTCAAGTCTGCCAGACCGGTCCCCCATCGCCGCGATGAACGAAAACGAAGGAGAACGGCCGCCGCATGACCAGAAGAGCGCCGAAACGGCATCCGGATGCCCGAACTCCTTCAAATTCGTTCGGCACGCGGGGGCGGCCGGGATAATGGGAGGGTGCCCGCCCATGACGAAGTCGACCGGATCGTCGAGGCGTGGACTCACGAGCGGCCCGACCTCGATTTCGCACCGCTGCAGGTGCTCTCCCGGGTCGGAAGGCTCTCGCGGCACCTCGATCGCGCCCGCCGCGAGGCGTTCTCGACCTCCGAGCTCGACGCGTGGGAGTTCGACGTGCTCTCCGCCCTCCGTCGCGCCGGCACGCCGTACCAACTGAGCCCGAAGTCGCTCCTGCAGCAGACGCTCGTCTCCTCCGGCACCATGACGAACCGCATCGACCGGCTCGTGGAGCGCGGGCTCGTGCAGCGCAGAACCGACCCCAACGACGGTCGCGGCATCCTTGTCGTCATGACGCCGAAGGGCCAGGCGAGCGTCGACGCGGCCATCAGCACCCTTCTCGTCGCCGAGTCGGAATTGCTCGCGAAGCTCGCGCCCGCCGACCGCGAGCGCCTCGCCGCGCTCCTGCGCAAACTGAGCCTGGACTTCGACTGATGAGCCACGCCGTGTCCCTGGGCCAGGAACTGCTCGACGAGCTGTGGGATTTCGGCGACGCTTCCGCGAGCGAGCAACGAATTCTGCAGGCGGTCCGATCACGCGAACGCACGCCGGCTGAGCGTGCAGAACTCGAGACCCAGCACGCGAGGGCCCTCGGATTGCAGGGCCGGTTCGACGAGGCGGATGCCGTGCTCGACCGCATCAACTTCGACTCGCCGGCGGTCGCGACCCGTATCCTGCTCGAGCGGGGACGCCTGCGAAACAGCGCCGGTCGTCCCGCAGAGGCCGTGCCCCTCTTCACGGGTGCCGCCAGTATTGCCGCCAGGGTCGGCCTCACCTTTCTCGAGGTCGACGCCCTGCACATGCTGGCGATCTCCGATGCGGAGCGCGCGGAGCACTGGGCCGGCGAGGGCCTCGCCGCGCTCGAGCGGGCGGAGGACGACCGCACCCGGCGCTGGGCCGTCGCGCTGCACAACAACCTCGGCTGGAGCCTGCACGATGCCGACCGGCTCGAGGAAGCGCTCGAGGAGTTCTCCCTCGCCCTGGACGCCGCCATCCGGTTCGGCGAAACCGATCAACGCTTCTCCGCGCGCTGGGTCTACGCCCGCGGCCTGCGCTCACTCGGCCGGATGCGCGAAGCGCTCGCCCTCCAGCACGAACTCGCCGCCGAGCGCCCCGACGACGCGGATGTGGCGGAGGAACTCGCCATCCTCGCCACGACGCCAGGCGACTGACTCTGCGGAATCAGCGCAGCGGCACGTTCTCGGCACAACGTATGCAGGTGGCGGCATGCGGTCGCGCGCGGAGGCGGGCCCGTGCGATCGGCCGACCGCACACAACACATGCGCCGAAGCTTCCCTGCTCGAGCCTTGCCAGCGCAGCATCGATGTCGTCCAGTCGTTGTACGGCCTGCCGCAGCAGCGCATCCGATTGCGATCGCTCGAAGGCGAGCGTCGCCCCTTCTGGGTCGTGCTCGTCGTCGCTGTTGGAACCCTCCCGCGCGCTCACGATGGACTCGATCGCGCCGCCGAGCTCGGCGATCGACCTCAGCGCATCCTGCCGCTGGTCGAGCAGCAGAATCCGGAACTCGTCGAGATCGCCCATGCCATTCGCCTACTCGCCAAGAATGTCGGCGAGCTCGAGCCAGCGCGTTTCGAGGTGGTCCCGCTCGGACTCGATCACGGCGACCTCCTCGCTCAGCGCGCCGAGGCCCACATAGTCAGACTGGTCATGGGCGGCCATCCGCTCATGCACGCTCCGGATGCTCGCAGCAAGCTTCTCGAGTTTGCGTCCGGCCGCCGCGAACTCCTTCTGGGCGTTGCGGAGGTCTGCGCGCTGGAGTTCGGGGCGAAGGCCATTTCTGGCCTTCGCTGCAGGCGCAGTCGTGCCGGCGCCGACGGCCGTCCCGGCCGTCGGTTCAGACTTTGGCCCCAATGCGGTAGCCGCGCGCAACTCAAGGTACTGGTCGACCCCGCGCGGCAGATGCCGCAGCCTGCCGTCCATGACCGCGTACTGCTGGTCGGTCACCCGCTCGATGAGGTAGCGGTCGTGGCTCACGACGAGCAGGGTGCCGGGGAACGTGTCGAGCAGGTCCTCGATTGCGGCGAGCATGTCGGTGTCGAGGTCGTTGGTCGGTTCGTCGAGGATGAGCACGTTCGGCTCCGAAAGGAGGATGAGCAGCAGCTGAAGCCGGCGCTTCTGCCCGCCGGAGAGATCCTTCACGGGGGTGCTCAACTGGGCGCTCTGGAAGCCGACCTTCTCCAGGAGCTGCCCCGGTGTGAGCTCCTTGCCGCCGGCGACGTAACTGCTCTTCTGCCGGGAGATGACGTCGTTGACCCGATCGTTCCAGACCGCGGTGAGCTCCGCGAGCTGCTGCGTGAGCTGGGCGACCTTGATGGTCTTGCCGCGCTTGACGCGGCCGCTCGTGGGCTGCAGGGTCCCGGCGACGAGGTTCAGGAGCGTCGACTTGCCCGCGCCGTTCACGCCGAGGATGCCCGTGCGCTCCCCCGGCGCGATGCGCCAGGTCACGTCGTGGAGAATCTCGGCGCCGTCGTACGCGACGCTCACGCCCTCGAGGTCCACGACATCCTTGCCGAGTCGCTGCATCGCCATCTGGGCGAGTGAGACGCTGTCGCGGATGGGCGGCTCGTTCTCGATTAGTTCGTTCGCGGCGTCGATGCGGAACTTCGGCTTCGCGGTGCGGGCCGGGGCCCCACGCCGCAGCCAGGCCAGCTCCTTGCGCATGAGGTTCTGGCGCTTCGCCTCGCTCGCGGCCGCCATCCTGTCGCGTTCGACGCGCTGCAGGACATACGCGGCGTACCCGCCCTCGAAGGGCTCGATGATACGGTCGTGCACCTCCCAGGTCGCGGTGCAGATCTCGTCGAGGAACCAGCGGTCGTGCGTCACCGTCACGAGTGCACCCGCGTTGTGCGACCAGCGCGTCTTCAGGTGCTTCGCGAGCCACGCTATGCCCTCGACGTCGAGGTGGTTGGTCGGCTCGTCGAGGAAGATGATGTCCCAGTCGCCGATGAGGAGCGCCGCGAGCGCGACCCTGCGCCGCTGGCCGCCGGAGAGGTCGTCGACGCGCGACTCCCATGGAATGTCGGCGATGAGCCCTGCGATGACGTCGCGCACCTTCGGGTCACCGGCCCAGACGTGCTCCTCGATGTCTCCGATGACGACCTCGTGGACCGTGCGCTCGCTGTGCAGCTCGTCGGCCTGATCGAGCATGCCGAGGCGGATGCCGCCCCTGCGGGTCACGCGCCCGGCATCCGGTTCGAGGCGGCCGGCCAGCAGGCGCAGGAGGCTGGACTTGCCGTCGCCATTGCGCCCCACGACGCCGATCCGGTCGCCGTCGTTGAGCCCGACGGTGACCGAGTCGAAGATGACGCGTGTGGGGTATTCGAGGTGCAGCGCCTCGGCGCCGAGAAGGTGGGCCATTGCCTTCAAGGCTACCCGTCGTCGCGCGCGGGTTGCCCGGCCCAGGCTGCGCGCCAGCCCCGTCCTCCTCGTTGACTCGGGTCATCTTGCGGATTGCGCGCCAGGTTAACCCGCAAGATGACCCGAGTCAACGGGAGAGTGGGCGGACGGGGCGGACGGGCGGGCGGACGGGCGGGCGGGGCGGATTGGCGGGCGGGGGGGATGGGCGCGGATCGGGGCGTCCGCGCTGACGGCGGCATTGGCCCTTTCGGCGCGGCGCTCGGCGAGCGCGAAGCCGACCCGGTCGACGAGCGTATGCGGACGTGCGAGGTGATCGCGGGTCACGCGGATGTGCCGCCATCCGGCATCCTGGAACCGCTCGCGCCGCTCGATGTCGTCCTCGAACGTCTGCCCGTCGACGCGATGGATCTCACCCTCGTAATCGAGTGCGACCTTCTCGACCTCATATGCGAGATCCGGAGTGCCGACGAAATAGCCGTCCCGATCGAGCACTTCGAGGCCGATCACGGGCTCCGGGAGGCCGCCGTGGACAAGCACGAGACGCGTCCGGCTCTCTGCGGGCGAATCGGTGCGTGCGCGAATGGAGGGCCCCGCGGCGCGCAGCTTCCTGACGCCGCGTACCCGGCGCAGCCGGCTGAGCGCTTCCAGCAGTTCGTCGAGAGTCGTGAGAGGCGATTTGCGCCGCACCAGGTGGTCTCCGGCGACGATCAGCTCGTCCACCGACAGGAGTGGCGCCAGCTGAATCCACACGCGGATGGGGTTGGGCACCCTGAATCCTGCGATGGAGGCCAGGGTGAACCTGCCTCCCGTCAGACGATGTCCGAGAATCCCGGCGCCCTGCGGGGCGTGGTCCGGGGTGAGAGCGGCCACGTCGAGAAGGCCGCGCGTTTCGAGGCGCCACGGCAGCGGCATCCGGAACAGCCGAGCCGCTGTGACGTGGCTGAAGATCACCGCGCGCCCCTCACGGCGCTGGAAGGATGCGCAGTCCCGCACGAGTTCGTCGAATCGACGCTGCGCACGCTCTTCGTCGGTTTGCTCAGCCCAGGCGGATGTCGGCCGCAGGCGGCGGATACCGTGGAACGGCGCCTCGAGATCGGATGCGCGGAGTCGCGACGCGGACACGCCCAGCCCCCTCGCCTCCCGGACGCTGAAGGGAGCGTCGCCCAGCGCATCCGGCAGTGGCACGGACCTGGGCATGCCGTGATTCTGGCCCACGCGGCGACAGCCCCGCAGAGTCTGTCCACAGCCGCCCGTCGGCTACGTTGACTCGGGTCATTTTGTGAGTTTGTCGGCGCGTGGACCCGCAAGATGACCCGAGTCAACGGAAGGCGGGGCGGCATGCATGACGCTGAATGGGGCCGGGCAGGGCGGGCAGGGCGGGCGGGCAGGGCGGCCGGGCGGGCAGGGCGGGCGGCGGCGGGCGGGCAGGGCGGGCAGGGCGGGCAGCCCCGGATCTCGCTAGTCGCCGAGAATTCGGGCGCCGTGCACCGGGCCGGTCACGCGAACGACGGTGTGACGCGCGGCCGAGAGCGCGATCTGCAGCTCGAGTGCGCTGTCGAGGTCCGCAGCGAGGAAGGCGACAGTCGGGCCCGAACCCGACACGATGCCCGCGAGCGCACCGTTCGCCTCCCCGAGTTCGATGATGGCGGCCAGGCGCGGCTCGAGGTGAAGCGCCGGCGCCTGCAGGTCGTTGAAGAGGCATTCGCCGAGTTGATGCGGATCGCCCGCCCGCAGCGCCTGAAGCACGTTGGGGTCGACCCTCGGCTGGGTCGAGGCGGGGAAGATGTCGAGCGCGTGGCGCTCACGGTGCAGATGCAGCTCGCGGTAGACATCCGGTGTGCTCATGCCGAAGTCGGCGAACGCGAGCACCCACTGGAACTGCCCCTTCGCGAGCGCGGGACTCAACTGGTCCCCGTGCCCCGTTCCGATGGCGGTCCCGCCGATGAACGCGAACGGCACGTCCGGACCGATCTCGGCAGCGAGTTCGAGAAGCTCTTCGCGGCCGAGGTCGGTCTCCCAGAGCGCGTCACACGCGAGAAGCGTCGCTGCGGCATCCGCTGAGCCTCCACCCATGCCGCCGGAGACGGGCACGTTCTTCTCGATCTCGAGCCGCGCTCCGCGACGGTATCCCGTTGCACGGGCCAGGTGGGTCGCCGCGCGGATCGCGAGATTGGAGCCATCGGTTTCGAGCCCGCTCACGTCGACGCTTCCGGTGAACGACACGGAGAAGTCGGGGGCGTCGCTCGCGCGGACATCCTCGTACAGAGAGACCGCCTGGTACGCCGTCGCGACCTCATGGTAGCCGTCGTCGCCGAGAGCCCCGACTCCCAGGTAGACGTTGATCTTGCCCGGTGCCCTCGCGTGCACCACCTTGCCCGCCTCGGTGGTCATGGCTCTAACCTAGTCGACCGCAGGCGCGCCACCCGGTTGCTCGAGACCCTCGAGGATGCCGCGCAGCGCATGCTTCGCCGCATCCAGGCTGTCCCCGTCGCGGATGCGGGAGCGAGTGATCGAAACGAGAGTCCTGCCGGGTTTCGGCTCAGAGACGGCGACGACGATCGTCTCGCCGTCGAGCTTCCAGCGCGCCGTGGAGTACAGCGATGCCGGCGTGAGCGAGGCGGGTTCGCCGAGGCTCGCGACGAGCGCTGAGACGACGGGATCGAGCAGCTCGACGCGCGACCCCGCGAGCGTTCTCGTGACGGCGACCGCGAAGGTCCCGTCGGATGCCTGCCCAGGGAGGCGACGCCCGATGGCCTGCTCGAATCCGACCGTGATGCCCTGCGCCCACCAGCCCTCGACGCCTTGTTCCTCGACGAGCCAGCGCGCGATCTCCGGATGCGCCCAAGTGCTCGCACCGGCCGCTTCCAGTAGCGCGTGCCAGTCCGCCCGGATGCGACCGGTCGCGTCGCGCAACCGGTCGTCGCTCACCTTCTGGGGAGAGACCGCAGCCATGGCCGCAACGCTACCCAACACGCGCGATCGAGAGGAAGTCATCCACCGAGAGCTGCTCGCCGCGTGTCGTGGGGTCGACTCCCGCCCGCTCGAGGATGTCGGATGCGGCGGGCCCGAGCACCCCGGCGAGCGCCTGCCGGAGCATCTTGCGACGCTGCTGGAACGCAGCATCCACGATCCGGAACGTCGCTCGTCGCTCACCCTCCGTGCCGAGGGGCGTCGCGTGCCTCGCGAAACCGACGAGGATCGAGTCGACGTTGGGCACCGGCCAGAACACCTGGCGACTTATCTGGCCCGCCGTGCGCCACCCGCCGTACCACGCTGCCTTGACGCTCGGGCTGCCGTACACCTTCGATCCGGGCGGCGCGGCGAGCCGTTGGCCCACCTCGGCCTGCACCATGACGAGACCGGAGCGAAGCCCGGGGAAGTGCTCGAGAAGGTGAAGCAGCACGGGCACCGAGATGTTGTAGGGGAGGTTGGCGACGAGGATGGTCGGGTTGCCGGGAAGGTCGGTGATCGTCATGGCGTCGGCCGCGACGACCGCGAGGGGTGCGTTGGGGCGCAGCAGGTCCACGGTCCTCGGGAGCTGCTCGGCGAGCCTGCGGTCGATCTCGACCGCGACGACGGAGGCTCCCGTGGCGAGGAGCCCGAGAGTGAGCGAGCCGAGTCCGGGACCGATCTCGACGACCGTGTCGGCATCCGTGACGCCCGCGGCCGCGACGATGCGACGCACCGTGTTGGCATCCACGACGAAGTTCTGGCCGAGCTTCTTGGTCGGCTGCAGGTCGAGCAGCCCCGCGAGGTCGCGGATCTCGGCCGGCCCCAGATACCCCTCCGTCGCTTTCATCATTCAGGAGGGTATGTGACAGGAGTGACGAGCACCAGCATCCCGCACCCTGCCGAATCACACCTGCACCACAACCTCCTGAATGATGAAAGCGACATCAGGCGGGGAGCGTGACGGGCTCGGCCTCCCACGACCCGTACACGACCTCGGTGTTCGACGAGATCTGCGCGGCGAGCATCGAGGCGTCGGTGCCGAGATGGTCGGCCATCGCGCGAAGGGTGTGCGGGATGAGGTACGGCGAGTTCGGCCGCCCCCGGTACGGCATGGGCGTCAGGAACGGCGCATCCGTCTCGATGAGGATGCGGTCGCGGGGGATCGCGGCGAGCGCTTCACGCACGTTGCCCGCGTTCTTGAACGTCACGGTCCCGGCGAAGGACAGGTACCAGCCGTGCTCGACGCACAGCCTCGCCATCTCGGCGTCGCCGGAGAAGCAGTGGAAGACCGTGCGCTCGGGGGCACCGACCCGCAGCAGGGTCGCGATGACCTCCTGGTGCGCGTCCCGGTCGTGGATCTGCATCGCGAGGTCGTGCTTCTTCGCCATGGCGATGTGCGCCTCGAAGGATCGGAACTGCGCGGCCCGGCCGCTCTCATCGGTGCGGAAGAAGTCGAGCCCTGTCTCCCCGATGGCCCGCACGCGCGGGCGGGAGGCCAGTTCGTCGATCTCCGCGAGGGCGGCATCGAGGGTGCCTGCCGCCTCGTAGTTGGGCGCCTCATTGGGGTGGATGGCGACCGCCGCGAGCAGGCGCGGCTCGCGCGCAGCGACCTCGGCCGACCACCGGGACGTTTCAAGGTCACCGCCGACCTGCACGACGCCCCGGATGCCGACCGCGCTCGCCAGATCGAGCTGTTCCAGGTAATCACGGGGGCCCTGCCCTGAGCCTGGGCCCCCCTGAGCTTGTCGAAGGGTCGAGGGGTCACCGTCAGCGATCTCGAGGTGCGCGTGGTTGTCGTAGACGCCGACCGTGAGCGCCTCGGGCAGCGGCGGGTAGCTGAGATCCCGAGTCTGTCCGTGCTCGGTCGTGTTGTCGCGCTGCCGGATGTAGTTCGACTCGCTCACGGTGCTTCCGTGCTCGTCGCAGTCTCGATGCGGGGGAAGAGCGGCTCGATGTGGGTGACGCGGCTGCCTGGGGAAAGTTGTCCCCAACTGCCGGCATCCCGGATGGGCTGCTCCGCAAGATCGCCGGCCGCCCCGATCGCCTTCCACAACGCGGCCGTGGCGACGGGCATGACGGGCGCGAGCAGCACGGCGAGCGCGCGCAGCCCCTCAGCGACCGTGTAAAGGACTGTGCCGAGTCGCTCGCGGTCGGCATCCGATTTCGCGAGCACCCAGGGTTCCTGAACCGTGATGTACCCGTTGAGGTCGTCGACGATCGTCCAGATCGCGTCGATCGCCTCGTCGATCGCGAGTCGCTCGATCGCCGCATCGGCATCCTTCGCGGCCGCCTCGACGGCGCGCTGGATGGCGAGATCCGCGTCGGTGTAGCCGCTCGGCGCCGGCACGAGTCCATCGAAGTACTTGCCGATCATGGCGATCGCGCGCGAGGCCAGGTTCCCGAACCCGTTGGCAAGCTCGGAGTGGTAGCGCGCGGAGAGGTCCTCCCAACTGAACGAGCCGTCCTGCCCGAAGTCGATGGCGCTCATGAAGTAGAAGCGGAAGGCATCCGAGCCGAACGTGTCGGTGATCTGGCTGGGCGCGATGCCCGTGAGCTTCGACTTCGACATCTTCTCGCCGCCGACGAGGAGCCAGCCGTGGCCGAAGACCTGACGGGGCACCTCGACGCCGGCGGCCATGAGCATCGCCGGCCAGATGACGGCGTGGAACCGGGCGATGTCCTTGCCGACGACCTGCACGGCGGGCCAGCGGCGGTCGAACTCCACCTGGTCGGTGCCGTATCCGATCGCCGTGATGTAGTTGAGAAGGGCCTCGAACCACACGTACACGACGTGCTTGTCGTCCCAGGGAATCGGGATGCCCCAGTCGAAGCTCGATCGCGAGATCGACAGGTCGCGAAGGCCCTGCTTCACGAACTGGATGATCTCGTTGCGCACGCTCTCCGGCTGCACGAAGTCGGGCCGAGCCGCGTAGAGGTCGAGCAGTTTCTGCTCGAAGTCGCTCATCCGGAAGAAGTAGTTCGTCTCCTTGAGGGTCTCGACCGGCTTCGAGTGGATGGCGCACACGAGTTGCCCCGCGTACTCACCGATGCCCGGCACGAGCTCGCTCGGCTGCTTGTACTCCTCACAGCCGACGCAGTAGTGGCCCTCGAACTCGCCCGAGTAGATGTAGCCGTCGTCGTAGAGCTTCTGGAGGAACAGGGTGACCCCGTGCTCGTGCCGCGCATCCGTCGTGCGGATGAAGTCATCGTTGGCGATATCGATCGTCGAAAGGAGCGGCTTCCAGGCGGACTCGACGAGGTCGTCGACCCAGGCCTGCGGGGTGCTGTCGTTCGCGAGGGCAGTGCGCAGGATCTTCTCTCCGTGCTCGTCCGTGCCGGTCAGCAGCCAGGTGTCGTCTCCGGCCTGGCGGTGCCACCGGGCGAGCACATCCGCCGAGACCTCGGTGTAGGCATGACCGATGTGCGGCACGTCGTTCACGTAGAAGATCGGTGTCGCGATGTAGAAGGAACGGTCCGCGGCCATGGGGACCATCCTATTGCTGGGGTTGGAGGTGTTACTTCTGGCGTGTCCCCGACGCCGGGGGCGGCGTCGGCGCTGGCGCCGCGGGATTGCGATGCAATCCCTTGAATGCGAGCGCGCCCTGGTATAGGTCGCGGCGGCCGAGCCCCGTCGACTCGGCGACCTCGGCGGCGGCCTCCTTGAGGCGCCCGCCCGCCGCGACGAGCGCGAGCACCTGCGCGATGCCGTCCTCGAGCGATGCCGATGGCGGGTCTGCCCCGGCGACGACGATGCAGATCTCGCCCCTGACCCCGGATGCCGCCCAGGCGGCGAGCTCGGACGCGGTGCCCCTGCGGACCTCCTCGTGGAGCTTCGTGAGCTCCCGCGCGACGACGACGCTGCGAGTCGGCCCGAGGGCTGTGGCGAGGTCCGCCAACGAGTCGGCGAGCCGGTTGGGGGACTCGAAGAACACCATCGTGCGCTCCTCGCGAGCGAGGGCAGTGAACCAGGCGACGCGGCCCTTGCGCGGCACGAAGCCCTCGAACGTGAAGCGGTCGGTGGGCAGGTCGGAGACCGCGAGCGCCGTGAGAACCGCGCTCGGCCCGGGGATCACGGTGACCGCGACACCTGCTTCCACGGCCGCGGCCACGAGCGGGAAGCCAGGGTCGCTGATGGCCGGCATTCCGGCATCCGTCAGGACCAGGACATCCGTGTTGCGGGCGAGTTCGACGATCTCGGCAGCCTTCTCGACCTCGTTGTGCTCGTGGAGCGCGATGAGCCGCGGGCGGTTCTCGATGCCGAGCGCGCGCAGGAGGTGCACCGTGGTGCGCGTGTCCTCCGCGGCGATGACCTGAGCGTGCTCGAGCGCCTCGATGAGCCGCCGCGAGGCGTCGCCGAGGTTGCCGATCGGGGTCGCCACGAGGATGATCACGCCCCATCTTCGCATCGAACGAATTCGAAGGAGAATGGCCGCTTTCGCGCCACTTCGGCCCCGGATGGCGCTTCCGCGGCCGATTCTCCTTCGTTTTGGTTCACGTTGGCTAGCATGGCGGGGTGACCGGGGACCGCGACTTCGACGAGGTGATCGCGGAGCGGGTGGTTTCGATACGCGATTCTGCGGATCGCTACTCAACCAGCCGGGTCGGGAGGCCTGCGGGGGCCGTCGAGCCGCGCGGGTCGCGCCTCGACGACTGGTGGGGCCGGATGCTCGCCACATCGGCAAGGCAGCGCGCCTGGGCGTGGGGCGGCCCTCTCGCGGTCACGGCACTCGCGGCGGCGCTACGACTATGGAACCTCGGACACCCGCACTTCCTCGTCTTCGACGAGACCTACTACGTGAAGGACGCCTGGACCCTCCTCCACCTGGGTTACGAGGCGCAGTGGCCGGCTGAGGCCAACGCCTCCTTCAACTCAGGGCAGGTCGACGGTTACCTCGACTCCGGCTCGTACGTCGTCCACCCCCCTCTCGGCAAGTGGATCATCGCGCTCGGCCTCGCGATCTTCGGCGCCCAGGATGCCGTCGGCTGGCGCATCGGCACTGCCGTCGTGGGCATCCTGCTCGTCGTCCTCGTCATGATCATCGCGAAAGGCCTGTTCCGCTCGACACTGCTCGCGACGATCGCCGGCGGGCTTCTCGCAATCGACGGCAACGCGATCGTCATGTCGCGCGTGGCGCTTCTCGACGGCATCCTCGCCCTCTTCGTGCTTCTCGGCTTCGGCGCGATCCTGCTCGACCGCGGGCACAGCAGGCGCCGCCTGGAGCGCTGGATCATCGCCCGCGAGAAACGGGGGCGAATGATCGACTGGGGGCCGGTACTGTGGTGGCGCCCGTGGCTCATTGCCGCAGGACTCGCCTTCGGTCTCGCCTCCGCCGTCAAGTGGAACGGCGCATACTATCTCGCCGCCTTCGCCCTTTACACGCTCGTGGTCGACGCGCTCGCACGCAGGAGAGCCGGAATCTCCTTCTTCGCGAGCGGCGTCATTCTCAAGCAGGCGCCCGCGACCTTCGTCCTCATGGTCCCGATCGCGCTCGCCGCCTATCTCGTCACCTGGAGGGGGTGGTTCGCGACCGACGGCGGCTACTACCGGCACTGGGCGGAGCAGGCCGGCAACGCCTGGCAGGGCGCGCTCGCGTGGGTGCCTCTCGACCTTCAGAGTTTCTGGCATTACCAGGCGAGCGCGTACGCGTACCACGTCGGCGAACACCAGCCGCACGGCTACCAGGCGAACCCACTGACATGGCTGCTCATGGTGCGCCCGACCGCGATGTACTACCTCGGCAGCGACAATGGGCAACTCGGATGCGAGTTCACGCGCTGCGGCGAGTCGATCACCGGCCTCGCCAACCCCTTCATCTGGTGGGGCGCCGTCGCCGCAGCATGCTACCTCGTCTACCGGCTCATCCGGTATCGCGAATGGCAGGTCGGCGCGATCCTCCTTGGCGTGGCCGCCGGTTACCTGCCGTGGCTCCTCTACCTCAACCGCACGGTGTTCCAGTTCTACACGATCGTGTTCGAGCCGTTCCTCATCCTTG
>DAITPJ010000051.1:0-15216 GCA_036833635.1 Terrimesophilobacter sp.
ACTTGCGAAGGGTCGCGACATCCTTGTAGTCGATGACGCCGACCCTGATCGCCTTGGCGGGGGCGGCATTCTTGCCGCCCTTCGCGCCGCGAAGCGGCTTGCGGCGGTCGCCGCTGGACTTTCCGGCCATGATCTATTTCCTGCTTTCTGAAGAAGTGGGTTGGAGGGAGCCGTTAGAACGGCGTCTCGTCGTTGAAGTTGCCCGGAGTGTTCCAGACGTCGCCGGAGGGTGAGTCGCTGGCGGGGGCCGAACCCCACGGCTCGTCGCCGCCCTGGCTTCCGCCCTGGCCGCCGCGTGAGGCGCCGCTCGTCGTGCGGGTGACCTGCGCGGTCGCGTATCGGAGACTCGGGCCGATCTCATCGACCTCGATCTCGTAGCTCGTGCGCTTCTCGCCTTCCTTGGTCTCGTAGCTGCGCTGCTTCAGGCGCCCGGTCGCGATGACTCGGGACCCCTTGCTGAGCGAGCCGGCGACATGCTCGGCGAACTCGCGCCATACCGAGGCGCGGAGAAAGAGAGCCTCCCCGTCCTTCCAGTCGTTCGTGGCCTTGTCGAAGCTGCGCGGCGTCGAGGCGATCGTGAAGTTCGCGACCGCGAGCCCGTTCTGCGTGTAGCGCAGCTCGGGGTCAGCCGTGAGGTTGCCGACGACCGTGATGATGGTTTCGCCTGCCATGGCCCTACTCCGCTTCCTTCTCGGCCGGTGCGGCCTCCTCGGCCGCAACCGGGGCGACCTCGGTCTTCGCGGCCGCGGCGGGGGCCTTTGCGGCGGCCTTGGGAGCGGCCGCTGCCTCGGCAGGTTCGGCACCGCGCTTGCGGGCCGCCTTCTCCGCCGCGAGCTTCTCAGCCTCGGCGACCTGGGCGATCGCGTCCTCGGCACGCAGCACCTTGGTGCGCATGACGGCCTCGCTGAGCTTGAGCTGGCGATCGAGCTCGATCGTCGATGCGGCGGTCGCCGTCATGTCGACGACGGCGTAGATGCCCTCGGACTTCTTGTTGATCTCGTATGCGAGCCGGCGCTTGCCCCAGATGTCGACCTTGTCGATCGAGCCGCCATCCGCGCGGATGACGCCAAGGAACTTGTCGAGACTCGGGGCGACGGTGCGCTCGTCGATCTCGGGATCGAGGATCACCATGAGTTCGTACTGATGCATGACTAACCCACCTCCTTCGGACTAGAACGGCTGCAGACGGTCTGCAGCAGGAGGGTTGTGGCATCGTGCCACCCGGTCAACAGACCGAGGGCAACCTGCCTAGTGTAGTCATTGACCCTCAACACTCACAAGGAGCACTGTCACCATGCCCATTCGGGTTGCCCTCGCCGGTATCGGGAACTGCGCCAACGCGCTCGTCCAGGGCGTCACGTTCTATCGTGACGCCGCCGAGACCGAGGTGATCCCAGGACTCATGCACAACCGGCTGGCCGGCTACGCCGTCGGCGACCTCGAGTTCGTCGCAGCATTCGACGTCGACGCGCTCAAGGTCGGCACCGACCTCGCGGAAGCGATCTGGGCGAGCCAGAACGACACGCTCCACTTCGCCGATGTCGCGCCAACGGGCATCCGGGTGCAGCGCGGACCGACGCTCGATGGCCTCGGCGTGTACTACCGCGAGGTCGTCGATGAGTCCCCGCTCCCGGCCGTCGACGTGGCCCAGGCCCTCAGGGACTCCGGTGCCGAGGTGCTCGTGTGCTACCTGCCTGTCGGGTCGGATGCCGCTGTCAAGCACTATGCGCAGGCCGCCCTGGATGCCGGGGTCGCCTTCGTCAACGCTCTCCCGGTATTCGTCGCGAGCGATCCGGAGTGGGCGGAGAAGTTCCGGGTGGCCGGGGTTCCCCTCCTCGGCGACGACGTCAAGAGCCAGCTCGGCGCGACGATCACGCACAGGGTGCTCGCACGGCTCTTCGAGCAGCGCGGGCTCGTCCTGGACCGCACCTACCAGCTCAACGTCGGCGGCAACATGGACTTCAAGAACATGCTCGAACGTTCCCGCCTCGAATCGAAGCGGATCTCCAAGACGCAGGCCGTCACGAGCAACCTGGAGCGCGAGCTGGATCCGAAGAACGTGCACGTCGGTCCGAGCGACCACGTCGCCTGGCTCGTCGACCGAAAGTTCGCTTTCGTGCGGCTCGAGGGGCACGGTTTCGGCAACGCCCCGACGAGCCTCGAGTACAAGCTCGAGGTCTGGGACTCGCCCAACTCGGCGGGCGTCGTGATCGACGCCATCCGGCTCGCGAAGCTCGCCCTCGATGCCGGGATCGGCGGGCCGCTCATCGAAGCCTCCGCCTACCTCATGAAGTCGCCGCCGGTGCAGCACCCGGATGAGGAGGCCCGCGCCATGCTCGAGGCCTTCATCGCCGCCCACGCTGACCGCTTTCATTATTCAGGAGTCAGTGAGACAGGAGTGAAGACCTGAGGCGCAAGGTAATCCCCGCCGCCACGACAGCCACTTCCGTCACACCACCTCCTGAATGATGAAAGTCAACGGGAGGACCACCAGGCGCGCAGGCGCTTCGTCGCCTCTTCCTCGCCGAGCGGGCCCTCGGACAGGCGCAGCTCGAGCAGGAATCGGTAGGCCTCGCCGACGTCCCGGCCAGGATCGATCCCCAGGGTCGCCATGATCTGCTCGCCGTCCAGGTCGGGCCGGATCGCCGCGAGCTCCTCCTGCTCGCCGAGCGCGGCGATGCGGTCCTCGAGATCGTCGTAGGCGAAGGCCAGCCGGTCGGCCTTCCTGCGGTTGCGCGTCGTCACATCCGCTCGTGTGAGGATGTGCAGCCGCTCGAGGAGCGGGCCGGCGTCGCGCACGTAGCGCCGCACGGCGGAGTCGGTCCAGGCCCCTTCGGTGTAGCCGAAGAACCGCAGGTGCAGCTCGATCAGCCGAGCCACGTCCCCGATCGTCTCCTTGTCGAACCTGAGCTCGCGGAGCCGCTTCGCCGCGAGCTTCGCGCCGACGACATCGTGGTGGTGGAAGGTCACGGCCCCGCCAGGCTCGATCCGCTTCGTCGCCGGCTTGCCCACGTCGTGCAGCAAGGCGGCAAGGCGCAGGGTGAGATCGGGAGCGGCATCCTGGGTCGTCCGCCGCGCGCGCTCGAGATCGATCGCCTGCTCGAGCACCGTGAGGCTGTGCTCGTAGACGTCCTTGTGGTGATGATGCTCATCGACCTGCAGCCGGAGGGCCGGGAGCTCGGGGAGCACGAGAGTCGCGAGTCCCGTGTCGACGAGAAGCTCGAGGCCCGCGCGGGGGCGATCGGTGCGCAGCAGCCGGCTCAGCTCATCCCTCACCCTCTCCGCCGAGACGATCGAGATCCGTTCGGCGAGGTCACGCATCGAGGCCGCGACCTCCGGCGCCACCTCGAATCCGAGCTGCGCGGTGAATCGGGCCGCGCGCATCATCCGGAGCGGGTCGTCGCCGAACGAGGTCTCCGGCGTGCCCGGTGTCATGAGCCGACGTGCAAGCAGGTCCTCGATGCCGCCTGCGGGGTCGACGAGCACGAGTTGGGGCAGCCGCAGCGCCATGGCGTTGACCGTGAAGTCGCGCCTGATGAGGTCGCCCTCGAGCGTGTCTCCGAACTCGACGACGGGCTTGCGTGTCGCGCCGTCATAGGCATCCGTGCGGTAGGTCGTGATCTCGACCGTATGCCCGGCGATGGTCGCACCGATCGTGCCGAAGGCGCGTCCGACGTCCCAGTGCGCGTCGGCGATGGGAGCCACGATCGCGAGAATCGCATCCGGATCGGCGTCGGTCGTGAAGTCCAGGTCGTTGAGAGGCGCCCCGAGGAAGGCGTCGCGCACCGAGCCGCCGACGAGGGCGAGTTCACGGCCAGCGCGCTCGAACGCGTCGGCGAGCCGGCTCACCTGCGGAGACGCCGCCAGCGCCCCGAGCTGCGCGATGGCCGAGGCGGCGCTTTCCATGCGCACAAGACTACCCAGCGTCCGCCCAATAGAATCGCTTGAAGCCGGCCGAGGAGACTCCGGGGCCCGCTCCTGCCTATGAGAATCGTCCCGTTCGTGCTCGCGCTCGGCCTCGCGGTCGGGAGCTGGACCGCGCCCGTCGGCGCCTCGCCGGTCGACGAGGGCGGCGTGAACCTCGTCGCGGCACCCTCCTTCGCCGGGGTCGTGCGGCCCGGCCAGGCACTCCAGGTCACCGGAACCGTGACGAACAGCACGGGCCAGGACATGGATGCCGGGATCGCCTCCGTGTACCTGCCGAACATCCGCATTCCGGATCGCGACGCGTTGTCCGCCTGGCTCGACTCCGACGAAGGAAGCGCGGGTATCCCCCTTGGCCAGGCGCTCGGGTCGACCGCGATCGGCGAGCTCGCACCGGGTCAGGTGCGCGCCGTCACCATCACGATTCCGCCCGCTGCCATCGCGGCATCCGAGACCCCCCTGACGACACTCCCGCTCGCCATCAGGCTCGCGAGCGGCACCGTAGAGGTGGACTTCATGCGCAGCGCCGTCGTAAGACTTTCTGCCGAAGCTCCCCCACAGGTCTCCCTCACGGTCGTGACGCCGCTCGTCACGCCACCGGACGCCACGGGGCTCCTCGACGCCGAGGAGCTCAGCGCGCTGACCGCCCCAGGTGGGCAGCTCGATGTCCAGCTCCGGACGGCGCTCGCGCACTCCGTGGCCATCGGCCTCGACCCTATGATTCCGGCCTCGATCCGCCTGCTCGGTACGTCAGCCCCACAGTCCGCGCTCGACTGGCTCGCCGCCCTCGAATCCGCTCCAGGTGACGTATTCCCTCTCGGCTATGCCGATGCCGATCCTGCGCTCGCCGTCCAGGCCGGGCTACCGCTTCCGCTGGACCCTCTCGGCTTTCCCATCGATGAGAGCCTGTTTCCGCCGGTCACCGAGGAGACCCCGGCCCCGGATGCCACTCCGGTGCCCGCTCCCGAGCCGACCGTCCCGACCCAGGAGACACTCCTCAACTGGAACTACTCGGTCGACGGGTTGGCCTGGCCCGCCCCGGGCTCAGTGGCCGCCGGGGATGTCGGAGCGCTGGCCAACGCCGGTTACTCGCGGATCCTGCTCGACTCGGGGCAGGTCACCGGCGGTTCGGCGGCGGGCCCGAATGTCACGATTCGGGGGGATGCGGATCGAGAGCTGGCGGCGAGCGTTTCCGACGACACCGTCTCGCGACTGCTCCGGACAGCCGCGAACGCGGCGACCGACGTCGACGCGAATGCCGCGATCACTGAACTCTCCGCTCACCTGGCGCTCGCCGCGACCGGCCGGGACGCGACGCTCATCGCCACCCTCGGCCGCGACGGCTCCGCGAGCGGGCCCCGCCTCGACTCCTCGCTCACGGCCCTCGAGTCGCTGCCCTGGGTCGCCGCGATGGACCTCACCGATGCGCTTGCGCTGCCGGCGACCCCGGCGAGCTTCGTGCCCCTGTCCCATCCGGACGACCGGGTGATAACGGCACGATCCCTTCTGGCCGCCGAACAGTCGGTCACGGCGTTCTCCTCCGTCGTCGACGAGCCCGGAGTCGTGACCGAACCCCGCCGGCTCGCTCTCCTCGCCCTCCTTGGCGAGTCCTGGGCCTTCGACCAGGCGGGCTGGGCTGCGGCAACAGGGACCTTCTTCGAGGAGGGCAGGACGATCGTCGATTCGGTCCGCATCCCAGAGGGAAGCGTCATCAACTTCCCGCTTGAGAAGGGCAATCTTCCCATCGCGGTGACGAACGACCTCGATTTCCCGGTCACCGTCTACGTCACGGTGCAGCCGGCGCGGGCGATCCTCGACGTGCTGAATGACAGGGTCGAGCTCAAGATCGAGGCCAACTCGCAGTCGAAGGCGTCGATCCCCGTGCAGTCGATCGCCAACGGCGAGGTCAGGACGACGGTCAGTCTCGCGAGCGCGACCGGCGTGCAGATTTCGACGCCGACCTCAGTCGACCTCAACGTCCAGGCCGGCTGGGAGACTGCGGCGACCGTCGTGCTCGCGATCGTCGTCGTCGTGATGTTCGCAGCCGGGATCGCGCGCACGGCTCTGCGGTGGCGGAAGGGGCGCGCAGCGCCGGTGGAGGGCGACGCCGATACCGCCGATCCGGATGCGGCACCGGCCGACACCGCCGACCAGAAGGCGACCCGGTGAGCGAGAACGCAGAGGTGCCCGCCACCAACGTCCGCGTTGGACGGGCGAGCGCGCTGCTCGCCGGAGGCACGATCGTCTCGCGGATTCTCGGATTCGTCCGTGTCGCGGTCATGGCCGCGGCGATCGGCCAGGTCGGGAGCGCGACAGCCGACGCGTTCGCGGTCGCGAACCAGCTCCCCAACAGCATTTACGCGCTGACCGTGGGCGGCCTCCTGAGCGCGGTCCTCGTCCCCCAGATCGTGCGAGCAGGCAAGGATCCGGATGGCGGGGCTCGCTACATCAACAAGGTCGTGACGCTCGGCATCCTCATCTTCGCAACCGTAACCGCCATAGCGATCGTCGCCGCACCTGCGCTCGTCGCGTTGTACTCCGAGACCTCCGAGGCGGGCAGGGGATTCACACCCGAGGCCTTCGCCCTCGCGACTGCGTTCGCATACCTGTGCCTGCCGCAGGTCTTCTTCTACGCCCTCTACAGCCTCTTGAGCGAAACCCTCAACGCGCGCGGCATCTTCGGCCCCTTCGCCTGGGCCCCGGCCGTCAACAACGTCGTGGCGATCGCGGGACTCACGGTCTTCATGGTGCTCTTCGGGGCCGCTCAGGAGAACCGCTTCGTGGAGACCTTCACCCCCGACCGAATTCTTCTGCTCGCAGGAACCGTGACGATCGGTGTCGCCACGCAGGCTTTCGTGGTCGTACTGTTCTGGCGGCGGTCCGGCCTGCGCTACCGGCCCGATTTCCACTGGAAGGGCGTCGGCCTGTCCTCGACCGGCAAGGCGGCGGGTTGGCTCTTCGGGATGATCATCGTCACCCAGCTCGCCGGCATCGTACAGAGTCGCGTAGCGACGCTCGCGACCGGGGAATCGGCATCCGTGCAGACCCTCCAGAACTCCTGGTTGATCTTCATGCTCCCGCACTCGGTCGTCGCGGTGTCGATCGCGACCGCCTACTTCACGCGGATGAGCGGGCACGCCGCCCGCGGTGACCTCGGCGCCCTGCGCGGGGACCTCTCGTCCTCGCTGCGCGGGATCGGCCTGCTCATGGTGTTCGCCACGGTCGCGCTCGCCGTCGTCGCGTATCCCTTTGCCCGCATATTCGAGGCACGTTTCGACAACGTCCTGGCAATGGGCAACGTCATTGTCGCCTTCCTTCCCGGCCTCGTGCTCTTCAGCGCGCTCTTCCTCGTGCAGCGGGTGTTCTTCGCGCTGGGCGACACCAGGACGCCGTTCTACCTGCAGACCCTGCAGTCCGCGATCTTCGCTGCAGGCTGCCTGGCGTGCGCACTTCTGCCCACCCAATGGATCGCCGTTGGCATCGCAATCGCGACGACGCTCGCCGGTGGCAGCCAGGCGATTCTCGCCCTCGTCCTCGCCCGGCGCCGGCTCGGAGGGGCGGGAGGCCGACAGGTCGTCGTGCGCCACCTCCAGTACCTCGGACTCGCCCTCCTCGCGGGCGGAGCCGGTGTCGGGACGCTCTTCCTCCTCGGCGGGTTCGACCCCCGCGGCTTCGCGCAGTCCGGGATCGCGCCTGCGCTTCTCTCGATCGTGGCGATCGGGCTCGTCATGGCGCTCGTCTACGGCGCACTGCTCGCGGTCTTCCGCAATCCTGAGCTGTCGGCCGTACTCGCCACGCTGCGGGGGAGGTTCGGCAAGGGAAGGCACGGAATACCCGCCGAATAGGATGGGTTGTAGCCACAGAAGGAGAACCAGTGCGCCAGCTCATCATCATCGGCTCGGGTCCTGCGGGGTATACCGCCGCGATCTACGCAGCCCGTGCGAACCTCGCCCCGCTGCTCATCGCGAGTTCGGTTGAGGCCGGCGGCGAGCTCATGAACACGACGGATGTCGAGAACTACCCCGGATTCCCGGAGGGCATCCAGGGGCCGGAACTCATGGCCCTCTTCCAGGCCCAGGCTGAAAAGTTCGGCACCGACGTCGTGCTCGACGACGTCGTGAAGCTCGAACTGGATGGTGAGATCAAGAAGGTCACCCTCGGGTCGGGCAAGGTCGAGGAGGCGCTCGCGGTCATCTACGCGACCGGGTCCGCCTACCGCAAGCTCGGCGTCGAAGGTGAGGACCGCCTGAGCGGCCACGGAGTCTCCTGGTGTGCAACGTGCGACGGATTCTTCTTCCGCGAGAAGGTCATCGCGGTCGTCGGGGGTGGCGACTCCGCCATGGAAGAGGCGACCTTCCTGACGAAGTTCGCGAGCAAGGTCTACGTCATTCACCGCAGCGACCAGCTCCGAGCATCCGAGATCATGCAGGAGCGCGCGCGACAGAATCCCAAGATCGAATTCCTGTTCAACAAGGTCGTCGAGCGTATCGACGGCGGAGACCTCCTCACGCACGTCGTGCTGAGGGACACCCTCGACGGGACCGAGACTTCACTCGATCTCAACGGACTCTTCATCGCGATCGGGAGCGACCCGCGGGTGCACCTCGTTCACGGCCAGCTCGACCTCACGCCGGAGGGAACGATCGCCGTCGACGGACGGACGTCAAGGACGAACCTCCCAGGAGTCTTCGCCGCGGGCGACGTCCTCGACCCGACCTACCGGCAGGCCGTCACGGCCGCCGGATCCGGCACCGTGGCCGCGCTCGACGCCGAACACTACCTCGCCTCGCTGCCCAGAGACCTGCTGGCCGAGGCCAGCGTTACACCGACAGCGGTCCCGGCCTGACCGCCAGGACCATCACCCAAGGAGAAGAACCAGTAATGTCAACCGCGACCGACGTGACCGATGCCACTTTCGACGAGGAGGTCCTCAAGTCGACGACCCCCGTGCTCGTCGACTTCTGGGCGGAGTGGTGCGGCCCATGTCGGGCTGTATCGCCCATCCTCGACCAGATCGCGGCCGAGAACCCCGACAAGATCCGACTCGTAAAGGTGGACGTCGACGCGAACCCGCAGGTCGCGATGAAGTACCAGATCACCTCGATCCCCGCGATGAAGGTGTACCAGGGCGGCGAGGTCGTCAAGACCGTCATCGGCGCGATGCCGAAGCCGGCGCTCGAGGCGCAGCTCGCTGACTTCCTGAAGTAGCGCGCTGGGGGCGGGGTGGAGGACTTTCGGGTCTCCGCCCAAAAATGCCCGCCGAACCCCGAGACCCGAAAGTCCTCCACCCCGCCTGGTCCCCAAGGCTCGGAACGGTCGGCGCTCCGGGCGCCAGCGTGCCGGCGCAACTCAAGGGCTGGGCGAAGACGTTTCGAGTCTCGGGTGTGGCGGGCGTCTACGGGCGGAGACTCGAAACGTCTTCGCCCAGCCCGACACCCGCCCGGTCCGAGCGTCGGTGACCTCTATCCTTGAGGAATGGCGGGACATCCGGAGGGCACGAACCTTGACCCTTGGTACGGGCACTACGCGGCGCGTACTGCGGGGCTCAGCGCCTCCGAGGTGCGCGCACTCTTCGCGGTCGCGTCGCGCCCGGAGGTCGTCTCGCTCGCCGGTGGGATGCCCTACGTCTCCGCGCTGCCGATGGAACTCGTGACCGCGGCGATCGAGCGCGTCATGCGCGATCGTGGTGCGGCCGCTCTCCAATACGGTTCTGGACAGGGCCTTCCGGAGCTGCGCGAGCAGATCCTCGAGGTCATGGCGCTCGAAGGCATCCGGGCATCCGTGGACGATGTCGTCGTGACCACCGGGTCTCAGCACGCCCTTGAACTCCTGGCGAAGCTGTTCGTCGACCCCGGAGACGTCGTGCTGGCCGAGGGCCCGAGCTACGTGACGGCGCTCGTCGTGTTCCGCTCGTTCCAAGCCGAGATCAATCACGTGCCGATGGATGACCACGGCCTCATCCCGGCTGCCTTGCGGGAGCGCATCGCCTCACTCAAGGCCGCAGGCAAGCGCCTCAAGCTCCTCTACACCGTTCCCACCTTCAACAACCCAGCCGGCGTCACGCTCAGTTGGCAGCGCCGCCTCGAGGTGCTCGAAATCGCCCGCGAGAACGACATCCTGGTTCTCGAGGACAATCCCTATGGGCTCTTGTACTTCGACGGTCCTCCTCCGCAGGCGATGCGGTCGGTCGAGAAGGACGGGGTCGTCTATCTCGGAACCTTCTCGAAGACGCTCGCCCCTGGACTGCGGGTCGGCTGGGCCCTCGCCCCTCACGCTATTAGAGAGAAACTCATTTTAGCGAACGAGGCAGCGGTTCTCTCGCCGAGCTCCTTCACCCAGTCGATCGTCTCCGAGTACCTGGGCACCGCCGACTGGAAGGCACAGATCGACACGTTCCGCGGCGTGTACGCGGAACGCAGGGATGCCATGTTGTCCGCTCTCGCGGAACATCTCCCGAAGCTCACCTGGACCGTGCCGGACGGCGGGTTCTATGTGTGGCTCACCCTTCCAGAACAGGTCGACGCGAAGTCGATGCTGCCGCGCGCGGTCAGAAAGCTCGTTGCTTACACGCCGGGGACCGCGTTCTACGCCGACGGGAACGGGCGCAACAACATCCGGCTCTCGTTCTGTTACCCGAGCCCGGACTTCATCCGTGAGGGGATCCGCCGGCTCGCGGCGGTCGTCGCGGGAGAACTCGAGCTGCTCGCTACCTTCTCCCAGACCGGACCCCTCGCCGCGATCAGCACGGACCGCATCGCCTCGAGCCCGCCTCCGGATGTCGGTTAGGGGACGGGACCATCGCCGCACCGATTCGCGTCCTCGTGCTCGCCGGGGGCATCTCCCATGAGCGCGACGTTTCGCTGCGATCCGGGCGCCGCCTCGCAGACGCACTCGCCGAGCAGGGCATCGCTGTCGAGCTCAGGGATCCGGATGCGGCACTCCTCGAGCACCTGGTCGAGAGCGCCCCTGACGTCATCTGGCCCGTGCTGCACGGTTCGAGTGGCGAAGACGGATCTCTCTACGCCATGCTCGAACTCCTCGGTGTCCCGTTCGTCGGGTCGCCCTCGGCGTCGGCGCGACTCGCCTGGGACAAGCCGACCGCGAAGACGATCGTGGCGCGAGCCGGGCTTGCGACGCCACACTCGATCACGCTGCCGCGTGAGGCCTTTCGCGATCTCGGGGCAGCGCGGGTGCTCGGTACCATCACGGGCTCGCTTCCCCTGCCTCTCGTCGTCAAGCCCGCACAGGGTGGATCTGCCCAGGGCGTCACGATCGTCCATGACGTCGACGGACTGTCCCGCGCCATGGTGGACGCCTACACCTACGCTGACACGGCGATCGTCGAGAGCGCAGTCACCGGTACGGAGGTGGCGATCGGCGTCATCGACACGGGAGGCGGTCCGGTCGCCTTGCCCGCCGTGGAGATCGAGCCGCTCTCCGGCGTGTATAGCTTCGAGGCACGCTACAACGCCGGTGAAACGCGCTTCTACGCTCCCGCTCGCCTTGATCGTGAGGTGTCCGAGCGCGCTGCTGCGGCGGCGATCACCGCCCACACGGCGCTGGGGCTCGGCCATCTCTCCCGCGTCGATTTCATCGTGGATGCAGACGGCATCCCGTGGTTTCTCGAGTGCAACGTCGCCCCTGGTCTCACTGAGACATCGCTCGTTCCGCAGGCGCTCGAGGCGGCCGGGCACGACCTGGGCTGGATCTACAGCGCCCTGGTCGACGCTGCGCGCGGCGCATGAAGTGAGGGCCATTTCTGGCCCTCACGCGCCGCCAGCGCCGACCGCCGTCCCGGCGGTCGGAAGAGTGCGTCTCGAAGTAGGTCGAGCCGCTAGCTGTACCCAGGCTCCCCGAGCTCCCCGAGGATGCGGTTGAGGTCGGCGACGCTCGCGAACTCGATCGCGAGGGTTCCCTTCGACGCGCCGAGCGAGATCTTCACCCGGGTGTTGAGGCGATCGGCGAGGCGATCGGCGATCTCGGTGAGCTGGGCCTGGCGCTTGCCCGCAGTCGGCCTGGCCGACCGCGGCGGCTTCTTCGACACGAGACCTGCTGCGGCCTCCGCCCCTCGAACCGTGAGGTCTTCGTTGACGATCTTGTCGGCAAGACGCTCCATGGCGGCATCGTCCCCCGCCGCAAGCACGGCACGCGCATGACCGGCGCTCAGTACCCCGGACGCGACGCGCTTCTGCACGGAGGCGGGGAGTCTCAGCAACCGCAGGGTATTGCTGATCTGGGGCCGGGATCGGCCGATGCGGCTCGCAAGTTGGTCCTGCGTGATCCCGAAGTCGGCGAGAAGCTGTTGGTACGCCGATGCCTCCTCGAGCGGGTTGAGATCCGCGCGGTGAAGATTCTCCAGAAGGGCGTCGCGCAGCATCTCCTCGTCGGCCGTGTTCTTCACCACGGCCGGGATTGTCGCGAGGCCGAGTTGCTTGCTGGCCCTCAGCCGTCGCTCGCCCATGATGAGCTCGTACTGCGGCGCGCCGACGGCCGCTCCGCTGATCGGGCGGACCACGATGGGCTGGAGCAGCCCTACCTCCCGGATCGACGCGACGAGCTCCTCGAGCTTGTCCTTCGCGAAGTCGGTGCGCGGCTGCGCCGCGTTGGGGACGATGTCGTCCGGGGAGAGGTTCGCCAGTCGCGCGCCTGGGACCGAGAGAAGTCCGTCGCGCGCCCCGGTGGGAAAGAAGACATCGACGGGTCGATCCGGCGAGCCCTCGTCCGTCGGGATGAGGGCGCCGATGCCGCGCCCCAGTCCGGTTCTCTTGGCTGCGGCCATCAGCGCGGTGCTCCCCTGTGTGCGATCTCGGCAGCGGCCTCGCGATACGAGAGCGAGCCGGTCGAATTGGTGTCGTAGGTGATGACGCTCTGCCCGTAGCTCGGGGCCTCGGAGATGCGCACCGAACGGGGAATGAGCGTGTCGAGAACCTGACCCGGGAAGTGCTCCCGGACATCCTCGACGACCTGGTTCGCGAGGTTGGTGCGGGAGTCGTACATCGTCATGAGAATCGTCGAAACGGCGAGGTTCGGGTTGAGGTGCCGCTCGATGAGCTGGATGTTGGAGAGCAGCTGGCTGAGTCCCTCGAGAGCGTAGTACTCGCATTGAATCGGGATGAGAACCTCGGTCGCCGCGACGAAGGCATTGATCGTGAGAAGTCCGAGTGACGGCGGACAGTCGATGAAGACATAGTGATAGGGCTCCGGCGATCCTTCGAGGAAGGTCTCCAGCGCGGTCCTCAGGCGCTGCTCGCGTGCGACGAGAGACACGAGCTCGATCTCGGCGCCGGCCAGGTGGATTGTTGCGGGAACGCAGTACAGGGTCTCGAACTCGGGGCTCGACTGCACGACGGCGGCCATGGGCTCATCGTTGATGACGACGTCATAGACGCTGGCGGTATCCGCGCGGTGCTCGACCCCCAGCGCCGTCGAAGCGTTGCCTTGTGGATCGAGATCGATCACGAGAACGCGAGCACCCGCCCGTGCGAGTGCTGCAGCGAGATTGACCGTCGTGGTCGTCTTGCCGACGCCGCCCTTCTGGTTCGCGACGGTGAACACCCTGGTCGTCCCTGGAAGCGGAAGGCTCTGCTCGGCGAGAGCCTGCCGGCGCCGTGTGAGCTCTGCGAGTTCCCGCGCGAGCGGAGTCGTGTCGTCGTCGGCGACGATCGGGCTCTCCGCTTCGATGGTCTTCTCAGGATGTTTCACGTGAAACCTCGGTTGCTCGATGTGGGAATGCGCGGTCCCGGTCCACCGGAGGACGACCCGCGGTCAGTCCACTGTAGCCCGAAACACCCTCGTGGATTCCGTGCCGAGTTCGGTGCCGAGCGTCAGCACCTCGACGTCCACGAGGTGTGCTTTCCGAATGACTTTTGCCGCCGCCTCGATCTCTGCGGCGACGTTCGCGCCCTTGAGGAACACCAGCTCGCCACCCGACTTCACGAGGGGCGCAGCCAGGGGAATGAGCTTCGCAAGGGAACTCACGGCCCGCGCTGTGACCTGGTCCAGGAACGGCGTGATCCTCGCCTCCTCCGCCCGCGCCCTCACCACTTCGACGTTTGCGAGCCCCAGGGTTGCGATCTGGTCATGAAGCCATTCGACGCGGCGTTCCATCGGCTCGATGAGAATGAACTCCGCGTCGGGCCTGGCGATGGCGAGGACGAGTCCCGGCAGTCCGGCACCGCTCCCGATGTCGCCAACCCGACCGGGCCGGAGGAGCGGAGCCAGGAGAACGGAGTTCAGGAGGTGCCTGGTCCAGAGTCGCGGCACTTCGAGAGGCCCGATGAGGCCGAGCTCGACGCCGCGGTCGGCCAGGGCTTCGGCGTAGCGACGCGCGAGGCCGATGCCGTCGCCGAAGAGCGTGGCGGCCAGGGAAGGTTCGGGTTCGAGGGTCATCGCGTCACTGATGTTTCACGTGAAACGTAGACCGACGGCCGAGACGGCCGTCGGCGCTGGCGTCGCTGAGAAGGCCAGAAATGGCCTTCGCTCCCAGCTCCAGCGCGTTCACGTGAAACATTTAGGCCGCCGTGATCACCGTGTGCCGCTCGCGCCCCTCGCCCTCCGACTCGGAGGAGAGGCCCTTCTCGGCGACAAGATCGTGGACGAGCTTCCGCTCGTACGACGACATGGGCGGCAGGGCCACGGACGCCGCGCCCTCGGCGATTCGTTCTGCAGCGCGCTCGACGAGTCGTGCAAGTTCGGCCTCGCGCGTCTCGCGCGAGCCACCGACGTCAAGGATGAGCCGCGAGAACGACCCGGTCTTCGCCTGGACCGCAATCCGGGCGAGCTCCTGGAGGGCCGTCACGGTGTCAGGCCTGGAGAGCAGTCTGAGGTTGCTGTCCTGGCTCGAGTTCACTGACACGTAGGCGCGCCCGTCGCGGGCGTCGATGTCGATATCACCATCGAGGTCGGTGATGTCGAGAAGCTCCTCGATGTAGTCCGCTGCGATATCACCCTCCTCCTCGAGCTGGGCAGTCGTCCGCTCGCGGTCGGTCGGTCGGGCAGCTTCGTCGGAGGCGACGTCCTCGACGACATCGTCCTGCGGGGAAAGATCAGACACCTGCTACCTCTTCTTCTTCTTGCGGTTCTTCGGATTGACCGGCTGAGGTCGTTGCGTGGGCTTCGGCTCTTCCGGAACCTCTGGCGCTTCGTCCTCGATGATCGTGATTCCACGACGCTGGTTGCGCTTCGAGATCCGCGCCTCTCGAGCAAGTGCCGCCTCGCTGCCGGGGGTCGGCATGTTGCGGATGACGATGAACTGCTGGGCCATCGTCCAGAAGTTCGAGACGAGCCAGTAGA
>DAITPJ010000052.1:0-15093 GCA_036833635.1 Terrimesophilobacter sp.
AGGCAGTGCTCGCAGATGCGCGGCAGGTAGAACATGAAGGTGTTCTCGAACTCCATCTTCACGTGCTCGCTCATGTGGGCGAGAATCGGGTCCTCCTGCGCCGTCTCCTGCGAGCCGCCGAGGTCGTCATCCCAGTTGCCCGACCAGCGGATATCCATGTCCTTGCCGGTCAGGAGCGATTTCGGCCGTGCGACAGGGCCGTTCTTCGTCTGCGGCGCGCTCGTGAGCATGTCGTAGTCGTAGGTCCACGGCTCGTAGTAGTCGTCGATCGTCGGCAGATCGTTGTTCGCGAAGATGGTCGCGAGCTTCTTGAGACGGCCCCCCGACTTGAGCTTGAGGCGACCCCGCTTGTTGCGCACCCAACCGCCGTTCCACTTCTCCTGGTCCTCGTACTGGCGCGGGTAGCCGAGTCCTGGACGCGTCTCGACGTTGTTGAACCACACGTACTCCATGCCGTCGCGGTTCGTCCACACCTGCTTGCAGGTCACGGAGCAGGTGTGGCATCCGATGCACTTGTCGAGGTTCATCACCATCGACATCTGGGCCATGACGCGCATCAGTACTCCACTTCCTGGCTGCGACGACGGATCACGGTGACCTCGTCGCGCTGGTTTCCGGTCGGACCGAGATAGTTGAAGGCGAACGACAACTGGGCGTAGCCGCCGATGAGGTGGCTCGGCTTCAGCAGGATGCGGGTGAGCGAGTTGTTCGTCCCACCGCGCATTCCGGATGTCTCGGCAATGGGCACGTTGATCGTCCTGTCCTTCGCGTGGTACATGTACACCGTCCCCTCCGGCATCCGGTGCGAGACGATCGCACGGGCCACCACGACTCCGTTGCGGTTGTAGGACTCGATCCACTCGTTGTCGCGGACACCGATCTTGTCGGCATCCTGCGGCGACATCCAGATGGTCGGGCCCCCGCGGGAGAGCGTGAGCATCATGAGATTGTCCTGGTACTCGGAGTGGATCGACCACTTCGAGTGGGGGGTCAGGTAGCGCACCGCGACCTCGGCACGCCCTTGCGAGCCCGGAGCCCCGGTCGGCGAGGTCGACCCGATGATCGAGTCGTTGAACAGGCGATGCATGTCGAGCGGCGGCCGGTAGACCGGCAACGCTTCGCCCAGTTCGAGCATCCAGTCGTGGTCGAGGTAGAAATGCTGTCGGCCCGTCAGGGTATGCCAGGGCTTGAGGTGCTCGACGTTGATCGTGAAGGCGCTGTACCGGCGGCCGCCGTGCTCGCTGCCGGACCACTCCGGCGAGGTGAGCACCGGAACCGGGGAGCCCGATACATCCTTGAACGTGAACCGTCTGCCCTCGTTGTCGCTCGCGAGGTGCGCGAGCTTCTGACCGGTCTTCTGCTCCATCTGGCGAAAGCCCTGCGTTCCGAGCCGGCCGTTCGTCGTGCCGGAGAGGGCGAGCACCATGTCGCAGGCCTTGATGTCGGTGTCGAGCTTCGGCCGGCCCTTCGTCGGTCCGCTCGCGACGAGCCCGTTGCGCCTGCCGAGGTCGTCGACCTCGATGGTGGGGTCGAATTTCACGCCCTTTGTCATCATGCCGAGCTTCGCGGTGAGGGGGCCGAGGGAAGCCATCCGTGCGGCGAAGCCCGGGTAGTCGCGCTCGACGACCGTGAGCTTCGGCATCGTGACGCCGGGGATGAGCTCCGGGCTGTCCACGACGACTCCGTGCGGGGTCGACATCGCGTCTGCAGTGTCGTGGAGCAGTGGTGAGGCTACGAGGTCCTTGCGCACCCCCAGGTGGCCCACCGAGAACTCCGAGATCTTCTTCGCGAGCAGATGGAAGATGTCGAAGTCGGTCTTCGCCTGCCACGGGGGCGTGATCGCCGGATTGAAGGTGTGGATGAACGGGTGCATGTCCGTCGTCGAGAGGTCGTGCTTCTCGTACCAGGTGGCCGGGGGGAGCAGCACATCGCTGAAGGTGGTCGTCGACGTGTTGCGGAAGTCGCTCGTGACCATGAGGTCGAGCTTCCCGATGGGCGCCTCCTCGTGCCAGTCGATCGTCGCCGGCCTTCGGCCGGGCACGGACTCGGCGCCGCGGATCGCCGCGTCGGTGCCGAGCAGGTGCTTGAGGAAGTACTCATTGCCCTTGCCGGAGGAGCCGATGATGTTGGCACGCCAGACGTTGAGCACGCGCGGGAAGTTCTCAGGTGAATCCGGATCCTCGCAGGCATACCGCAGGTCGCCGGAGGCGAGCTGGTCGACGACGTAGTCGGCCGGCTCGACTCCCGCCTTCTCGGCCTGGTCGACGATGTCGAGCGGATTGCGGTTGAAGGTCGGATAGCTCGGCATCCAGCCGCGCTTGGCCGACTCGACGAGGGTGTCCGCGGTCGTCTTGCCGGCGAAGTGACCGGTGCCCAATGCGCTCGAGAGAGTGTCAGCGGCGAGGCCGTCGTAGCGCCACTGGTCGGTCGCGAGGTACCAGTACGCGGTGCTGATCATCTGGCGCGGCGGGCGCACCCAGTCGAGCCCGAAGGCGTACTGCGCCCATCCGGTGAGTGGCCGCACCTTCTCCTGGCCGACGTAGTGGGCCCAGCCACCGCCGTTCACGCCCTGGCAGCCGGTCATCGTGGTGAGGGCGAGGAAGGAGCGGTAGATCGTGTCGGAGTGGAACCAATGATTTGTGCCAGCCCCCATGAGGATCATCGAGCGGCCGTCGGAGTCCTCCGCGTTCTGCGCGAATTCGCGGCCGATGCGCTCGGCCGCCTGTGCTGGGACCGAGGTGAGCACCTCCTGCCACGCGGGAGTGCCGGGCGATGAGGCGTCGTCGTACCCGGTGGGCCATTCGCCGGGCAGGCCATCCCTGCCCACTCCGTACTGGGCCAGTAACAGGTCGAAGACCGTCGTCACGGTGCGGCCTGCCACGGTGCGCACGGGCACGCCCCGCCGGATTGTGCCGGCGCCGCCCGCGTGCTCGTGGCCTTCTGTCGGCTCGAGATCGAAGCGGGGAAGATCAACGGCGACCGATGCGGCGTCGTAGTCGGATGCGTCGGCGATCGACAGGAGGGGATCGACCGTGCCGAGGTCGAGGTTCCAGAGTCCGGCTTCGGTCTCCGAGAACCGGTGACCGATCGAGCCGTTCGGCACGACGGGCATGCCCTTCTGGTCGAGCAGCACCGGCTTGAACGCGGCGTTCGGCACGTCCGCAGCCTTGCCGGGCAGCGCATCCGCCATGAGGAACTTGCCCGGCACCCATGCGTCGTCGCGCTGGGTGAGCTCGATGAGATAACTCGAGTCACTGAACTTCTTGAGGTACTCAACGAACCGCGGGGTGCGCCGGTCGACCAGGAACTCCTTGAGCACGACATGGCCCATCGCGATGGCGAGTGCACCGTCGGTACCGGGGTGCGGGGCGAGCCACTCGTCGGCGAACTTCGTGTTGTCGGCGTAGTCGGGCGAGACGACGATGACTTTCTGGCCGCGGTAGCGGGCCTCGACCATGAAGTGCGCGTCGGGTGTGCGCGTGACGGGCACGTTCGAGCCCCACATCACGAGGTACGACGAGTTCCACCAGTCGGCCGACTCCGGCACGTCGGTCTGGTCGCCGAAGACCTGGGGCGACGCGACCGGGAGGTCGGCGTACCAGTCGTAGAAGGAGAGCATCGTGCCGCCGAGCATCGTCACGAACCGGGAGCCGACGCCGTGCGAGACGATCGACATCGCCGGGATCGGCGAGAAGCCCGCGATGCGGTCTGGCCCGTACTTCTTGATCGTGTGGACGTGGGCGGCAGCGACGATCTCGGATGCCTCGTCCCAGCTCGCGCGAACAAGCCCGCCCTTGCCGCGCGCCTGCTTGTAGGCTCTCGCGGTCTCCGGGTTTCCCGTGACCTCGGCCCAGGCGAGCACGGGGTCGCCCGTCTTCGCCTTCGCTGCGCGGTACGCCTCGAGGAGGACTCCGCGCACGTAGGGGTATCGCACCCTGGTCGGCGAGTAGGTGTACCAGCTGAAGGCTGCACCGCGGGGGCATCCGCGAGGCTCGTACTCGGGCGAGTCGGGACCGACGAGGGGGTAGTCCGTCTGCTGGGTCTCCCATGTGATGATGCCGTCCTTGACGTACACCTTCCAGGAGCACGAGCCGGTGCAGTTCACCCCGTGCGTCGAGCGGACCTCCTTGTCATGCGACCAGCGGTCCCTGTAGAACGCGTCGGCCTCGCGCCCGCCCTCCAGGAACACCGAGCGCAGGTCCTCCGAGACCTTCCCTGGGCGCAGGAATCGCCCCAGCGTCAGGAGCGAATCGGCCAGGAGGCCATCCGTTCCCGCGCGGACTGGCTTGGCTTCCTGGCGATTGCTCACGGCGGCTCCTGACGTGCTGGGGGCGCCCCGCGGTCGCGCAAGCGTCCTGATCCGAGACTGCTGGGCGCCACGTCCTCGTGCAAGTGCAAAAGTCCGTGATAAATCATCGGGCGCTAGCGGGTAGTGCTCGCGCCGATGTCGAGGTCGATCGTGCAGGCATGCGGGCTGGAGTGCGTGTGCAGCGCCCGGGCACGGAGGGGCCCGTCAGCGAGCCTGATGGCATCCTTCACGAGCGCGAAGTGGACCTGGCAGACCTGGGGGTTGCCCTCGACGATGCTCGAGAACGGGCACTCGTGCATGGTCATGCGCCCGGCATCCGCGTTGATGTCGGCGTCGAAACCGGCCTGGTCCATGTGGTCGTCGAGAATCTCGAGCTGATGGTCGAGGGCGACGCGCACCTCTCCCACCTCGCGAGGCGGGAGGAGTTGCCGGAGCTGCTCGGTGCGGGCGTCGGCGGCGTGCCGTCGAGCCCTGCGCGCAGGGTCATCGGCTTCCGTCGCACAGCGGTAGAGGATCTTCGGCCGCCCTTTGCTCGTGCGGGGGATCGTCTCCGATTGCACGAGTCCCACCTCGATCAGGCGGTGGAGGTGCTCTCTCGCGGTGTTGTGGTGAAGCCCCGTCGCGTCCGCCAGTTCGGCAACCGTGAGCGACCCTTTGACCTGCAGTTCGCGCAGGAGATTGATCCGGCTGAGCGATGCCAGCGTCTTGAAGTAACTTCTCGGCCGACGGGGGACCATGGCTCTATTCAACCGCTCACGCCGTGTTTATTCCAGAGCCCCCGCCGTGTTTAATCCCCCCGTCGAGAGCACCGCGACGCATCGCACTCGGCCCCTGATACGCTCGAAAACATGGCCCCGCTTCGAACTGAGATGCAGGCCGAGGCCGTGCGTGACACCCGGGGACGGCCGCTGCACGACATCCGGTTCTCCGTGACCGATCGGTGCAACTTCCGGTGCGTCTACTGCATGCCGAAGGAGATCTTCGGGCGGGACTACGCGTTCCTGCCGCGCGAGGAGTTGTTGACCTTCGAGGAGATCACCCGTCTGGCGCGGATCGCGGCGCTGCATGGCGTGGAGAAGATCCGCCTGACCGGTGGAGAGCCACTCCTGCGCAAGGGCCTGCCGGGACTGGTGGCGATGCTCGCGGAGCTTCGGACGCCGTCGGGCGCGCCGCTCGACATTGCGCTCACGACCAACGGCTCCGCGCTCGCGCACCTGGCCAGCGAGCTCAAGGATGCCGGCCTTCGCCGCGTCACGGTCTCGCTCGACTCGCTCGACGACGCGACCTTCCAGGCCATGAACGACGTCAGGTTCCCTGTGCAGAAGGTCCTCCACGGGCTGGAGGTCGCCCACGAGGTCGGACTCGGTCCGATCAAGATCAACATGGTCGTCAAGAAGGGCCAGAACGACCAGGACATCGTCGCGATGGCGCGGCACTTCAAGGGAACGCCGTACATCCTGCGCTTCATCGAGTTCATGGATGTCGGCACGACGAACGGCTGGCAGCTCGGCGAGGTCGTGCCTTCGGCCGAGGTCGTCCGGCGCATCGATGAGGTCTTCCCGCTCGAGGAGGTCGCGCCGAACTACACGGGAGAGACGTCGAAGCGGTGGCGGTACCGGGACGGCAGCGGTGAGATCGGGGTGATCTCGAGCGTCACGCAATCGTTCTGCCACTCATGCTCGCGCGCCCGCATCTCCGTCGACGGGAAGCTCTACACCTGCCTGTTCGCGAGCTCGGGCCATGACCTGAGGGCGCTGTTGCGCAGCGGCGCCACCGACGAGGAGCTCTCCGACGTCATGGTGCAGATCTGGCGCGAGCGCACCGACCGTTACTCAGAGCTGCGCTCCCAGAACACCATACGCAGCGCCGGCGCGAGGCGCATCGAGATGTCCTACATTGGCGGTTGACGAGGTGGAGACCGGAATGGCGGTCACGGTGCGCTACTTCGCCGCGGCATCCGAGGCCGCGAGCCGTGAGGATGAGGTCGTCGAGGTGCCGGAAGGTGCGACGCTCGGCGACCTCAAGACCCTGCTCACCGAGCGGTATGGCGACCTCATGCGCAGGGTCGTGAAGTCCGGCTCATTCCTCATGGACGGTGTCGTGCGAAAGGACGACGCGCACCCGCTGGGTGCTCGCGTCGATGTGCTCCCGCCCTTCGCCGGCGGATGACCCTGGACGCGCGGGCGCGTCCGGACACCACGCGTCCGGTGACTCCCGCCGACCGCGGAACCCCCTATGCGGATGCCGTCGCCGACCACGCTGCGGGCGACCTGCTTCGGCTGAACGTTCCGGGGCACAGCGCCCACCGCAGCGGCGGAGGCGAACTCATGGCCTACTTCGGCGAGCAGGTCGTCAGGAAGGACATCAGTCCGCTGCTCGGTGGCGTCGACCTCGGCCAGGACAACCCGCTGCTGAGGTCCCTTTCGTTCGCCGCGGAGGCCTGGGGTGCTCGTCGGACCTGGTTCCTCACGAGCGGCGCTTCGCAGGCCAACCGGATCTGCGCCCTCGCCTTCGGAAGCCTCGGTCGGCCGGACCAACCGGTCGTCGTGCAACGCAGCGCGCATTCCAGCTTCATCGACGGCATCATCCTCGCCGGCCTGACCCCTGTCTTCGTCCAGCCGCGCATCGACGATCGCTACGGCATCGCGCACGGGGTGGCGCCCGCTGAGTTGCGTCGCGTCCTTGCCGCGAACCCGGACAGCAAGGGCATCTATCTCGTGAGCCCGAGCTACTTCGGTGCCGTGGCGGACGTGGCCGCGATGGCCGAGATCGCCCACGCTGCAGGCGTTCCACTCCTCGTCGACGAAGCATGGGGCGCGCACTTCGGATTCCACTGCGACCTTCCGAGGAGTGCGCTGTCGCTCGGAGCCGACCTTGTCGTCTCGAGTACCCACAAGCTCGGCGGCAGTCTCACGCAGTCGGCCATGCTTCACCTCGCGGATGGGCCATTCGCGCTCGCGCTGGAGCCCCTCATCCAGCGCGCATACATCGTCACCGTGAGCACAAGCCCGAGCGCCCTGCTGCTGGCCTCGCTCGACATCGCGCGACACGCCCTGTCGACCGGTGCGGATCGGATCGCCGCATCGATCGAGGCGGCCGAGAGCATCAGGGCGGACATCCGACGGCGCGGCACGATGGCCGTCGTGAGCGACAGCTGGGTCTTCGATGAGGTCATCGGCAGCGATCCGCTTCGGGTCTCCGTCGATGTCCGCCGGGCGGGGCTCAACGGGCATGCCGTGCGCGAGGAGCTCATGCGGTCGAGCGGCATCTACACGGAGATCTCCACGGATTCCTGCATCGTCGCGTTCCTCGGCCCAGGGTTCACACCGGATGGCAGCCGATTCGTCGACGCGCTTCACGTTATCGAGCCGATCGGGTCGCTCGCCTACGCGCCCACCCCGGAGCCCGACCTCCCCCGATACGGCACGCTCGGCATGAGCCCGCGTGAGGCGTGGTTCTCACCCGCCGCGATCGTTCCAGCTGGCGAGGCCGTCGGCAGGATCTCCGCCGACTCCCTTGCGGCATATCCGCCCGGCATCCCTAACGTCCTTCCAGGCGAAGTCGTCACGCTCGAGGTCATCGACTTCCTCCGCAAGGTCGCCGCGAGCCCTGGTGGCCACGTGCGCGGCGCCATGGACCCCATGGTCGACTTCCTGCGTATCGTGGCCGACGCACCGGCCTAGGAGAACGCCGCGATCCCCGTCTGGGCGCGACCGAGGATGAGCGCGTGCACGTCGTGCGTGCCCTCGTAGGTGTTGACGACCTCGAGGTTCACGAGGTGCCTGGCGACCCCGTACTCGTCGCTGATTCCATTGCCGCCGAGCATGTCGCGCGCCATCCGGGCGATCTCGAGCGCCTTGCCGCTGCTGTTGCGCTTGAGCAGCGAGGTGAGCTCGGGGGCGGCTGTCCCCTCGTCCTTCATCCGGCCGAGCCGCAGGCAGCCCTGCAGGCCGAGCGCGATCTCGGTCTGCATGTCGGCGAGCTTCTTCTGGATGAGTTGATTGGCGGCGAGCGGGCGCCCGAACTGCATGCGGTCGAGGCTGTACTGCCGTGCGCGATGCCAGCAGTCCTCCGCGGCTCCGAGCGCTCCCCAGCTGATGCCGAAACGCGCGGAGTTCAGGCACGTGAAGGGTCCCTTGAGGCCGCGAACGTCCGGGAATGCGTTCTCCTCGGGGCAGAAGACGGAATCCATGACGATCTCGCCCGTGATCGAGGTGCGCAGGCCGACCTTGCCGTGAATCGTGGGAGCGCTGAGCCCCTCCCAGCCCTTCTCGAGCACGAACCCGCGGATGTCGCCAGCCTCGTCCTTGGCCCAGACGACGAAGACATCGGCGATCGGGCTGTTCGTGATCCAGGTCTTCGTCCCGCTCAGGCGGTATCCGTCGTCGACCTTCGTCGCCCTGGTCGTCATCGAGCCGGGGTCGGATCCGTGGTCAGGCTCGGTCAGGCCGAAGCATCCGACGAGTTCGCCGCTGGCGAGCCCCGGCAGGTATCGGTGGCGCAGGTCGTCGGTGCCGAACTCGAGAATCGGCACCATGACGAGCGAGGACTGCACGCTCATCATCGAGCGGTACCCGGAGTCCACTCTCTCGATCTCTCGCGCGATGAGGCCATAGCTCACGTAGTTCAGCCCACTGCCGCCGAACTCTTCCGGGATCGTCGCGCCGAGCAACCCGACCGCGCCCATGCCGCGGAAGATCTCGCGGTCGCCGCGTTCGTGGCGGAAGTCCTCCAGCACGCGCGGCAAGAGCGAGCCCTTCGCGTACTGCGCCGCCGCATCGCGGATCGCCCGCTCGTCGTCGGTGAGCTGCTGATCGAGAAGCAGCGGGTCGTCCCATGCGAAGCCGTTCGGCATGGAATCAGTCTGCCCTATCCGCCAGGCGCGGCGGCTACTGGACGGCCGGCTCCCGGCTCTCCGCCGAGACCGCAGCGGTGCCCCCGCTCTGCGCTCGCACCGGCAGCCTCCCGGCTGTCGAGCCGGGCACGCTGAAGCGCACGAGGCGCACTGCATTGAGGATCACGACGAGCACGCTGACCTCGTGCACGAGCATCCCGGTCGACATGAACACGACCTGCAGCAGCACGCCGGTGAGCAGCGCAACGACCGTGCCGACGGCGACGACGGTGTTCTGCTTCATGTTGCGCACCGTCGCCTTCGCGAGAGCGATGCCGTGCACGAGCTGGTCGAAACGGTTCGCCATGAGGATGACGTCAGCCGTCTGGATCGACACGTCCGTTCCCGCGCCCATCGCGATCCCGACATCCGCGGTCGCGATCGCAGGGGCGTCGTTGATCCCGTCGCCGATCATCGCGACCCGGTGGCCTGCCTCCCTGAGTTCCGTGACAATGCGTACCTTGTCGTGGGGAAGCAGCTCGGCCTCGACGCGATCGATTCCGAGCTGGTCGGCCACGAGCCGGGCGGTGTGGCGGTTGTCACCCGTGAGCATGACGAACTGCCGGACGCCTTTCGCCCGGAGAGAGGCGATGGCCTCTGCAGCATCCGGGCGGAGCTCGTCGGCGATCGACACGACCGCGGCGGCCTCGTCGTCGATCGTCACGACGACCGCCGTATTGCCGAGTCGCTCGCGCTCCTCGGCCTTGGCGAGCCCGGTGGCGTCGAGAACGCCGCCCAGCATCCGCGGTGAACCGACCGTGATGCGGCGCCCGTCGACGAGGCCCCGGATGCCGCCGCCCTTGATGACCTCGACGTCCTCTGGCCGGTTGGGGACGGACAGGCCGCGCTCGCGGGCCGCGTCCACGATCGTTCGTCCCAGGGGATGCTCGCTCGCAAGCTCGAGGCCTGCTGCGAGCCGCAGCACCTCGCCGGCGTCGAACGCGCCGAACGCCGTCACATCCGTCACGCGGGGCCGGCCCTGGGTGAGCGTGCCGGTCTTGTCGAAGACGATGGTGTCGGCCTTGCTGAGTCGTTCGAGAGCGTCGCCGCCCTTCATGAGCACACCGTGGCGCGCCCCGTTGCCGAGCCCGGCCACCATCGAGACGGGGGTCGAGATGACGAGCGCGCCCGGGCAGGCGATGACGAGAAAGGTGAGGGCGAACTCGACATTGCGAGTCAGGATGAGCACGAGCACCGAGAGAACAATGATGGCCGGCGTGTAGATACCGGCAAAACGGTCGAGGAACCGCTGTGCGCGGGTCTTGGTCTCCTGCGCCTCCTCGACGAGCTCGATGATCTTGGCGAAGGTCGTATCCTCCCCGACCTGGTCGGCGACGATCTCGAGGTAGCCGCTGTCGAGGATCGTGCCGCCGTAGACGGTGTCGCCCACCGACTTGGACACCGCGAGCGGCTCGCCCGTGATGGCGGCTTCGCTCACGAGTGCGGTGCCCGTCGTGATCGTGCCGTCCGCGGCGATCGTGCCGCCGGAATGCACGACCATCGTCTCGCCCGCTGCGAGCTCGTCGGCGCGAACGGTGACCGTTTCGCCGCCCCGCAGCACAAGCGCCTCCTGGGGCGCCAGGTCCACGAGCTCTCGCAGAGACCGTCGTGACTTCTCGAGGGTGCGGGCTTCGAGCCATGCGCCGAAGACGAACAGGAACGACACGACGGCGGCCTCGACGTATTCTCCGATGACGAGCGCGCCGACGATGGCGATCGTCACGAGCAGGTCGATGCTGAAGGCTTTCGCCCTCGCGGCCCGGTAGGCCTTGAGGGCGATGGGCACGCCTGCCACGACGCTCGAGAAGACGAGCACGGCATCCCGGATGCTGTGCAGCACGTCGCCCGGCACGCCGACAAGGTGCGGGGCGACGAGATGCAGGGCCAGCGCTGCAAGCAGCGCCAGGCCCGTCACCGCCGCGATGACGGCCTGACCCCGGCCCGTGAAGAGCGCGGCGATGGCCCTGCCGATCATGGTCAGCTCCCTATTTCTGGCCGACGACCGGATAGCCGAGCTCGGTGATCGTCTGTGCGATCTCCTCAGCCGTGATTCGGGTCTCATCGAACCCGACCTTGACCTTGTTGGCATGGAACATGACCTGTGTCGTGTCCACCCCGTCCTTGCCGCCTACGACGGTCTCGATCTTCTTGACGCAGGACGGGCAGGTGAAGGGTTCGGTCTCGAACTTGACGGTGCGCATTTCGGTTCCTCTCTTCTGAACTCGTGATCCCATTCCAGCCGAGTGCGCGCAGGAGCGCCTTGACCCCCGTCAAGTCGGCTCCGGGCGCGTCAGTGCCTGGCCGTGCGGAGGCCGTGAGCGTCGAGAATCTCGACGTGGCGGCCGTTGACGCGGATGAGCCCGCCATCCTCGAATTGGGCGAGCTTGCGGCTGAGCGTCTCGGGGGTGAGGCCGAGCTGGGACGCGACATCCTTCTTGGCAACAGGGAGTCGCACCCGCGTGCCGTCGGCTTCGCGATCCAGGCCAAGAAGGTAGCCCGCGACGCGGCGGCCGGCGGTCTCGCTCGTGAGCGAACTCAGCTGCTCCTCGGTGGACTCAAGCCGGCGGCTGAGCGTCGCGAGCATCGTGACGGCGACGCTCGGCGACCGCAGCATGTGGGCGCGCAGGTCCTTCGCATTCAGTGCGCAGATCTCGCCCGACTGCACGGTAACCGCGAAGTGATCCATCGGTTCTGCCGTGAGGAACGATGCCTCGCCGAGGAAGTCGCCTGGACCGAGCACCCTGATGACCTGCTCGTGGCCCGACTCTGAAAGTCGGTAGATCTTCACGCTTCCGGTGTGGATGATGAGCAGATTCGGGTTCGCGTCGCCGGCTCCGTACAGTTGCTCGCCCGCCGGGTAGTTTCGAGGACGCACGCGCGTCGCGAGGTCGGCGACGTCCTCGGGGCTGAGCCCGCTGAAGATCGGCACGTGCGAGATGAGACGCTCGATCTCCTCCTGGTGCGAGGGATGATCGTGCTGGGCGTGGTGGTCGTCGGTCATAGGCCGACCCACTCGCTCACCCCGTCCGCCCTCAGCTGCCGCTTCCAGATCGGCACTGTCGCCTTGATGCGCTCGACGAGCACTGCGCACGCCTCGAAGGCCTCGGCGCGGTGGGCGGCGGAGACCGCCGCGAAGAGTGCGACATCGCCGATGGCGAGATGGCCGATGCGATGGGCTGCCGCCACTGCGAGGCCCGTCTCCGCGGCAACTTCTGCGCAGCAGGAGGCAAGCACTTCCTGGGCGTCCGGATGCGCGGAGTAGTCGAGGGAGAGCACCTCGCGCCCGTCGTCGTGATCGCGCACGACGCCGGCGAAGAGCACGACGGCACCGCTCGCATCCGATTCGACGGACCGGCGGATGGCGGCCTCGTCGAGTGGCGTCTCCTGGATGATGGCGTAGTGCGACATCAGTACCGTGCCAGGGAGGGATCGATGCTCGTCGCGTAGGCGTCGATGCCCCCCGTCAGGTGGCTCGCGCGCACGCCGGCATTTTCGAGGAACCGCACTGCCTGGGCGGAGCGCGCCCCGCTGTGGCAGTACAGCACGACAGGAACATCCCTGCGCACTCGATCGATCGCATCGGGGAGGCCGCCGAGCGGGATGAGCTCTGACCCCTCGAGTGACACGATCCTGGCCTCCCACGGCTCACGGATGTCGATGAGCTGCAGCTTCCCCGGCTCGCGAAGCAACTCGGCGAGTCGTGCGGGGCTGACCTCGGTCCCCGAGTGCTCTGCCATGGGCACTGCAGTGCCCTCCGCCTGCCGCAGCCCGCAGAACAGCTCGTAGTCGACGAGACCCGTGACCGCAGCAGCGTCGGGGGATCGTTCGAAGCGGACCTCCCTGAACGTCGCGGTGATCGCGTCGTACACGCTGACGCGTCCGAGCAGGGGCCTGCCGACGCCCGTCAGGAGTTTCATGGCCTCGGTCACCATGATGGAGCCGATCGTCGCGCACACGCCTGGCAGTACACCGCCGGTCGCGCACGAGGGGACCTCGCCTGGCGCGGGAGGCTGCGGGAACAAGTCGCGCCAGGTCGGACCATGCTCGGCCCACGAGACGCCGACCTGGCCTCCGTATCCGAGGATCGAGCCCCACACCAGGGGAATACCGCTGAGTTGGGCGGCGTCGCTCACGAGGTACCGGGTCGGGAAGTTGTCGCTGCCGTCGAGCACGAGATCGTAGTGCGCGAACAGGTCGAGGGCATTCGATGAGTCGAGTCGCACCGGGTGCGGGATGACGACGATCTCGGGGTCGATCGCGAGCACCGCGTCGGTGAGGGAGTCGATCTTGCTTCGTCCGAGGTCGTTCATGCCGTGTGCTATCTGGCGGTGCAGGTTCGAGAGCTCCACGACATCCGTATCGACGATGCCGATCGTTCCGATGCCCGCGGCGGCAAGGTAGGGCACGGTCGCGCTCCCGAGCCCGCCGGCCCCGATGACGAGGACGCGAGCGGAGGCGAGCCGCCTCTGCGCCAGCTCATCGAAACCGGGCAGCGCGAGTTGCCTGGCGTATCGGGCGAGCCGCTCAGGGGTGAGCGACGGTCCCGGCTCGACGGGTGTGACCTGCGCCGTCACCTGGGCCTCCCGTGGATGAACTGTCCGGAAGAATCCAGTCTAGCCAGCGTCGCCCAGCGCCACCGCGGTGCGGGTGGCAGCGGCGACGGCCTTCTCAGGGTCGGAGCCGGACGCGGCCGCCCGCCCGGCCGCGTATCCGACGAGAAACGTCGTGATGGGTGCCGCGGGCCGGACGACGGTGCGGGCGGCGGCGCCGGCGAGTTCGAGCACGCCGTCGACATCCGGATCGAAGTCGGCGATCCCGAGCGCGACCACGAGCCTGGCCGTCCAGTCCTCGAGCATCGCGCGTTCGTCCTCATTCATGCGTTCTCCTTTCGTGGTGAGCCGGCGCGGATGACGCCAAGCCGTCGTGCGTCATCCCAGGTGTCGACGTCCGCGGTGGATCCGGGCGGCACGTCGATGGGAACAAGGTTCAGGCCGTCGAGCAGGCGGACCACCGGCATTCCATCGAGGGCGCCGCCCCGGGCTCCGATGGCGGACGCGAGCCGGGCAGTGCGAAAGCCGGAGGCGAGCCACTGCAGGCGATCGGCCTCGACGGCGATGACGCCGTCCTGCTCCGGGTTGTCGCCGAGGCCCCGCACGAGCCGGGGGACGGCAAGCCCGATGTTCGGCATGTCGCAGGCGAGCACGAGAGTGACGTCGCTCGAGCCTCCACCCGCCGCGAGCATCGCCAGCCCGGCTGCGATGGCGGAAGCTGGCCCGCCGAAGGCCGGGTCCTCCCGCGCCAGCAGGACTCCGGCCGGCAGCCGCTGCGACGGCTCGGGCCCGACGACGACGGTCCGCCTGGCGCCCGACACCGCCGCGAGGGTCCGTTCGAGCAGCGTCGCGCCATCCGCCACGAGCTCCGCCTTCGCCACGGAGCCGAGCCGCGACGACGCACCGCCTGCGAGCACCATCGCGTCGAAGGGAAGAGCTATGCGCGGCTCCGACCGAGCGGTTTCGGCGGCCAGGTCAGGCATCCAGCAGCTGGCGCAGCACGTACTGCAGGATGCCGCCGTGCTCGAAGTACGCCGCCTCGGCCGGGGTGTCGATGCGCACGGCGGCCTCGAAGTCGCGCGCTCCGGCATCCGACGTGACCGTCACGGTGACGCGATCCGGGATCGACGCAGCACCTTCGAGCCCGACGATGGAGTAGCTCTCCTCGCCGGTCAGGCCAAGACTCTCGGCCGTGTCGCCCGGCAGGAACTGGAGGGGCAGAACGCCCATCCCGATGAGGTTCGACCGGTGGATGCGCTCGTACGAGACCGCGAGCACGGCCTTGACCCCGAGCAGCAGCGTGCCCTTCGCCGCCCAGTCGCGCGAGGAGCCCGAGCCGT
>DAITPJ010000053.1:0-14602 GCA_036833635.1 Terrimesophilobacter sp.
CTCTCCGACCCGCTCGACAAGGCGATCACGTTCACGGTCGTCGTGCTCATCCTCGCGGCGCTGCCGAGCCGGTTCCGCCAGCGGTTCCCGTTCGTGCGCCAGTACAACGTCTTCGGGCGCAAGGCTCCTGTCCTGCAGGACGCCCCCGCCGCCCCGAAGTCCGCGACGCCCGAGGCCCCCGAGACTGTCGGCACGAACGAGAGTTAGGACCGCATGTCGACGACGCTGTTCGATAACCGGAAGTCGGTCATCCACCGACTGAACCCGGTGACGAAGCTCGTGGCGCTGCTCGCCATCATCGTCACCGTGTTCGCCATCCCCCTGTGGTGGGTGGCCGGCCTGATCATCGTCGTCGTCATCGTGCCTGCCGCCGGAATCTCCGGATCCGGCGGCAGGCTCCTGAGCCTGAGCCTCAAGATCCTGCTCCCGATCATCCTCGTCCTGTTCATCGTGCAGGGGCTCACCTTCCCGGGGGGCAAGACGATCATCTGGCAGTGGGGGATCATCGACATCACGTCCGAAGGGCTGCTCTTCGCCCTCGGAATCGGGTCGCGCATCGTCGTGCTCGTCCTCTCCTCGATCCTGCTCGTCCTGACGACGCACCCTGGGGACCTCATGAGCGCCCTGAGCGAGCGCGGGATGTCCCCGAAGTTCGCTTACATCATCAGTTCGACCCTCCAGCTCATACCTGCCTTCCGCGACCGCGCCGACAGCATCCTGCTCGCCCAGCAGGCCCGCGGCCTCAGCCTCAAGGGAAGTCCGTTCCGGCGGATCAAGGTCATGCTCCCGCTCCTCAGCCCACTCGTGCTCGGGATGTTCACCGACGTGGAGGAGCGGTCGACGGCCATGGAGGCGCGCGCCTTCGGGTCGACCGCTCGCCGCACCTCGCTCGTTCCAGTACCCGACTCGACGGCGCAACGCGTCGCCCGCTGGGCGATGATCGTGATCGCCCTCGCCGCGGTCGCGACCCCGATCGTGATGGGAATCCTGTGATCTCGCTCTCCGACGTCTCCTACGCATACCCCGACACCGATCACTACACGCTGTCCCACGTGGACCTCGCGATCGAGGCAGGCACCGTCACCGGGATCGTCGGCGCCTCTGGCGCGGGCAAGACGACCCTCGCGAAGATCATGTCCGGGTTCATCCCGCACGTCGACGGGGGCGAACTGAGCGGGTCCGTCATCGTCGACGGGGTCACGATGGCGGATGTCCCGCTCGCCGAGGCGGTCTCGCACGTCGGCCTCGTCATCCAGAGCCCCTTCAACCAGATCTCCGGAGCCAAGTTCACGGTGCGCGAGGAACTCGCCTTCGGGCTCGAGAACCTCGGGGTGAGCCGCGAGGAGATGACCGAGCGGGTCGCCGAGGTCGCGGCGCTCCTCGGGATCACCGGACTGCTCGATCGGTCGCCGTACGCGCTGTCCGGCGGGCAGCAACAGCTCGTCGCGATAGCCTCCATGATCATCATGCGCACGCCGGTGCTCGTCATGGATGAGCCCACCTCCCAGCTCGACCCCGGCGGGACCCGCATGGTCTTCGACGTCATGTCGAGCCTGCGCGACGCTGGCGTGACGCTCGTGGTCTTCGAGCACAAGCTCGAGCTCCTCCGCGAGCACGCTGACATCGTCCACGTGCTCGCCGACCACCGGCTCGTCGCCACAGGGCCGTCGCGCGCCACACTCGCCGATCCGCGCCTCGAGGAGTGGGGCATCGGATCGACTCGCTTCACCGACGCGTCCTCGATCGCCCGTGACCGTGGACTCCTCCCCCCGGATGCCGAACTGCCGGTCTCGCTTGGCGACGCCATTCCGGCCTTCCGCGACTTTGACTCCGCGAAGGGGGCCTGACATGGACATCCGATTCACCGACGTCGGATACATCTACCCGAGCGGCGTCGATGCCGTCAGGGGTGTGAGCCTGCACGTTCCCTCCGGGGAACGGCTCGCAATCGTCGGACAGAACGGCGCAGGCAAGACGACGCTCGTACGCCATCTCAACGGGATCTTCCAGCCGACGACGGGCACGGTCGACGTCGGCGACTGGTCGACGAAAGGCCACACGATCGCCGAGCTGTCCGCGCGGGTCGGCTACGTGTTCCAGAACCCGGACGAGCAGCTCTTCGCCCGCAGGGTCATCGACGACGTGGCCTTCGGTCCGAAGAATCTCGGCTTCGACCCCGAGCGAGCGCAGGCGGCGGTCGAGGCGGCCCTCGAGGCGACCGGACTCTCGAGTGAGGCCGAGACGCATCCGCACCACCTCTCACTCTCGGAGCGCAAGCGGGTCGCCCTCGCAGCCGTGCTCGCGATGGAGACTCCCGTCGTCGTCCTCGACGAGCCGACGACCGGCCAGGATGAGCGCGGGGTCCGGCTGATCGCCTCGATCGTCGCGCGACTCCACGCCGAAGGCAGGACGGTCATCGCCATCACCCACGACATGGACTTCTGCGCCGAGAACTTCGAGCGCGTCGTCGTCATGGCCCAGGGCGAGATCCAGGCCGACGGGGACCCTGCGAGCGTCTTCGCACTCTCCGCGGTGCTCGACAAGGCCAGGGTCGAGGCCCCCCAGCTCGCGCGATTGGCCGACGCTCTCGGCTGGGCCCAGCGCCCGCTCACGATCGAATCCTTCGTGGATGCCCTTCCTGCCCACCGCACGTGATCGGGCGCAGTCGATGAGGGGACGATGATCGGCGGAGGCGTGCTCGCCCTGCTGGCGAGCGCGTTCCTCGGCGTCTCCGACTTTCTCGGCGGGGTGATCTCGCGGCGCACCGCCCTCATCACGGTCCTGCTACTCTCGCAGGTCGTCGCGACCGTCGCGATCCTTCCGAGGATGCTGTGGGAGTCTCCGCTCGACAACGCGGGCCCCGCGCTGTTCTGGGGGGTCGTCGGTGGGGTCGCGACAGCTATTGCGGTCTCGAGTCTGTTCAAGGCGCTCGCGATCGGAACCATGGGCGTCGTCGCGCCGATCACCTCGCTCAGTGTCCTTGTTCCCGTCATCGTCGGTCTCGTCGGCGGCGACAAGCTCGGCTGGGTCCTCGGCATCGGGCTTATCGTCGCGATCGTCGGCACCGTCCTCGCGAGTGGCCCTGAGATTCGAACCCGGGCTGCCGGTCACGGGCCGAAGCCCATCATCCTGGCGGTCGTCGCGGCCGTCGGCTTCGGCGTGGCCAACCTGTCGGTCGCACTCGGCAGCGGGTTCAACGTCACGACGACGCTCGTGTCGAACAGCCTCACGGTGCTCGTGATCTACGCCTTCGGCGCCCTCCTTCTCCGCGAGCTGCCGCGTGCACGCGGACGCGCTCTCCTCGGAATCGTCGCCATCGGCATCCTCGGATTCGCCGCGAACCTGTGCTTCGCCCTCGCGAGCACCGTCGCTCCCCTGACGGTCGTCGCAGTGCTCGCCTCGCTGTACCCGGTCATCACCGTGCTCCTCGGCTGGCGGGTTCTCGGGGAGCACCTTCAACGCGTCCAGGTCGTCGGTGTCATCGCCGTCTTCCTCGGCGTCGCCGCGATAGCGGCCTCGACCGCGGGTTGATTCCGGGTCGCGATCATGGTCCATTCGATGGCATTCCGGCGGCAGAATACTCGGCCTTGACGGCAGGCGAGCAGGCGCCCGCCCTCTGCTACTCTGATCCGGTATCCACCGGAAATTGATTGAAGAACACATGACCCTCGCCGTCGCACTGGAGCCTCTCTCGCTTCCCCGGTTCGTGCACGGCGTCACTCGCGTTGCGGCGCGGATCAACTGGGCCGAGGCGGAGGTCCTCGGGCTGCGTGCCGTGGTGAGGCCGGGCGATCACGTCTTCGACGTCGGCGCCGCGTACGGGATGTACACGTTCCCCCTCGCCCACATCGTCGGCCCGACCGGAAGCGTCCACAGCTTCGAGCCGCAGACCAGACAATTGCGCGCGCTCAAGGTGATCCGCCGTGTTCTGCGCGCCGATCACGTCTTCGTGAGCCGCTCGGCGATCGGCGACGACGCCGGCGATCACACCATGGTGCGGCCATACCGCTTCGGAGTTCCCATCTACGGCCACACGCACGTCGGCGAGGGCACGGAGCATGCCCTGACCCCGCAGGCCGCACACACCAAGCGCTGGACGACTCCGATGCACACCGTCGATTCCTGGTGCGCGGTGAACGGCATCAACGACGTCTCCTTCATCAAGGCCGACGTCGAAGGGTTCGAGCCCCATGTGCTTCTCGGTGCCGCCGAGACCATCGCGCGTTCACGCCCGAGCATGCTGCTGGAGATCGAGGATCGGCACCTCGGGCGCTACGGGCGGGACGCCAACCAGTTCGCCGACGAGATCCGGAGGAACTGGCCCGACTACGGCATGTACACCTGGGCCGACGGGGAGTGGTCGCGTGCGGATCACGTCGCACCGCAGTCGCGGAACTACCTCTTCGCCACCAGGGAAGCGTTCGTGCCTTACGCTCCCGCCGCTCTCTAGCATCCGGGGTGAAGGGCATGCTCCGACGCCTGCCGGTAAAGTGAACGTCGTGAGCGCCGACGACACCCCAGAGCCCGACCTGTACACGACGGCGGGCAAGCTCGCCGACCTCAAACGCCGCTACCACGAGGCCGTGACCGCGAGCGGCGAGTCCGCGATCGAGAAGCAGCACAAGCGCGGCAAGAAGACCGCCCGCGAGCGCATCGAGATCCTGCTCGACCACGGCTCGTTCGTCGAGCTCGACGAGTTCGTCCGGCACCGCACCCACGCCTTCGGCATGGAGAAGTCCCGCCCATACGGCGACTCCGTCGTGACCGGCACGGGCACCATCCACGGTCGCCAGGTCGCCGTCTACGCGCAGGACTTCACGATCTTCGGCGGCTCACTCGGCGAAGTCGCCGGCGAGAAGATCATCAAGGTCATGGAACTCGCGATGAAGACGGGCGTCCCCATCATCGGGATGCTCGACTCCGGCGGTGCGCGCATCCAGGAGGGCGTCGTCGCGCTCGGCAAATACGGCGAGATCTTCCGGCTCAACACCATGGCATCCGGCGTCATCCCGCAGATCTCGATCATCATGGGACCCGCCGCCGGCGGCGCCGTGTACTCGCCAGCCCTCACCGACTTCGTCATCATGGTGGACAAGACGAGCCAGATGTTCGTCACGGGTCCGGATGTCATCAAGACCGTCACGGGGGAAGACGTCGGCATGGAGGAGCTCGGCGGCGCGCTCACCCATAACACCGTCTCCGGCGTCGCACATTACCTCGCAAGCGACGAGGAAGACGCCCTCGATTACGCGCGCACGCTCCTGAGCTTCCTCCCCGACAACAATCTCGCGGACCTACCGATCTACGAGAGCGAGGTCGAGCTCGAGATCACCGACGAGGACCGCAGGCTCAACACACTCATCCCTGACTCCCCCAACCAGCCCTACGACGTCAAGACCGTCATCGAGCACATCGTCGACCACGGCGACTTCCTCGAGACCCAGCCACTCTTCGCCCCGAACATCGTCGTCGGGTTCGGCCGCGTCGAGGGGCGCTCGGTCGGCGTCATCGCCAACCAGCCGAACGCGATGGCCGGGACGCTCAACATCGAGGCGGGCGAGAAGGCGGCACGGTTCGTGCGCTTCTGCGACGCGTTCTCCGTCCCGATACTGACTCTCGTGGATGTCCCCGGCTATCTACCGGGCACCGACCAGGAGTGGACGGGCGTCATCCGCCGCGGAGCCAAGCTCCTGTACGCCTACGCCGAGGCGACCGTGCCGCTCGTGACCGTCATCACCCGCAAGGCCTACGGCGGAGCGTACATCGTCATGGGCTCCAAGCAGCTCGGCGCCGACCTCAACTACGCGTGGCCCACCGCCGAGATCGCCGTCATGGGCGGCCAGGGTGCCGTGAACATCCTGTATCGCGGCGAGATCAAGGCCGCCGAGGAGGCGGGCGAGGATGTCGCCGCCGTGCGCACGAAGCTCGCCAACGAGTACACCTACAACGTCGCGAGCCCGTTCCTCGCCGCGGAGCGCGGCGAACTCGATGGCGTCATCGAGCCGGCGGCGACGCGGGTCGCCGTCATCAAGGCACTTCGAGCGCTGCGGACGAAGCGCGCGAGCATGCCGCCGAGGAAGCACGGGAACATCCCACTATGAGCCGGGATACCGCGCCGTGATCGAGCGCGAGGACGTGGAGGTCGTCGCGGGCAACCCGACGCCGGAGGAACTCGCCGCGGTCATCGCGGTCCTCGAGGGGATGACGCAGGAACTCGAGGGCACCAGGGCGCGCGCGGCAGCCCGGGCGGCGAGCGCCTGGCGCCTCAGCCAGCGCCCGATTCGTACCCCGATCCTCCCTGGCATCACACGATGGCGCAGCTTCTCCTGATGCGCCCCCGTTTTGGGGGTACGCGGCAACGTTCCGGCTGACCCCCTGTGGCGACGTGCGTTTTTCGCCGCGGAAGCATCGATATCCGCTCAGATCGACCGTCGGAACGCGGTGCGGCGCGCAATATCGAGGGTTTGTACCCCGTCCTGCACCCCGTCTCCACCGCCCACGTCCAATATACCGGCGAGTTACCTCGCGGTTTCATGGAAGATTGTCCCCCAAAGGTCCCCCAAAGTGACGACTTTGGGATATCGTGGGACCACCCCACAATAGGTAGTGCTAGGTGTTCCTCTTTCGAGAGCTACATCACCAATCATTAGCCGACTAGGGTAAGCGGGTTAATGACTTGGGGGCGAGTCAGGGCGATATTCGGGTTATCGCCCTGACTCGAGAATTGCGAAGGGCCGGAGGATCACCTCCGGCCCTTCGCTCTTTGTAACCCGAAACATCTTGAACCCTGATACCGAACGCCGAGACGGCGTTCGGCGCTGGCGTCGCGGCGAGGGCCAGAAATGGCCCTCGCTCATAGCTCCAGCGCGCGTGGTATCTCCAGCCACAGGTCGACCTGGTCCTCGTCCTCGTCGGCGCGGCCGAGAGCGCTCGCGTCCCCGCCGTCGACCGAGCTGAGTCCCACGACCGTGACGGCGACATCCGACCCCTCTGGGACGGTGCGCGCGATGAGTCGGTCGGTCTCGGAACCCTTGAGGGCATCCGCGAGGCTGTTGAGCACGCGCTCGAGTTCATCCTCGCTCAGCTCGTCGATGCCGCCCTCGTCGAGGAGCGTCACGGTCGCACCTCGCCGGCGCGCCCGCATGACCTGCTCGCGAACGCGGTTGTTGAGAAGCTTCCTGCCTCGGATCTCGTCCCGGATGGCTCCCTCGAGGTAGACGCATTCCTGGCGCTGGGCGTCGGTGAGGTCGCCGCGGCTCGCGACGATCTGCCGCAGCATGGGCAGGGCCATCCGGTTCGTCTGCCGCAAGCGGAACTGGCGTTCGGAGAGGTGCGCCTCCTGGGCGGCCTGCCACTCGGCGGCCTCACGTTCCGCCACCGCGTATTGCTGCGCATCCCGGCTGATTCTTCCGAGCGAGCGGGACAGCACGTGCGAGACGGCGACCCACATGACGCTCCCCACCACGCCCAATGTCGCAAGAGCCCCGACCCCCGCCCATACGATCGTGTGCGCAGCGAGAGCGCCAACACCGATCCACGCGAGAAGGTGCCTGTTGCGCGTCGAGGTGATGACCATGAGGGTACCGATCGCCGCCGGGTACCAGGTCGCATAGTTGGAGCCGAGTGGGCCGTTGGCATCCAGCTGCCCCGTCACGAGCAGCGAGAGGGCGATGCTCACGGCGACGTTGAGCAGAGCCATCCAGAGGGGCATCCGCGGTTTCCTCGACGGCCACAGGCTCACGGTCGTCATGGTCGCGTACGCGACCATCGCCAGGATATACGGGCCCTTGTCGACCGGGATCTCAAGGGAGTAGACCGCGAGCAGCAGGATATAGCCGGAGAACACGGCAGCGAGCGAGATGATGATGTACCGCGGAATCGTGATCATGGCGCCGCCGTCCGATCGATCTCGTCGGGGGCAGGCCACTGGATGTCGATGACGGTGCCTTCACCTGGGCGGGACGCGATGTGCACCCATCCGCCGGCGTTCGCGACCCGCTCGATGATCGACACTCGAAGTCCCAGTCGCTCGACCGGCACGTCGTCGACGTCGAACCCGGCGCCCGTGTCGCCGATCTCGATGTCGAGGCCCTCGGCCCCCTCCCCCTTGATCGTGAGCCACCTCGTCACCGACTCGCCCGTTCCTGCGTGCTGGAGGCTGTTGACCATGGCCTGGACCGCCGCGGAGTAGAGCGCCTCCGCGACCTGCACCGGGATGCTTCCCACACCGACTCCGAGAATCCGGCCCTTGAACGGCGCAGAGAGAGCGCCAGCGGCCCCCAGGATGCGCTCGGCGAGTTGGGTCACCGCGACGGTCGAGTCGTCGTTCGGCGACGACGCCTCTGCCTCCTTCAGGTGCCCGATCGCGTTGCTCGCCATCGTCGCCGAGAGTTCCATGGCCTCGGGGGTGAAGGCACGCGCAGCGGAGATGAGCGTCGTGAGCACGCTGTCGTGCACGATCGAGTCGACCTGAACGCGCTCGACCTCGGTGGCGTGCTGCCGCACGGCGTGGGCGTAGCGGGCGAGCGCGGTGCCCTGGGCGGCGTCGACCGCTGCCGCTGCGCCGCGCAGCATGGTGATGATGAGGAGAACCGCACCGCCCAGGAGGATCGCGTACACGGTGTCGAGCACGGCGAGGTCCCAGTTGGCGCCGCCCCCGGATGGGGTCAGCCGAATGACGCAGTAGATCGTGGGGGCGAGCACGAGGTAGGCGGCCGCTGCCCAGGTCGAGAACGCGATCGCCGCCGTCGCCGTGGCGACAGTGCACATGAACCACAGCCAGGGGCGCTCGGTGGCGACGGCCGTCGGGTCGACGACCGCGAGCGGCCACGTCGCCATCGCGACGAGCCAGATCGCCGAGACGTAGCTATTGGCCGCCCGGACGAATCGACGGCCGATCGAACCCACGACGCACATCAGGAGCCCGCCGAAGATCGCGACGTTGTAGCCCCAGAACCACTGCGGCTGCAGAACGCCGACCTGGCCGAGCATGACCGGGAACGTCTGCGCCCCGAACAGGAGTCCGAAGAACGCGACCGATCGCGACGCCACGACCTCCATCTGGGATCGGCTGATCGGCCTCCGCGGTTGCCTCAGCGGTTCGACGACCGCTGTCTCAGTGCTCATCCCCGCCGTCCGGGTCGAGACCCGGCAGAATGCCGTCCTCGACCGCGCGGCGCAGGAGGTCGACCTTGGTCGGAGCCGGCCGACCGACCTCGATGTACTTGATCCGGATGCGGTCGAGGTACTCCCGCGCGGTTGCGTAGCCGATGCCAAGGCGTTCCGCTGCGAGCTTGAGCGGCAGGCCGGAAGCGTAGAGGTGGAGGATCTCCCGCTCGCGGCGGCCCAGCTGCGCCTTCGAGAAGTCGCGGTCGGCATCGATCGCCGTCGCCCACTCGAGGTTGTTGAGAACATCCCCGCGCGCGACCGTCGCCACCGCGGACATGACCGTCTTGGTCGCCGAGGACTTCGGGATCACCCCTGCGGCCCCGGCCGCCAGGGCCTCGCGCACGAGCGCAACCCGGTCGGCGATGCTGTGAACGAGCACGGCGCATCCGGTCGCCTGCACGGACTTGACGTTCTCGGTGACCGTCGACCCGTCGCCGAGAGAAAGGTCGAGGAGGACCACGTCGCACTCCCTGGTGCCGAGGCCGGTTACGAACTCCTTGACGGATGCTGCGGCGAGCACGAAGTCGAAGCCCGCTTCGATGCACGCGGCCTTGAGCCCAAGGCGCACGGATTCGTGATCGTCGACGACCCCGACCCTGACACCGTTCCGCTTCACGTCGGTCGGTGACTCGTTCTCAGCCGTGAGCTGCATGGCGTCGATCCTGTTCTCCCCCGGGTCGTCCCGGCACCATCTTAACGGCTCGGCGACCGCGCGCCCGGTAGAGTCGGCACATGATTTCTCGCTGGGTGAGGTCTGTGCTCGCTGTCGGGGTCGTTGCGCTCGTGCTGGCGGGCTGTTCGGGAGGCAGCGGGGCCGAGAAGATCGGCAGCTTCGACATCCAGTACACGATCGATGCCGACGGCACCGTGCACGTCGTCGAGACGATCGACTACGACTTCGCCGGCTCGGAGGATCGTCACGGCATCGACCGCTTCCTCGCCTCCCGTTTCGCGACGGAGACACCGGGGTCGGACCGGGTCTACCGGTACAGCAACATCGAGGTCTCCAGCCCGACGGGGGCGAGCGCGCTGTATTCGACGACGCTCGGCAATGCCCTCCAGATCAGGGTCGGCAACGCGAACGCGCACGTGCACGGAGAACAGACCTACGTCATCCGGTACGACGTCGAGGGCGCTCTCAACAGTGCGACGCAGCCCGACGGCAGCCTCAAGGACGAGTTCTTCTGGAACGCAACGGGGAGCTACTGGGACCCCTCGATCCTTCGAACGACCGTGACCGTGAAGGGGCCGGCGCCCATCGAGTCCGTGCTCTGCTACGCAGGCTACGACGGTACCAAGGATGCCTGCGCCTCCGCGCGAGCGAGCGGCGCGACCGCGACCTTCGAGAGCGGTCTCCTCACGAGCCGCCAGGGTCTCACGATCGACGTGGTCTGGCCCGTGGGCACGTTCACCGACACGACGCAGATTCGCGAGCCGAGCCTCCCCGCCGGCTATGTGCCGGTGACGAGCGGATCGAACGATGGACCCGACCCGTTCTGGAACCCGTGGAACTGGGGCACCGGCCTCGTACTGGTCCTCGCCGTGCCGCTCGCCTTCCAGCTCCTCGTCGTTGCGCGGAGGCGCGATCGCAAGTTTCTCGGCGTCACCCCTGGTGGCGTCCCCGACGATCCGGCCCATGCCGAGGTCGGGCCGGCGCCCCGTGACGAGACGATCGTCGTGCAGTATCAACCGCCGAAGGGGCTTCCGGTGGGCGCGGCCGGGACCGTGCTCAACAAGAAGCGCAAGAACTCCGACGTGACGGCGACGCTCATCGACCTCGCCGTGCGCGGGCACCTGCGCATTGAGGAGGTAGAGGGCGGAAATCGGCGCAAGGCCAAGGACTACACGCTCGTGGCCACACCGGAGCGCGCCGCAGAGAAGAAGGCGCGGTCACGGCCGGGCGGTCCGGATGCCGCCGAGCTGCTTCCGCACGAGGCGCTCCTGCTCGGCAAGCTCTTCGGCGGGTACCGCACCTCCGTCAAGCTCTCATCGCTCACCAACACGTTCGCGACCGACATGCGCGCGATCGTCAAGGCGCTCGACACCTGGATCGAGCACAAGGGCTACTTCATCGACAAGGTCAACCGCACGCATCCGCTCATCTCCTGGGGGCTCTTCCTCGGCGCAGGCGGGTTCTTCATCATGACGTTCTTCGAGGGCTGGGTGTTCATCCCCATGGGCCTTGCGATCGGTTCCTTCCTCACGCTCGGTTCCGCATCGAAGGCCGCACGACGAAGCGCGCTCGGGCACGCGGTGTACGTGCAGCTCGCCGGCTTCAAGGAGTACATCGCGACGGCCGAAGCCGACCGCATCCGCTTCGACGAGGACGAGGACGTCTTCAGCCGCTACATGCCGTGGGCGATGGTTTTCGGCGAGGCCGAGCGCTGGGCGAAGGTGTTCGCAGAGCTCGTTGCGCAGGGCAAGGTCGACCCGACGATGGACTGGTATTCAGGAAGCGCCGGATTCCAGGCCGGATACCTGTCGAGCTCCGTCGCCTCGATCGCGTCGATCGGGTCGGCCGTCAACAGCTTCACGAGCATGGCCACGACCTCCTTCACTTCGACGCCTGGCTCGAGCGGCGGCTCTGGTGGAGGAGGAGGTGGCGGCGGAGGTGGCGGCGGGGGTGGCGGCGGCAGCTGGTAGGTCATCGCTGGTCGAGTGCCGCCGAAGGCGGTGTATCGAGACCAGGACCCCTGACTACCCTCGCACGAGGCTCGCGACCGCCTCGACGTGGTGCGTGTGAGGGAACAGGTCGAACGCCCGAATGCCGCTGAGCCGGTAGCCGCGCTCGCCGAAGAGCGCGAGATCGCGCGCGAGGGCAACGGGGTCGCACGCGACGTAGACGAGCTGCGCCGGGCCGAGGGCGGCGAGCGAGGCAACGACATCCTTGCCCGCACCTGAACGCGGCGGGTCGAGCACGACCGTCGCCGCTTCGAGCCGCGTGCGCTCGGTGCGCAGCCGCGCGAGGTACCGGTCGACCCGCGCCGCCACGGCGGCGGCGCCCGTCCACTCCGCGAGATTCGCGCGCGCGTGCTCGGACGCGCGGGCATCGCTCTCGACCGACTCGATCCGGATGCCACTCCCGAAGCGGTCGCCGACGGCCGCAGCGAGCAGACCGACACCCCCGTACAGGTCGAGGTTCGCCGCATCCTGGTCGAAGATCCCAGGATCGATCGCCGACTGAACCGCCTCGGTGAGGGTCGCCGCCGCGTGCAGGTGGACCTGCCAGAACCCGCCTGCGTCGAGGCGGAATTCGCGATCGCCCACGCGCTCGGTGATCGCGTCCCCGCGTGCGCCGTCGGCGAGGACGACGACGGGCCCGACCGAGGGCTGGGTGATCTCGACGGCGCCGGCGGCGGGCTCGCCGAGCGGTGCGGCGGCCGCGACCTCCGGGGTAGCGAGGGGAAGATCGACGACGGGGACGACCCGATGCGACCGGGCGGCGTACGGGCCGAGCACGCCGTCGTCGCCCGCGTGCAGGCGAACGCGGGTGCGCCATCCGGTGCCGTCGGCCGCGCCGGGGAGCGCCTCGACGACGACGTCGGGATCGAGCCCCGCCATCCGGTGCAGGGCATCCGCGAGCACCTGCCGTTTGAGTTCGCGCTGGTGCGCGAGCGCGATGTGACCGAACTCGGCGCCGCCCGCGCGCTGCTCCGGCTCGCGGTCGAGGGAGGCGGCCGACCACACATGCGGCTGACGGTGCGGCGACGCTCTGAGCACCTCGACCGTGTCGGCGCGCCAGAACTTTGCCTTCGCGTCATCCGTGACCACCGCGCGGACGCGCTCGCCGGGGATCGCATCCGAGACGAAGATGACCCTGCCATCGTGCCGCGCGACCATGACGCCGCCGTGGGCTACGTTGGAGATCTCCAGCTCGATGTGTTGGCCCAGCGCATCTCCCATCCCCTCAGCTTAGGAGCGCCGTGCGGCTCTACCTCGCCTCGACGTCTCCGGCCAGGCTCGCCACGCTGCGGGCGGCCGGGGTCGAACCGATCGTCGTGCCGTCGAACGTCGACGAGGATGCCGCGGTCGCTGGCGCGGGAGCTCTCTCCCCGGCCGAGACGGTCCTGCTGCTCGCACGGCTCAAGGCGGAGGCGGTGTCGAACGGCGACGTCGGGGGCACCGCGGTCGACGGGTTCGTGCTCGGCGGCGACTCGGTGTTCGAGCTGGACGGGCGCGTCTACGGGAAGCCGCTCACGGCATCCGTGGCCCGTGAACGCTGGGAGCTGCAGCGCGGGCGCACGGGCATCCTGCACTCAGGGCACTGGCTCATCGACCGGCGCGAGGGCGTCGTTCACGGGGCGGCGGGCGCCGTGTCGAGTGCGAGCGTGACCTTCGCCGCCGACGTCACGGACTCCGAACTCGACGCCTACATCGCGACCGGCGAACCGCTGCAGGTCGCGGGCGCCTTCACGATCGACTCGCTCGGCGCGCCGTTCATCACGTCGGTCGACGGCGACCCGCACACCGTCGTCGGGCTCTCGCTCTCGACTCTGCGCACCCTGCTGCGCGGCTTCGGGGTCGAGTGGCATGAGGTTGCGCGCTGGAGCTGAAAGCGACGGTCATTTCTGACCGTCGCCGCAGGCGAAGCCGTGCCAGCGCCGAGCGCCGTCCCGGCGCTCGGTTTTCCTTGTAGCCCGGAATACAAGGACTTCCTACGTTTTTGTCGCTCCTGGCCAATGTCGGGCCTTCGAACCGCAATAGGCTAAACAACTATGCCCCGCATTTCCAAGGTCCTCATCGCCAATCGTGGAGAAATCGCCGTACGCGTGATCCGGGCGGCGAAGGACAGCGGGATCACCTCCGTCGCCGTCTATGCCGACCAGGATCGCGATGCGCGGCACGTCAAGCTCGCCGACGAGGCCTACGCGCTCGACGGGACGACGAGCGCAGAGACCTACCTCGTGATCGAGAAGCTGCTCTCGATCGCCCGGCGCTCCGGAGCCGACGCCGTGCACCCCGGCTACGGCTTCCTCGCCGAGAACTCGCAGTTCGCCCAGGCTGTGCTGGATGCCGGCCTCATCTGGATCGGCCCGTCGCCGGCGGCGATCGACCAGCTCGGGGACAAGGTCTCCGCCCGCCACGTGGCCGAGAAGGTGGGCGCGCCGCTCGCTCCCGGCACCCTCAACCCGGTCTCGGATGCCGAGGAGGTTCTCGCCTTCGTCGACACGCACGGTCTTCCGGTCGCGATCAAGGCCGCCTTCGGCGGCGGCGGACGCGGCCTCAAGGTGGCCAGAACGCGCGAGGAGATCCCGGAGCTCTTCGAGTCGGCGACGCGCGAAGCCGTCGCCGCCTTCGGCCGCGGCGAGTGCTTCGTGGAGAAGTACCTCGACAAGCCGCGGCATGTCGAGACCCAGTGCCTCGCGGATGCTGCCGGCAACGTCGTCGTCATCTCCACGCGTGACTGCTCGCTGCAGCGCCGCCACCAGAAGCT
>DAITPJ010000054.1:0-14559 GCA_036833635.1 Terrimesophilobacter sp.
TGAAGGCCTGTGCGAGCCCTTCCGGGTTGGGCTGCGCCGCATAGCTGAGCTCGATGCCGAGGTCCCGGCCGTCGCCCAGTAATCGCCGAAATTGGGCCTGGTCATCCGGGGTCGTGATGATCAGGATCTCCCGGATGCCGGCGCGCATGAGCGTCGAGAGCGGGTAATAGATCATGGGCTTGTCGTAGATGGGCATGAGCTGCTTCGAGATGCCCCGCGTGATCGGCCATAGCCGGGTACCGGACCCGCCGGCCAGGATGATGCCGCGCATTCTCAACCTCCCTGCGTCGCCAGGGATGCGTAGAACGCCTTCGCCTGTTCCCAGGTCGGAAGGAGCCCGTGCTCGCGTGCCTCGACGAGACCGGGTGCATCCGTGTCTTTCTTCGACAGTATCGGCTCGCCCGCGTCAGGGGGAAAGACGAGCGCGATGGCGGGGTCGAGTGGGTTGACGCCGTGCTCGCGCGACGGATTGTAGATATCCGAAACGAGATAGCTCACGGTCGCGTTGTCCGTGAGAGCAATGAACGCATGGCCAAGGCCCTCAGCCAGATACACAGCTCGTCGATCGAGCGTGTCGAGGCGAACGGTATCCCAGGTGCCGAAGGCTGGCGACCCGACGCGAAGGTCCACCACATAGTCCAAGACAGCACCGTTGGTCACGGTCACGTACTTCGCCTGGCCGAGCGGGATGTCGGCGAAATGGACGCCTCTGACCACTCCCTTCGCCGACACCGATATGTTCGCCTGCCGGAGATCAAGTCGATGCCCGACAACCTCCTCGAGCAGATCGAACCGATACCACTCGAGGAAGACGCCGCGCTCGTCGGCTCGCTGCACCGGAGTGACTTCGTAGGAGTCGGGCACCGAAAGCTCGCGGATCTGCACGCGATGAATCCTACCGGCCGTGCGTCAGCGGTCCGGCTGGAGAAGGTCCCTGATCATGTCGTAGCGCGCCCTGGCGAAGGTTCGGTACTTGCCGGCCAGGCCCAACCGTAGTACCGGGATGATACGCCTGAGCCTCGCCACCGGCAGATCTCGCCGTCGCCGTTCAAAAGCGAGCTTCTGGCGAATGAGCTTCAGGTCGCGCGCGGGGACGACGTCGCCGAGACCTGTCAAGCGGCCTAGCAGCGCCTCCGCCCGCGCCACCAGATGCTGGTTACGTTCATCTCGTGGCTCCCGCAGCCTTCTCACCTTGTCGCGCAGCCCGAGTTTTCGGGCCCCGATCTGGTTCGCACCATGCTGGCGGTAATCCACGAGCATCGCGGACAGGAAGTCGACCCTGCCGACGATGGAAGCGAGAATACCGAGCCACTCGTCGTGCACCCATGGCTCGAAGAACGGTATCGCATGGTTCAAAAGGCTCTTCCTGAAAATCGTCGTCGCCCCGGTCACGACATTTCTGCGCAGCAGTACTTCGAAGGCATGCCCCTCTCGCACTTCGCGCTGCTCCGCCGACGTGAACTCGATGGCGTCGAAGAGGGATTGGCCGATGGGATGCCCCCCGCTGTCGATCAATCTGGCGTTGCCGTGAAGCAGGGTGAGCTCTGGCCTTGAGCCGAACTCCCGAGCGGCGAACTCGAGGCGACGCGACGCCCACAGGTCGTCCTGGTCGCTGAGCGCGATCAGGTCGCCGGTACAGGCGCGAACCGCTTGCTCAAAGTTGCGGATGACGCCGAGCGGTTGAGGGTTCTGCAGGACGACGAACGCCAGCGCCCCGGGCCTTTGCGCTAGGTAACGGTCGACCTCGGCGCGCACTGCCTCCACAGTCTCGTCGGTCGAAGCATCATCCGACAGAATGAGCTCCCCCGGTGGAACAGTCTGCTCGAGGATGCTTCGCACCTGTTGTCCAACGTATGCGGCTCCATTGTGGGTGCAGAGCGCAACGGAGATCGAGAGCGAGTCGGCGACATCCTGCACGGCGCAAGTCTAGGCACGGGCAGGCTGGGAGTTGGATGACGAGAACTAGGATTGTCTATCTATGGGCGCGCCGAGATCCTCCTCCACCGTGCCGCGTATCGCGGTCGTGACGGTGAGTTACGGCTCTGAAGAGGTCCTTGAAGGCTTTCTGGCCTCAGTACCGGTGGCTTCGGCGACGCCACCCACGGTCGCAATCGCCGACAACCTGCCCGACGAGGGCGACGTGCGCTCGCTCGCCGAGGCGGTCGGAGCGAAGTACCTGCCGATGCCTGCGAACCTGGGTTACGGAGGCGCCGTCAACGCAGCCATCGATGCTCTTCCCCGCGAGATCGAGTGGGTGCTCGTGAGCAATCCGGATGTCGTGCTCGAGCCGGGCGTGCTCGATCGACTTCGCGACGCGGGAGACGAGGACCCCGCGATCGCGAGCGTCGGTCCCGCCGTCTACAACGTCGACGGCACGCTCTATCCCTCCGCACGCGCCGTCCCCTCGCTGCGGACCGGGGTCGGCCACGCAATGTTCGCCAACCTCTGGCCGGGCAACCCGTGGAGCCGGCGCTACCGCAACGATGCCGAGGCCCCGTCAGGTCGCCGAGACGCCGGCTGGCTCTCCGGGTCATGCCTGCTCGTGCGCCGCAGCGCCTTCGACGAAGTCGGCGGCTTCGACACCGGTTACTTCATGTACTTCGAGGATGTCGACCTCGGCTACCGCTTCGGCCGGCACGGCTATCGCAACCTCTACGAGCCCTCCGCTCGGGTGACGCACACGGGCGCCCATTCGACCACCTCGGACTCCGCACGTATGATCGCGGCACACCATACGAGCGCCCGCCGGTTTCTCGCCCGGAAGTACTCCGGCCCGCTCCTGTGGCCGCTGCGCGTCGCGCTCACGGCCGGACTCACCATTCGCTCCGCTCTCATCGGGCGGCGCATTCGCAGACAGGAGAATGAACCGTGAAGGTTCTCGTGACCGGCGGCGCCGGCTTCATCGGCTCGAACTTCGTCCGACGGACGATCGAGGACGCCCTGCCGGGCCTCGAAGGCGCCGAGGTCGTCGTGCTCGACGCCCTCACCTACTCCGGCAACCTCGCGAACCTGGCCCCCGTCGCCGACTCGCCGCGGTACTCCTTCGTGCACGGCGACATCCGGGACTCCGAGCTGCTCGACCGTGTACTGCCCGGCATCGACGCGATCGTGCACTTCGCGGCCGAGTCGCACGTTGACCGCTCGGTGCGCGACGCCTCGATCTTCGTCGAGACGAACGTGCTCGGCACGCAGCGCCTGCTCGATGCCGCGCTGCGCGCGGGGGTCGAGCGGTTCGTGCACGTCTCGACGGATGAGGTCTACGGCTCGATCGCCGAAGGGTCCTGGGACGAGACCCGCCCGCTCGAGCCCAACTCCCCCTACTCCGCGTCGAAGGCCGGCAGCGACCTGCTCGCCCGCAGCTACTTCCGCACGCACGGCCTCAACGTCTCGATCACGCGCTGCTCGAACAACTACGGTCCGTACCACTTCCCCGAGAAGGTCATCCCGCTCTTCGTGACCAACCTCATCGACGAGCGGCATGTGCCGCTCTACGGTGATGGCGGCAACATCCGGGACTGGCTGCACGTCGACGACCACTGCCGCGGGATCGCGCTCGTGCTCGCCGGCGGGCGCGCGGGCGAGGTCTACAACATCGGCGGCGGCACCGAGCTGACCAACAAGGAGCTCACCGTGCTGCTCCTCGAGGCGACCGGCCGGGACTGGTCCTTCGTCGACCACGTCGAGGACCGCAAGGGCCACGACCTGCGGTACTCGGTCGACATCGGCAAGATCTCGGCCGAACTGGGCTACGCGCCCCAAGTGCCCTTCGAGCAGGGTCTCGCGGATGTCGTGCAGTGGTACCGCGACAACCGCTCCTGGTGGGAGCCGCTCAAGCACCGGGCCGCGCTGTAACCCCACTCCTCCTCAACACCCGGGCTCCCTGCAGTTCGCACAGAACCGTGCGAGGAGGGGAGTCGGCCACTCTTCGGCAGGGCTAGTTTGACTGCGGCCGATCGGCGACAATAGTGGGGTGCTCATCGTGAACGAACCGCAGGTCTGGACGGTAATCGGCGTGCTCGCCGCGGCCCTGCTCGGCGGGCTGACGGTCATCACGCAACTCATCCTGCGCACCCTGCAGGCCGAGATCGGGACGGTCCGTGTCGAGATCGGATCGCTCCGCACCGAGATGCGCGCCGAGATCGGCGCTCTTCGCGGCATCACGGAGGCCAAATTCGAGGGTCTCGACCGGGACGTGCAAGCCCTCACCCACCACGTCTTCGGCTCCAGCCCGCGCGAATAGACCCCTCGCTGGTTAAGTAGCGCGGAGCGCGTATCGAAACCGGTCTGTCCCGTGGCTCGGTCTCGATACACCCCCTGCGGCGGCACTCGACCAGCGAAAACCCAAGATTGCGGCCGAGCTACGCCCAGCTACACGCTGCTACACTTGCCAGCATGTCCCTCGTCCCGGTGCGCGAACTGCGCAACAACACCGCCGCCGTGATCGAGCGCGCCCGCCGCGGCGAAGACGTCACGATCACGGTCAACGGCGTTGCGGCGGCGAGGCTCGTCGCCATCTCCCCCGGCAAGCGCGAGTTCCTGACGACGGCTGATCTCCTTGCGCTGCGGCCCGGCAAGCCGGTCACGGAGCCTCACCCACACGATCTCTGGGATGACACGACCGACGACCTGGGACCGATCGAGTGACGCGCGCGCTTCCGCACCTTCGCGGGCTCCTCGACACGAGCGTCTTCATCGCCATCGAGCAGGACCGCCCGATCGATTTCGGCGGCCTGCCCGTCGAGCAATACGTGAGTTCCATCACCCGGGGAGAACTTCTCGCCGGCGTCCACGCCGCGCAATCCGCCGACGTGCGCGCAGTCCGCATGTCCACCATCGAGTCTCTCGCCGGGATCTCGATGCTGTCGGCGGACGCGAATGCTGCCACCGAGTGGGCCAAGCTCCGTCATGCCGTCTCAGTAGCGGGCCGACGACCCCAGATCAACGACCTCTGGATCGCTGCTGTCGCACTCGCGCATGGCCTCCCCGTCGTCACTCAGGATGACGACTTCGATGTGTTCGCCGACGTCGGCAACCTCCAGATCATCAGGGTGTGACGCTGTGATGCGCTACCTCCTCACCGGCGCGACCGGCATGCTCGGGCAGGACCTCCAGCAGGCGCTGGTCGGCCGCGAGGTCACCGCGCTCGGCCGGGCCGACCTCGACGTCACCGACCCGGATGCCGTGGACGCCGCTGTCGCCGGTCACGCGGTCATCCTCAACTGCGCCGCGTACACCAGGGTCGACGACGCGGAAGGAGACGAGGACGCCGCCTTCGCCGTCAACGCGACGGGCGCGGGGAACCTGGCCCGCGCGGCCGCGCGGCACGGCGCGAAGCTCGTGCAGCTCTCGACCGACTATGTGTTCGACGGCACCGCGACGACGCCCTATCCCGAGGACTCCCCACGGCATCCGGTCTCGGCCTACGGGCGCACGAAGGCGGAGGGCGAGCGCCTGGCGCTCGAGCTGAACCCGGAGGGAACCTACGTCGTCCGCACTGCCTGGCTCTACGGCGCCCACGGCCCGAACTTCCCGAAGACCATGCTGCGCCTCGCCGCACAGAACGACACGGTGAGCGTCGTCGACGACCAGCTCGGGCAGCCGACGTGGACGGCCGACGTCGCGCGGCAGATCGTGGCCATGCTCGATGCCGAGCTTGCCCCTGGCGTCTACCACGCGACGAGTTCGGGCAGCACGAGCTGGTTCGAGTTCGCCCGAGCCGTCTTCAGCGTCGCGGGACTCGATCCTGATAGGGTCAAGCCGACCTCGAGCGCCGATTTCGTGCGACCCGCGCCCCGGCCCGCATACTCGGTTCTCGGGCATGTCCGCTGGCAATTATTGGGTCTGGCGCCGATCCGCGACTGGAGGTCCGCCCTCGCCGACGCGGCACAGAATGGAGTGCTGGAGCGCACATGACGACCCTGAGCGTGATCGTCGACCCGATCGTCGCCCCGTTTCCGGGCGGGATCGGGCGCTACACCGAGGAACTCACACGGGAGCTGATCCGTGTGGCACCGGCCGGCTGCGACGTCGCCGGGCTTGTGGCGGCGACCACGACCGAAGAGGAAGAGCGGCTCCGGATGCTTCTCCCCGGTCTTGCCGACCTCCGCGCAAGTCGGTTGCCGCGCAGCGCCCGCGAACTCGCGTGGCGTCTCGGCTTCGGCGGCATCAGGGGCAAGGGTATGGTCCACTCGGCGAGCCTGCTGGCCCCGCTCAGCCGCCACGACCGCCTCAACAATGACGCAGACCAGATCGTGGTGACGATCCACGACGTCGTGCCGTGGACGCATCCGGAGACCCTGAGCCGGGGCCGCGTCGCCTGGCACCGGGCGATGACGAAGCGGGCGCATCGGTTCGCGGATGCCGTGGTCGTCCCGAGCCACGCGGTCGCCTCCCAGCTCGGCGAGCTTCTCGACTTCGGCGACCGCATCCGCGTGATCGGAGGTGCCGTGAGCTCGAAGCTGCAGGTGCCCGTCGACGCGGACGCACGGGCGGCGCGCCTCGGGCTCCCGGAGCGGTACCTCCTGAGCGTCGGCACGCTTGAGCCGCGCAAGGGTCTCATGGCACTCATCCAGTCACTCGCTCGCCCGGAGACCATGGACCTTCCGCTGCTCATCGTCGGCCCGGAGGGCTGGGGCGGTGTCGACGTCGCGGCGATCGCAGCCGAGGCAGGGCTCGCGGAGGGCCGCGTTCGCACCCTCGGGTTCCTCGCCGACGCCGACCTCGCCGTCGCCCTCGACCGCGCATCCGTGTTCGTGTTCCCGAGCATCGCCGCAGGGTTCGGCCTGCCCGTCATCGAGGCGTTCCACTTCGGCACGCCCGTCGTGCACTCGGACGAGCCCGCCGTGCTCGAGGTCGCCGCGGGCGCCGGAATCGCGGTCGAGCGCGAGGACCCCGACGGCTACCCTGACCGCCTCGCGTCCGCCATCGGTGCTGTCGTCTCCGATCCCGGACTCGCCGAGCGGCTTCGCTACACCGGCCTCGACCGTGCGGGCGCGTTCAGCTGGCGCGACTCCGCCCAGAAGGTCTGGCAGCTCCACGCGGACCTCTGAGCCGACGGTCTTCTCCTCCACAGCAACGGCCTCGCCGTGAACCCCCGGAACGGTCGAGGCTTGAGCAAGCGTGAATCTCCGATCGGGTAGCGTACGGTTCATCGACACGGCACACTGGAGAGGTGATCACGTTGACTGAGCCACAGGTCTGGACGATCATCGGCGTCTTCGCGGCAACGCTCCTGGGTACCATGACGCTGCTCACGAAGTCGATCGGCGGTCAGATGACCAGTTTGCGCAGTGAGATCGCGAGCCTTCGGAACGAGATGGTAGCCGGCTTTGCGAGCCTCCGTGCCGAGATGAACGCGCGCTTCGAGACGGTCAATGTCCGCCTCGACAACCTCGACCGCGACGTCCAGGCGCTCAGCGAACGTGTTTTCCGGTCCGACGGCTCGTAGACGCTACGGCGCTGGCGTCGGGCTGCTCGCCGCGAAAGCGGCGGCGATCGCCGCCGCGATCTTGTCGAAGTCGGGATACAGCGGATCGAATTCGTCGGGGACGAGCTCGAGGCGCGTCACGGGGAGCTTCTTCGACTTCGTGGCGAGGTCCGCGAAGAGCCCGAGCATGACGGAGGGGATGTCGGTCTTGACGACCTGGGCCCCAGCCGCAGCGACCCCCTGGAACTTGACGAGCACGTTCGCCGGAGTGAACTGTCGCAGGATCGCCTCCTGCACGTCGCGCTGACGCGACATCCGGGCGTAGTCGGTGCTCTCGTAGCGCGAGCGGGCGTACCAGAGCGCCGTCTGCCCGTCGAGGTGCTGCTCGCCGGCTTCGACCCAGCCGAAGGGCTGTGCGCCGGGGATCGCGGCCGCGAGCGGTGTGCGCTCCGGCACGTCGAGCGTGATGCCGCCGAGCGAGTCGATGAGGTCCGAAAAACCCTGCATGTCGATGAGCACGTAGTACTGCAGGGTAAGGCCGAGCACGCCCTCGACCGCGTCGCGCATGGCCTCGATGCCCGGAAGCGAGCCCTTCTCCTGCGCCTCCGGGTAGAGCTCCGGATGCTCTTCGCCATAGGTATAGAGGTAGCTGATGAGACAATCGTCGCCGCAGTCGTAGCCGTTCGGGAAAGGTCCGTACAGCGGTGAACCCTCCGAGAATCGGGCGAGCTCGAGATTGCGCGGGACCCCGATCATGACGGTCGCACCGGTCGTGGCGTCGACGCTCGCGACAGAGATGCTGTCCGGCCGCAGGCCAAGCCGGTCGGGTCCCGCATCGCCTCCGAGCAGCAGGATGTTGTACCGGCCGTCTACCGGCGGCTGGTAGTCACCGCTGTCGAAGATCGCGGAGAGCGCCGACCTCGCCGACCCGGCGACAACGGCACCGTACCCGGCGATGCCGGCCGTCACCACGAGCCCGACGATCGAGAGGCCCGCGACGAAGCCGCGCGCGGCCGGCCCGACCCTCACGAGCCGCACGAGGCGAAGGGTGTCGAGGGTGAGCACGACCCACAGCACGGCGTAGCCGACGAGGAGCACCTGCGCGACCGTGAGCACGATCGAGTTGGTGCCCAGGGTGTAGAGCGCGACGGGCCACAACCAGAGGAGCAGGAGCGCGACGATGGCCAGACCGACGAGCACGAACGTCGCGGTGACCCCGAAGCGCCCGAGGCGGCGGTTCCCGGCGAGCAGCTGCGCAGAGCCGGGGATGAGGAAGTTGACGGCCACGAGCCACCAGGCGCGCTTCGTCATCGTCTCCGGGGAGGAGACATCCGGGTGACGCACCGGGCTCGACGCGCTCACAGCGTGGACTTGAGCGCCGCGCTCTTCGCCGCGACCGACTCCTCGAGCCCGCGGGCGAAGTCGGCGAGTCTCTTCGCGAGGTCCGGATCGGTCGCCGCGAGCATCCGGATGGCAAGGAGGCCGGCATTGCGCGCCCCGCCGATGGAGACCGTGGCGACGGGCACACCGGCCGGCATCTGCACGATCGAGAGCAGGGAGTCGAGCCCATCGAGCCTCGCGAGCGGCACGGGCACACCGATGACCGGCAGCGTCGTGACCGACGCGAGCATGCCCGGAAGGTGGGCAGCGCCTCCCGCCCCCGCGATGATGCTGCGCAGTCCTCGATCGGCTGCCGCCTTGCCCCAGGCGATCATGCGCTCGGGGGTGCGGTGGGCCGAGAGGACCTCGACCTCGCAGGGCACGCCGAACTCCGCGAGCACTGCGGCCGCCTCGCTCATGACCGACCAGTCGGAGTCCGAGCCCATGACGACCGCGACGAGCGGTTCCGGCATGGGCTCCATGCTAGATCAGTCGCCGAAGAGCGCCGCGGCGGCGCGCGCGTCGTACGCCACGGCATCCAGGTCGTCGCCGATGACCGTGACGTGCCCGATCTTGCGCCCTGGTCGTGGCGCCTTGCCGTAGTTGTGGACCTTCGCGAAGGGGTAGTCCTCGAACACTTGTCGGTAGCGGTCGGCCATCGTGCCGGATGCCGGCCCTCCGAGCACGTTGACCATGACCGCCCATGGTGCGATCATCCCCGTCGGCCCGAGCGGCAGGTCGAGCACGGCGCGCAGGTGCTGCTCGAACTGGCTCGTCGTCGATCCCTCGATGCTCCAGTGGCCGGAGTTGTGCGGGCGCATCGCGAGCTCGTTGACGAGGATGCGCTCGTCGGTCGTCTCGAACAGCTCGACGGCGAGAACGCCCGTGACGCCGAGGCCTTCCGCGATCGCGATCGCGACGTCGGCGGCGACATCGGAAAGGCGAGCGATCGGCTTCGGCGCCGGTGCGATGACCTCGGCGCACACGCCGTCACGCTGGATGCTCTCCACGACGGGCCAGGGCACGATCTGCCCCGACGGCCGCCGCGCGACCGACTGGGCGAGCTCGCGGCGGAAGTCGACGAGCTCTTCGGCGAGGAGCGCACCGCCGTTCGCGTCCTCGGCGAGTGCCGCGAACCAGTCATCGGCCTCGTGGGCCGCACGCACGACGCGCACGCCCTTGCCGTCATACCCGCCGCGCGCCGTCTTGACCACCGCGGCCCCGCCGTGCGCGTCGAGGAACTCGCCGAGCTGCGCGGCGTCCTCGACGGCGGCCCATTCCGGAACGGGCACGCCGAGTTCGCTGAGCCTGGCGCGCATGAGGAGCTTGTCCTGCGCGTAGAGGAGAGCCTCAGGGCCGGGCCGCACCGTGACGCCGGCGTCGACGAGCGCGCCGAGCACCGCCTGAGGGACGTGCTCATGGTCGAAGGTCACGACATCCAGGCCCGAACAAAAATGAAGGACTTCGTCGGCGATTCGATAGTCTCCGACGCTCGTGGCGGCCAGATCGGCCGCCATTCCTTCGTTTTCGGCCATGACGCGAAGGTCGATGCCGAGGTCGATCGCTGCCGGGATCATCATCCTCGCGAGCTGCCCGCCGCCGATGACGCCTACCCTCATGCGCATGCCTCGCCTCGCATTCCCAGCCTCGACAATGACTCAGGCGGTTAGAATTCGTACCGCCCGTGTCCATCTTCGCGCATGATCCCTGCGCCAGGCGGAGGTCCCGTGAAAGCGCTCGTGACGCAGTTGATGCGATTCGCCGCGGTCGGCGGCGTCGGACTCGTGGTGGATGTCGCGATCTTCAACCTCCTGCGCGTCACGATCTTCTCCCCCGAAAATCTTCACGAGGGCCCGGTCGTCGCCAAGGTCATCTCGACGTCGGTCGCGATCGTCGTGAACTGGCTGGGCAATCGCTACTGGACGTTCGGACCGCACCGGCGCCCGCAGGCGCTTCGCGAGGGTCTCGAGTTCGCGGTCGTGAGCCTGGGCGGAATGGGCATCGGCCTGGTCTGCCTGTGGGTTTCGCACTATGTGCTCGGCTACACCTCCCTGCTGGCCGACAACGTGTCGTCCAACATCATCGGGCTCGCCCTCGGCACGGCGTTCCGGTTCTGGCTCTACCGCACCTGGGTGTTCCGCCCTGAGCGGTCGCCCGCCGAGGAGACGATCACGGCATCCGTCGCGCCGATCGGGCCCGCATCGACCGGACCAGTTCCGACCGGGCCACTCCCGACGCTGCCGTCCCCCACGGTGTCCGTCGGCGACTGACGGCTACCGCTCCCCCCAGATGATCGTCTCGTCCGGGGCGCTCGACTCCGCCGCCTGGCGGCGCGCAGCGATGGGGTTGATGCTGCGCTCCATGAGGTCGTGAAGGGCGCCCTGCACGAGGTCGGCGTTCGGCACATCCTTGAGCACGACCGGATGATCCAGGCCGGTGTTGATCTGCACGTCTCCACTGCCGAACATGCTCTGCAACGCGTTCTTGCGAACCGTGATGTCGTAGCCGCGACTGTGAAGGAGCTCCTGCCTCACCCGCACGAAGAAGCCTCTTCGCAGCACGATCCGGCGGGTCGTGATCGTGTACCTGCGGCCGAGCCAGCTCAGGAGCGGCAGGAGCCAGAGCACGAGGATGACGAAGACTCCAGCGACGAGCACCGTGGCGTTCTGCCAGCCTTCAGCGAACCGCCCGTACAGGTAGGACATCGCGCCCACCGCGCCGACAAGCACGACCGACGGCCAAAAGAGTGCGCGCGCGTGGGGCCGCAGGCCCGCGACGAGGTGCTCCGCCTCCTGTGTCGCGCCAGGCCGACCCGGATTGGACATGAGTCATTCATACCGCAGATGCGTCACGTCGCCCGCGGCGACAGTCTCGAGCGGGGCATCCGGTGCCGTTCTGATGCGCAGGTGCCCGCCGTCATCGAGGTCGACCGCCGTGCCGACCCTGGCCGATCCGCCGGGCAGCGACACGCGCACCGTCTCGCCGAGCGTGCCGCATGCTTCGCTCACGGAGTTCCGGATGCCGCTGGCGCGGACATCGGCACCCGATCCGATGAACGCGCCCCAGGTGGCCCGAAGCTCGCCGAGGTAGCCCGCAAGCGCTCGGTCGGCGAGGTCCTGCTCGGCCGCGCCGTGGAGCCCGAGCGAGGTCGCGGTCGGCACCGGGAGCGACTCCGCAGGAATCGTGAGATTGAGGCCGGCGCCCACGACGACATCCGTACCGCCCGGCAGCAGGGTGCTGAGCACTCCCGAGACCTTGCGGCCCTCGATGAGAACGTCGTTGGGCCACTTGAGGGTGACGCGGGCGCTCGTATCCCCGACGAGCCGGGCGACCGTGCGGGTCATCGCGAGCCCTGCGATGAGGGGGATCCAGCCGTACCGCTCGGGGTCGACCCGCGACCCGTCGGCCAGCACCGGGCGCAGGAGCACCGAGACGGCGAGCGCGCGGCCGGGCGGTGTGACCCACGTGCGGTCGAGGCGCCCGCGACCGGCGGTCTGGTTCGTCGTCGCGACGACCGTGAACTCCGGAAGTGCCGTCGTCGCTCGCGCCGCCAGTTCGTCGTTCGTCGAACCGACCGCCTCGAGCACGACGAGGTGATCGGCCACGGCACGCGCGCGGGGAAAGTCCATACCGAAAGGCTAGGGCCCACGGGGCGCGTGGCGTAGACGACCGACGTCGAAACCCGCTAGCCTGTGAGCCAACCGGCCGCCTCTCGGATTCCGACGGCCGCGACGAACCTCGGTGTCAGCGAAACGGAGTCGGATTGCCTGGATAGGTCGACGCCCCAGCGGCCGCCCCCCGTGAGCCTTCCGGGACGTGCGGTCGAGTGTGTGGCCGAGACCCTCTTACCCCCACCAGGCCGAACCATCCGGCCCCCTCGCGGTGGAGCTGAGCGAGCCGTCGACGGCGCGGCGATGCTCACCACCGCCACCGACAAGGAAACCCAGTGAAGCAACCGATCATCATGGACGTCGATACCGGCATCGACGACTCCCTCGCCCTGCTCTACCTGCTCGCGAGCCCGGAGGCCGAGATCCTCGCGATCACATGCACGTCGGGCAACGTCCCGGCGAAGCAGGTCGCGACGAACAACCTCGCCTGGCTCGAGCTGTGCGGGGCGCCCGACATCGAGGTCGCTCTCGGCTCCGAGGTCCCGATCGTCGCCCCGCTCATGACGACGGAGGAGACGCACGGCCCACAGGGGATCGGCTACGCCGAACTCCCCACGCCGACGAGGATTATCTCGAACCGCCACGCGACCGAAGTGTGGGTCGAACTCGCACGCAGCAGACCCGGCGAGATCATCGGCCTCGTCACGGGGCCGCTCACCAACCTGGCCCTCGCGCTGCGCATCGAGCCGGAGCTGCCGCGCATGCTCAAGCGGCTCGTCGTCATGGGTGGCGCGTTCGATCATCCTGGCAACACGCTCCCGACGACCGAGTGGAACATCGCGGTCGACCCCGAGTCGGCAAAGATCGTGTTCGACGCCTTCTCCGGTCTTCCCTCCGATCGTCGGCCCGTCATCTGCGCCCTCGACGTCACGGAACAGATCGAGATGCGACCGCACCACATCGCCAGGATCGCCGAGCTCGCCGGAAGCACCCCTGCCGAGATCATCGCGGAGGAGGACGTCGACGGCACGCTGTCGACGGCATCCAACCAGGTCGTGCGCTACCTCTCGGATGCCGTGCGCTTCTACCTCGAATTCCACGTCTCGCACGACCAGGGCTTCCTCGCCCACATGCATGATCCCTTCGCGGCGGCGATGGCGCTGCATCCGGAATTCGGGACGACGCGGCCGGCCACGGTCGATGTCGAGCTCGCAGGGACCCTCACTCGCGGCCAGACCGTCGCGGACTGGCACGGGCTGTGGGGGCGGGAGCCCAACGCCGACATCGTCGTCGCCGTCGACCCCGCGCAATTCTTCGACCATCTCGTCGAAAGGGTCGGCGACTTCGCCCGTCGAGTCGGCTGACCGGTTCCATCCAACTGAATATCCGCTCAACCAACGCCAACGAAGGAGAAAGTCATGAGCAGTACCGCAGCAACTCCGGCTGATTCGAAGAAGACCAGGAATCGCATCCTGATCGCGGTCGGCACGATCATCATCGTGGCGACCTACCTCTACCTCGTGATCGGCCAGCCGACCGACATCGCGGAGAGCTCGTTCAGCCAGTCGGGTCTCATCGCCATCGCCGGATACGTGATCGGCGCGATCCTGCTCGCGATGGGCGCCATCCACCGCCTGCCGACGGCGACCGTCGCCATGGTCCCCGTCGCGATCGCCCTCAACATCGTCGTGGGGCAGCTCGTCTCGGTCATCGGCCTTCCGGTCTACCTCGACTCGATCGGCACCGTGCTCGTCTCGGCCCTCGCCGGCCCTGCTGCCGGTGTCGTCACGGGTATTCTCACGAACGTAATCTGGGGTCTTACCCTGAGCCCGATTGCGCTCCCGTACGCGGTCGTCCAGGTGATCATCGGCGTCATGGCCGGATACGCGGCGCGCCTGGGGATGTTCCGCCTGTTCTACCTCGCCCCCATCGCGGGAGCCGTCACCGGCATCGTCTGCGCGGTCGTCTCCGCTCCGATCTCCGCCTTCGTCTTCGGCGGCGCGACGGGCGGCGGAACCGGCGCCATCGTCGGCGCCTTCCAGGCGATGGGACAGTCGCTACTCGGGGCGACGACGCTGCAGGGGCTCCTCTCCGACCCGCTCGACAAGGCGATCACGTTCACGGTCGTCGTGCTCATCCTCG
>DAITPJ010000055.1:0-12957 GCA_036833635.1 Terrimesophilobacter sp.
ACGTCCTCGACGAGGTGGCGGGTGAAGGCCGCCGCCAGCTCGTCGAGTTCCATCGATCCTGTCGCGACGGCGACTACCAGGTCGAACTTCTCATCCTGACTCAGCTCCAGATCCCAGCCGTTGAGATTGAGGAAGGCGACGGTGAGCACCCATGCCGTCCGCTTGTTGCCGTCGAACAGGGCGTGATTTCGGGCGAGCGAGCTGATCAATGCCGCCGCTTTGAGCTCGAGACTGTCGTAAGCGTCTCGCCCGAAAGCACTCGCTGCGGGACGCGCCAGCGCAGAGAAGAAGAGCCCCTCGTCTCTAACATGGAGGCCGAGCCGCGCTACAACCGCGAGCCCCTGCTCCGGGTCGAGATAGAGGGTCACGCGTCTTCGAGACGAGCCAGGAGCTCCGCGTCTCGGAGCAGGGTGCGCTCCACACTCGCCATGACCTGATCGGTCTTGGTTTCTGTCTCCACGAGAACCTCCACAGCCTGCAGCACGAGTGCGTGCTTGGACGTATGCCGGGCATCCGCGATCTTCTGCAGCTGCTTGTCCAGTTCTGGGGAGAAACGCACTGTCATGGCCATGGGGAGGATAATACCACTTTGGTATCAAACTTCGGCAGGGCTCTCCTCCGTCAGGGCGGGCCGGCGGCGCCATCCGAGCCAGACCATGAAGAGCGCACCGGTCAACAGGCCCCAGAACGCGGAGCCGATGCCGACGAGCGTGAATCCGGATGCCGTCACGAGGAACGTAGCGATGGCCGTGATGCGGTGCGGCGGGTCCTCGAGGGCCCCGGTGATCGACGTCACGAGCGCACCGATCACGGCGAGGCCGGCGACCGCGATGATGAGGATGGGCGGCGAGGCGGCGACGAGCGCGGTCGCCACTCCGGCCCCGAGGCCGAGCAGCAGGTAGAGAACGCCGGCGCTCAACGTGGCGATCCAGCGTTTCGACTTGTCGGGGTCGGCCTCAGGGCTCGCCATGATGGCCGCCGTGATCGCAGCAAGGTTGATGGCGTGGCCGCCAAAGAGCGCCCCGCCGACCGACGCGAGACCGGTTCCGACGAGCACCGGGCGCGCAGGGGTCGTGTACTCGAACGTGGACATCACCACGAAGCCGGGCACATTCTGCCCTGCCATCGTGACGATGAACAGCGGCAGGCCAAGGCTCGCGATGACCACGGGATCGAACACAGGGAGGACGAACGCGAGCTGCGGTGCGAGCTCCGCTTCCTGCACCCATCCGCCGCCGGCGTACACGGCGATCACGACGGCCGCGACAAGCATCGCGGCGGGGACGGCCCAGCGCGGCGCGAGGCGGAGCATGAGAAGCCAGACGACGATGATGGGGAGGGCCTGGAGCGGGAACTCCATCGTCGCCGTAACCGGCGCCAGGCAAATGGGAAACAGGATGCCGGCGAGCATGGCACTCGCGATCGGCTTGGGGATGCTCGTCATGAGGCGCCCGAGTGCTGGCCACAGGCCGCAGAGCACGATGAGCGCCCCGCACACGATGAAGGCGCCGACCGCGCCGGCGAAGTTCGCATTGTTCTGCCCGGCCGCGACGAGGAGCGCAGCACCGGGCGTCGACCAGGCGATCGAGATCGGGATGCGGTACACGATGGCGTACACGATCGACGATATGCCGACCGTGGCGCACAGGATGAGCAGCCCGGACGACGCTTGAGCATCCGTCGCGCCGACCGCCTGCAGCCCGGCGATGACGAGCGCGAACGACGTGGCGAAGCCGGCGATCGAACCGACTATTCCGGCCGAGATGGGCTGCAGGATGAGCTATCGGTCCCTCTCGTGCGGGGCGGGGATGCAGCCCAGCCTAGGGCCTGAACACCTCCTTGAGGGCATCCCATGACTCCGCTCGAACGTAGACAGGGATCTCGTCGATCGGCACGGGCCGCACCACCACCTGGCCGCCGGCGTGAGGCTCACCGGTCCAGGCATCCACCCACTCAGCCTCGGGCAGATAGGTCGACCACTCGGTCGCGCCCGGCTCGGTGACGGGAGATACAAGAAGGTCGTCGCCGAGCAAATACTGCAGCGGGAACTCCCACACTCTTTCATCGCGCGGCCATTCGAAGAACAGGGCGCGCAGCAGCGGTCTTGCGTTCTCGACGCACTGTTGGGACTGCTCGATGAGATAGGGCACGAGGCGTTCGCGCAAGCCGGTGAGCGACCTATAGACCTCGAGCACCTGTGGGTCGCCCGACTGCTCGGCGATGTTCCACGGCGTGCGATCATGCGACGGAGCCCGATGGTGATTGAATTCGGCGTGGTACTGCATGATCGGGCTGAACACGGCCATGGCGCCCGTGCGGAGGTAGAGTTCTGCGCTCGGCAGTTCGCCAGAGAATCCGCCGTGATCCCAACTCCACGAGAAGATCCCGGATGCGCCCGCCGTGAGCCCGGCCGTCACGGAGGCGCGGTACGCCTCCCAGGTCGAGCGTTCGTCGCCTGCCCAGTGCCCCGGGTAGCTTCCCGCCCCGGCATGGCCGGCCCGGCTGAAGGTGATGCCCTCCGTCCCCGTCCTTTCGAGCAGCTCATGGAACGCCTGCGCGTAGAGGTTCGGGTAGCGGTTGTTGGTGAGGTCGCCGCGCGTGCCGTCGCCGAAACGGAGTTCGTCGCCCCAAGTGTGCTCACCACCGTCCGTCTTGAAACCGTCGACACCCATCTCCTCGAGCAGGTAGCGACGCTTCTCGGTCCACCACTCGCGCACCTCGGGTCGTGTGAAGTCCGGGAGGAGCGCGCGGGGGAACCACCATCCGCGGTTCCGGTACGGGCGGCCGTCGTCCTCGAGCACGGCATAGCCGCGCTCCTGGAGGGCGACGCGATCGGCGATTAATTGCTCGTCGTCGTCGATGTCGTGATCCGGGACGACGGGGATCTGCCACAGGATGACCTTGACCCCTTTCGCGTGGAGGCGGTCGATCATGCCCTTGGGGTCCGGCCAGGCCCCCTCCGCCGGAAAGGTGAAGTCCTCGAACCGCAGGGGTTCACCATCGTGTCGCGGTTGATATTGCGCATCCCGCCAGATGTGGATGGTCCCCTCGTCGCTCCATGCCTCGATGACGATGGCGCCGACCGGGATGCCCTCCGCCAGGGAGCGGGCGACCTCGGCCTCCACGCGCTCCTGCGTGTTCCATTCGTTCGAGCTGATCCACGGCCGGTATGCCCAGTCCGGGATAGTCGCAGGCTTCCCCACGACCCCGAAGAAGCCCGAAAGCACCTCGGCGGGCGTCCCGTCCCAGAGATGCAGGTCGACGACCGGGTCATCCGGATCGACGAGCACCTCGACCTGCAGGCGGGAGGGATCGCCCTTGCCGATGTCGAACCAGACTCGTCGAGTGGTGTCGACGTGGAAACCCCAGCCGTCACCGCCTACGACATGCGCGAACGGCACGGGAAGGTAGGTTCGCACACCCTGGTCGCAGTACTGCTCGAAGACGGTGGCGTCGACGGCCCAGCCTCGCTGGTCAAGAGAGTGAAACCGCTCACCGAGTCCGACGACGTGCTCTCCTGGGGCGAGGGTCAGCGCGAATCGCCCGCGAACGGGCTTCCCGTCGACGACGAGCCATTCCACCGTACCCGCTGTAACGTGCCCCTCTGCTCCGTTGATGAGGAGCTCCCCGCCTGTCGGCGTCCAGGAGCCGATTGGCAGGGCGTACCAGATGGATGTTTCGCGCGCGTCGGCGGAGCGGAACCGATAGCGTACCCGCTCACCAGTCGCGAACGGGCCGACGACGACCTGCCACGCATCCAGGCCGCTGGTGTCCTCCCCGGCTTCGGCCGCCGCGGCCAGGTGCCCGCCCGCATCGCCCAGTGCCAGGCCGGAGTCGGCTGTGTCGAGACGGCGCGCATCCATCGTGGTCGTCCGACCGTCGACATCGACCTCGATCACCGGGACGCCGGCTTCTGCCGAGACGAGTACGCCGAGCGTGACCTGCTGCCCCGCCTCCGGTTGAATCGGGTCGCGCTGATCCAGGCTGGGACGGTAAGCGTGGCCGCGCCCTGGCGGATTGTGGCGGATCACCGGTCGGGTACTCCTGTCATTCTCAGGCTTGTAGCGAGGGTCAGGTACATGGCGTGGGACCAGAGCAGCGGGGAGGCACTTGGCCCCCATCGCTCGACCCATTCGGCGACACGTTCCGGATGGAGCGCATGCGTGTCGACCTGTTCCGGCAGATCGAGGGAGGCATCCGCCTGGGCGGCTATCCAGTCGGCGAGCTCCCGCGCTCGGGAGAGATTGCCCGCCTCGGAATAGTGCCAGCCGAGGAACCCTGCGAGCAGGATCCACTCCCCGCCCCCGTAATAAGTGTCCTTGAGGAAGCGGTAGACACCGGCCGGTGCGAGTTCCCTCTCGATGCGTTCGATCGTGGCGGCCGCGATGGGGTGACCCATCGGGTAGAGCTCGAATGGCGTGATGCAGGCGATGAGGCTCGCATCCACCTCCTCGCTTCCGAAGTACTTGGTGAGGTGGCCGTCGTGCAGGCCTTCGGCCGCGACGAGGTCGGCGATCTCCTGAGCCACCACGGCAGCTCGCGCTCGGAGGTCCGCGTCGAGCTCGGGCCAGCGGCTGGCAGCCAGAAGGCCTCGACGGATGGGCGCCAGGCTCGACGGATGCCGACGGTGGCCGTTCTCCTCCCACCAGTCGTAGAACGGACTCGACCAGAAGACGCAGAGGTAGCGGACCGTGAGCTCAGCCCCCTCCGCGAAGGCCGTGCGATCGCGACCGTGGCGGGCATTGTGCTGGTCGAGCGCCCACAGCCAGGTCCCGTAGCCGTCGAGCTGGAAGTCCTGCCACTCGGTCCCGGACTCCTCACCGTCGACGGTGTAGCGGGTGTGAAGGTGTTCGGTGAGCGCGACGTCCTCCACGTCGCGCTCACCCCGGGCGACCAGATCGAGGATCTGGTCGCGTCGGTCTGTGAGGATGCGATCACACCAGCCGAAGAATGCTTCGGCACTGGCGATCTCACCCACCCGGCTCATCGCATCGGCGATGAATGCCCCATCCCGGAACCAGCTGTACTGGTAGGTCGGGAAGGTCGGAGACGCGAGGTACGCTCCGGTGGCCGCCTGTCCATCTTTGATGACCTCGATGCTTCTCGAGATCAGAGGCGCATGAATCGGGTTGTTCGTCATCTCTAGAGGAGCGCGTTCACTTCTTTGACGGCCTGGTTCAGGGCGTCTTCCACCGACAGCTCACCGAGTACCGCCTTCTGCAGGTACAGGGTCACGATGTCCTGCAGCTCCTGCTGGCGTTCGATGACCGGCGGCACGACGACCGCGTCGAGCGAGTCGAACACCGCCTGGCGGTTCTCCGGAGGCGTGATCGACAGGTAGGGCTCGAGCAATGCCTTGTCGGCGACGGCCGGAAGCTCCCAGTCCTCGTTGAGCCTGATGTCGACCGTGAGATCCGATGAGGCGAGGTACTGGAGCCACTTGGCCGACTCGACCGGGTGCTTGGTGCTCGCGGATGCCACACCTGCGTTAGCGAAGAAGTGGGACGCGTGCTGGGTGTTGCCCGGCTCCACGACGATATCCCACTTGCTCGGAATGTCGAGCAGGTTGTTGAACTGCCAGATTCCGTTGTGCCACATCGCGATCTTTCCCTGCTGGAAGAGCACATCATCACCGATGCCGCCCATCTGGGCCTCGTTCGGCATGGTCGTGCCGACCTTGTCGACGAGGTGATGCGCGGCGGCGATGCCGGCCTTGCTGTTGAAGGTCGCCTCCGTCATGTCGGCGTTGAAGAACTCACCGCCACTCTGCGCAAGGGACTTGTAGAACTCGAAGAACTGCACCGGCTGGTACTCGCCGAAGACTCCGGCGCCCGCATCGGTGAGCTTCTCCGCTGCTGCCTTTTCATCCGCCCAGGTCCAGTCCGCGGTCGGGTAGTCGAGTCCCGCTGCGTCGAACAGGTCCTTGTTGTAGATGAGCACGACAACGGAGAAGCTCTCGGGGAGTCCGAGCTGCACGCCGTCGAAGTTGAACGCGTCGTAGGCCTTAGGGAAGTAGACGCTCTTGTCGATTGCATCGGGAGCAGCGGTCTCAAGGTCCAGCAGCGCACCGGACGAGGCGAAGGACACGAAGTTCTCGTAGTTCAACTCGAACGTGTCCGGCGCGGTATTTCCGGCGATCCTGGTCTTGAGCGAGGTGAAGTAGTCCTCATATGGTGCGTTCTGCACCTTGACGGTGATGTTCGGGTTCTCATCCTCGAACGCGTCGACGATCCTCTGCAGCTGGGCTTCGTGATCGGCGCCGGCGGTGAAGTTGAAGAACTCGATGGTGACCGGGCCGTCGCTTTCCGCGGGACCGGCCGAGCATCCAGCGAGCAGCAGGGCGCTCGTCGCGAGAATGCCGACTCCTGCCATCCGCCAGCGAGCCGTGGGTTTCGTGATTTGCATGATTGCGGTTGTTCCTCTCTCGATAGAAGGGCTCAGCCTTTGAGCCCCGACATGGCAACGCCTTGGAGGACGTAGCGTTGCGCAAACAGAAAGACAGCGACGATGGGTAGAACCGAGATCGTCGCTCCCGCCAGCACGAGGTTCCAGTCCGTGACGAACCGGCTGGACAAGCTGGAGAGACCAAGGGGCAGCGTCATCAAATCCGGGGAGTTGATGATGATGAGGGGCCAGAGGAAGTTGTTCCAGGAGCCCATGAAGGCGAAGACGGCGACCGTCGCGATCGCCGGCTTCGACAGCGGGAGCACGAGCGTGAAGAAGTTGCGGATGTGGCCTGCACCATCCATGAAGGCGGCCTCCTCGAGTTCGCGTGGGAGACCAAGGAAGGCCTGACGCAGCAGGAAGACCCCGAACGGCATCGCCATCTCGGGGATGATGAGGCCCCAGTATGAGTCGAGCATCCCCATGTACCTCAACTCGATGAACAGCGGAACGACCATGACCTGGAAGGGCACCATGAGGGTGGCGAGGAATAGGACGAAGATCGCGTTGCGGCCGCGGAAGGTCAGGCGGGTGAAGGCATAGGCGGCCATGGCGCTGCTGAGCACCTGCAGGAATGTGACGGCGAGGGACACCCCCACGCTGTTGAGGACCCAGCGCAGGATGGGAACTTCGGTGAACAGGCGCTCGTAGGCTGCGCCATCGATCGGGTTGGGGATGAGCTGCGGCGGCAGCTTGAACAGTTCACCCGTCGTGGTGAGAGAGGTCGACACCATCCACACGAACGGGAACAGGAAGACGAGGCCACCCGCCGCAATGACGATCGTGCGCGTCCAGATCGCAGCCTTCGATTCAGTCCCCATAGTGCACCCACCGCTTCTGGAATCTCAGCTGGAAGACCGTGAACAGGAGGATGATCGCGAAGAGCACCCAGCTCATTGCAGATGCCTCCCCCATGAGCCCGTATTTGAAGGCGTTCTTGACGACCTGCTCCATGACGACCGTCGTGGCACCGGCCGGACCGCCCTCCGTCATGACCCAGACCTGGTCGAAGACCTGGAACGCCCCGATCATGGCGAGAATCATGGCGAACAGGATCGAGGGGGTCAGCAGAGGGAGCGTGACGTATCGCAGCTTCTCCCACCGGGTGGCACCGTCGATCGTCGCGGCCTCGTAAAGGTGGTCGGGGATGCTCTGGAGGCCGGCGAGCAGGATCAGCATGTTGAACCCGAGGTCCTTCCAGACCGAGGCGATGATGATCGACGGCATGGCCCAGTTCGGATCGGTCCACCACCCAGGCCCGTCGATTCCGACGAGGCTGAGCACGTAGTTGACCATTCCGCCCTGGGGGCTCAGGAGCCACTTCCAGAGCAGGGCGACGACGACCCAGCTCGTAACAACCGGCAGGAAGTAGATGCCCCGGAAGAACGTCGCCCCCTTGAGCTTGCTGTTCAGGAGCACGGCGATCGCAATCGCCCCGATGAGCACGAGTGGGAGATACCCGACCATGTAATACAGGGTGTTGAGGAGCGCCTTATGGAACTTGGCATCCGTGAGCACTTCGACGTAGTTGTCGATCCCGAGGTACTCCGGCGGTCGGAGAAGATTCCACTTCGTCATGCTCACCCAGAGCGAGGCGAGCATCGGGAAGATGCGGAAAACCAGAAGAGGGATGAGGGCAGGCAGCAGGAACAGCGCGACCAGCCCTACCTTCTTCCAGCCGCGATCACCGACCATGGCTCTGCACCCCAGGCTTCGGCACGACGGAGAGCCTGGACCTCACGAGACGCCCCTGCTCCCCGGCAAGACCCACGGCATCGAACGGCGTCGAGAGGACGAGTGCCGCAGCTCCCTGCGCCCAGCTCTCGTCCGTCCATGCCTCGATCTCGACCGGCACACCGCGTCGATCCGGCAGAAGTGCGGCGCGGAACTCCGGCTCGAAACCGGCGGCCCAGTGCTTCCAGGCCGCCGCGCCCTCGCCGAGCACGATGACGGACTCCGGGTCGAAGACTTGCACGACGCTCGCGAGGACCCGGGCGAGCACCTGCCCCGCCTCGCTGAAGAGGGCCTGTGCCCGCGCGTCGCCGTCGTCGGCGGCTCGGGTGAGAGCGGCGATGCCGGCGCGGGGTGAGATGATGCCGCCCTCGCGCGCACGCCGCTCGAGAGCAGCCTGGCCGATGACGGTCTCCAGGCATCCGTGGTTGCCGCAACTGCAGACGAACCCGTCGGAGACCACGGGAACGTGACCGATCTCGCCTGCGCCGCCGGAGCCGCCGCGCAGCACGACGCCGTCCATGACGAGCCCCGCCCCGACTCCTGTACCGATCGTGAGTGTGAGGAACGTCGCGTGATTCCGACCGATGCCGAAGAGCCGCTCCGCCATGGCGAGGGCGTTGACGTTGTTCTCGACGAGCACCGGAAGCCCCAGCATCCGGCGCAGCGTCGGGCCGATGGGCATGTCGTTCCAGCCCAGCTGGTATGAGTCGACGATGCCGCTGCCCTGGGCGTCCACGGTACCAGGGATCGCAACACCGATCCCAAGGATGCGCACTCCGCTCCCGTCGGCGATGAAGTGCTCGAGGGCGTTGCCAAGGCCCTCGAGGAGTGTGGCCGAGGAGGCGTCAAACGGCTCCTGAGATGACCGAATGACCGTACCGTCGAGTTCAACCTCGACGAAGGCGAGGTGGTCGGGAGCGATCTTGAGGCCGACGGCATGGCCGGCGGACGAGACGAGCCCGAGACGCCTGGCCGGTCGACCCCCCTGTGAAGGCGAGTGCTCGCGCTCATCGACCAGCCCGTCGGCGATCAGTTCCTTGACGAGTTGGGTAATGAGGGCCGGGCTAACATCGAGGGTTCGCGCGAGGTCGGCGCGGGACGCGGGACCCTGTGCCCCCAGGCGCGCAAGGATCGCAGACCGAGTGACATCGGTGCGTCCGGTCGAGCGAGTCGCCATAAGAGTCCTTGTTCGGAACCACTTTGTTTAGAACTAAAGGAACTCTAGAAGTAAGCGCTGAAGGATGTCAAGCATCAATCGACACGAGCCCGTGCGAAATGCAGGAGTCGCGGTTCGGCAGGTCAGTAACTCAGACGCGCGTCGACGGCGCCCGAGCAGGATCTCCTGCATTTCGAACCCGGGTACGCGGGAGAGGCAAGTCGAGACCCGGGGATGCGGCCGCCGCTAAGCCGACTTCTCGCGGCGCTCGGCCTTGCGGGGCACGATCGTGGGCGCGGCGTTGTCGAGCACGGACTGCTTCGTCACGATGACGCGGTCGACATCCGAGTCGGAGGGCACCTCGAACATGATCGGCCCGAGCACCTCCTCCATGATCGCGCGCAGGCCGCGGGCGCCGCTCTGGCGCAGCACGGCCAGGTCGGCGATCGCCTCGAGGGCGTCGGTTTCGAACTCGAGCGTCACGCCGTCGATCTCGAACATCCGCTGGTACTGGCGCATGAGCGCGTTCTTCGGGACGGTGAGGATCTCCATGAGCGCGACCTGGTCGAGCGGCGTGACCGTCGCCACGACGGGGAGGCGCCCGATGAACTCCGGGATGAGGCCGAACTTGTGCAGGTCCTCCGGGAGGACCTCGCTGAAGAGGTTGACGTCGTCGCCCTTGCTGTGCAGCGGGGCGCCGAAGCCGATGCCCTTCTTGCCCGCGCGGTGCGAGATGATCTCCTCGAGCCCGGCGAAGGCGCCCGCCACGATGAAGAGCACGTTCGTCGTGTCGATCTGGATGAACTCCTGGTGCGGATGCTTGCGCCCGCCCTGCGGAGGCACCGAGGCGACCGTGCCCTCGAGGATCTTGAGGAGCGCCTGCTGCACGCCCTCCCCCGACACGTCCCGGGTGATCGAGGGGTTCTCCGCCTTGCGGGCGATCTTGTCGATCTCGTCGATGTAGATGATGCCGGTCTCGGCGCGCTTCACGTCGTAGTCGGCGGCCTGGATGAGCTTGAGCAGGATGTTCTCGACATCCTCACCGACGTAGCCTGCTTCGGTGAGGGCTGTCGCATCCGCCACCGCGAAGGGCACGTTGAGCCGGCGGGCCAGGGTCTGGGCGAGGTATGTCTTGCCGCATCCGGTCGGCCCGATGAGCAGGATGTTCGACTTGGCGATCTCGACGTCGTCGGCGACGGCCTCGGCCGGCATGATCGTCTTCTCGGCCCGCACCCGCTTGTAGTGGTTGTAGACGGCGACGGAGAGGGCGCGCTTTGCCTGCTCCTGGCCGATGACGTACTCCTCGAGGAAGGCGTAGATCTCCTTGGGCTTCGGGAGGTCGAATTCGCTCGCTGCCTCCTCGCCGGACTCGGCGAGACGCTCCTCGATGATCTCGTTGCACAACTCGACGCACTCGTCGCAGATGTAGACGCCAGGGCCGGCGATGAGCTGCTGCACCTGTTTCTGGCTCTTGCCGCAGAACGAACACTTGAGCAGGTCTGCGCTCTCGCCAATGCGGGCCATGCTCGCCTCCTCCTGGACTCGACGTCGAACCATCAGGCCGTTCGCTCCGAATGCTAGGTACGAGCCTAACCCGACGCAGTGACAGACGCTGCAACGTGACCTATTCGTGCTTTCGGCGCGCCGCCTAGACTGGAGAGGACGGTCGCGGAAGGAACTTCGGGCGCAATCATGACACGGTGGATGCGAGTCGCCCGCGGCACGCTCGCGGCCTTCGTCTCGACCTTTGTCGCCGCATTCTCGCACGCGGTCGCCGGGGGCCCGCTCCCGGGCTTCACGGGCCTTGCCCTGTGCTTCGCGTTCTCGTGGCTCGTGTGCATCGCGCTCACCGGGCGGCGGTGGCACCGGATGCGGCTGGGCGCGTCGATCGCGGCCAGCCAGGCCATGTTCCACCTCCTGTTCAGCACGCTCGGCGGGGGCACGGCATCCATCGCCCATGCAGGGGGCGTCGTCGCTGGTCACGACCACGGCGCACCGCTTGTGCTCGCGGCCGTCGTCGGCCACGCGCACCCCGCAGGCGACATGTTGCTCGCCCACCTCGCCGCGGCCATCGTGACCTTCCTCGCACTCGCCTTCGGCGAGCGTTCTGCCGCGACGATCATCGCTCTCGCCCGGCGAGCCCTCGTCTCTCTCCTGCCCTGCATGCCGCAGCTCGCGCCCGAATCGGCCGAGGTCCTGCTCACGGCGGTGCGCCTCCACGCAGACCCGCCGCGCACGCGTCGCCTCGAGTTCGCCGAGCTGCGCCATCGGGGCCCGCCCGCCCTCCTGTTCGCCTGACCCCCTGCGCATCCGCGCCACAGAACTTGACCAGACGAACCCCGTGCCCATGCACGGCGGAAAGGAATCCCATGAAAACCATGCACGTTGTCGCGGCCGCCGGAGCCGCACTCATTCTCGCCCTCGCCGTCCCGGCGTCAGCATCGGCCCACGTGACCGTGAGCCCGAACTCGGCCGCCGCCGGCTCGTACACCCTGCTCGACCTCAAGGTGCCGAACGAATCCGCCACGGAGGTCACGACGAAGGTCGAGCTCAGCCTCCCCGTCGACACCCCGTTCTCGAGTGTGAGCTACGTGCCCGTCCCCGGGTGGACCACGAAGCTCATCCGCGAGACCTTGCCGTCGCCCGTCACGGTCGGGAACAACACCATCACCGAGGCAGTCACGACCGTCACCTGGAGTGCCGATCCCGGCTATGAGATCGCCGACGGGCAGCTGCAGGTGTTCCCGCTCTCGCTCGGCCCGGTTCCGGATGTCGGCTCGATCGTGTTCACCGCCGACCAGACCTACAGCGACGGCACGGTCGTGTCGTGGGCGGAGACGGGAAGCGACGCCATGCATCCTGCCCCCACGCTCTACGTCAACGATGCGGCACCTGCGGGGCATCATGGCGAAACCGAGAGCGCCCCTGGCGCGGATGTCGTCGCACGCGGCATCGGGATCGGCGGCCTCGTGGTCGGTGCGATCGGCGTCGCCGTCGCGATCGCGGCCCTGCGCAGGAAGGCGGTGGCCTGAGCATGGCAAGACTCGCACGCCGCCTGTCGCTCGCGGTGCTCGTCGCTGGCGCGGCCGTCATCGTCGCCGCGTCACCCGCGCTCGCGCACAACTTCTATGTCTCCTCGACACCGGGCGAGAACGAGGTGCTCACGACCCTGCCCGACGAGTTCATCGTCACGACGAACGACAACCTGCTCGACCTGGGCGGGGCAGGTGGCGGCTTCGTCATGCAGGTCACCGACTCCGACGGCCTCTACTACGGCGACGGATGCGTCACCGTGAGCGGGCCGTCAGTGTCGATGGCGGCCGCGCTCGGGGCAGAGGGCGACTACACGCTGACCTGGCAGGTCATCTCCTCGGACGGCCACACGGTCGCCGGGGAGATCCCGTTCAGCTGGCATCCGGCGACGGATGCCACGGCGAGCGCCGGTGCCGTCACGGCGCCCGCGTGCGGGGAGGCCGGATCACCGGGCGGTGAACCCGACACAGTGTCGACGGCGGGGCCGGTTCCGGATGCCGTCGGCAGTTCCCTTGGCGACGCCCTGTGGATCGGTGGCGCCGTCGTCGCCGTGGCGATCGCGATCGTGGCGACGTTGCTGCTGCTGAGGC
>DAITPJ010000055.1:13057-14327 GCA_036833635.1 Terrimesophilobacter sp.
GCGCTACTTCGCGGTGATCGCGGCCGGCAGGTTCTTGCGACTCGTGAGCACCTGGTCGATAAGGCCGTACTCGAGCGCCTCCGCGGCATTCAGGATGTTGTCGCGGTCGATGTCCTTGTTGACCTGCTCCGGGGTGCGGTTCGAGTGGCTCGAGATGGTCTGCTCGAGCCAGGTGCGCATCCGCTGGATCTCCTTCGCCTGGATCTCGATGTCCGAAGCCTGGCCGTGGCCGGAGTCCCCGGTCGCCGGCTGGTGGATGAGGATGCGCGCATTCGGCAGCGCGAGGCGCTTGCCCGGCGCACCGGCAGCGAGCAGCACGGCCGCGGCCGAGGCCGCCTGGCCGAGGCACACCGTCTGGATCTCCGGGCGCACGTACTGCATGGTGTCGTAGATGGCAGTCATCGCGGTGAAGGAACCACCCGGCGAGTTGATGTACATGACGATGTCGCGGTCGGGGTCCTGGCTCTCGAGCACGAGAAGCTGGGCCATGACGTCATCCGCCGACGCATCGTCGATCTGCACGCCGAGGAACACGATGCGATCCTCGAAGAGCTTCGCGTAAGGGTCCTGGCGCTTGTAGCCGTAGGCCGTGCGCTCCTCGAAGCTCGGCAGGATGTAGCGCGACTCCGCGCTGGGGCGCGCGATGCCCGACGGGTTTAGATTCGTGAATTCCATGTGCTGTGTCCCTACTTCTTCGCCGAGTCGTCCGTGCCGCCGCCGCCCACGACATCCGTCGCGAACTCCCGAAGGTGGTCGACGAACCCATAGTCGAGCGCCTGCTGCGCGGTGAACCAGTTGTCGCGGTCGCCGTCCTCGAGGATCTGCTCGACCGTCTTGCCGGTCTGCTCGGCCGTGAGCTCCGCCATCCGCTTCTTCATGTCGAGGATGAGGTTCGCCTGGGTCTGGATGTCGGCCGCTGTCCCGCCGAAACCGCCGGAGGGCTGGTGCAGCAGCACGCGCGCGTTCGGGGTGATGTAGCGCTTGCCCTTGGTGCCCGAGGAGAGCAGGAACTGCCCCATCGAGGCCGCCATACCGATGCCGACCGTGACGATGTCATTCGGCACGAACTTCATGGTGTCGTAGATGGCCATGCCCGCCGTGATCGAACCGCCTGGCGAGTTGATGTAGAGGTAGATGTCGCGCTTGGAGTCCTCGGCGGCCAGGAGCAGAATCTTGGCGCAGATCTCGTTGGCGTTGTCGTCGCGCACCTCTGAACCAAGCCAGATGATGCGGTCCTTGAGGAGTTGGTCGAAGATGCTGCTGACCAGTG
>DAITPJ010000056.1:0-14102 GCA_036833635.1 Terrimesophilobacter sp.
GGGTCCTCGGCTCCGGCGATCTCGAAGTACGAGACGAGCCGGGCGCGCACGGAATCCTTGCCCGCCTGGTCGAGCGCAGGGTACAGGTCGAGGAGCCGCTCGAAGGCATCGTCGAGGTGACCACCCGACACGTCGAGATCCGCGACGGCCAGCTGCGCCTCGACGTCGCCGGGCGCCGCGGCGGCGGTCGACCGGATGTCGGAGGAATCCCTCCCTGCGAGCCTCTCGAGCAACGACACCTGGGCGAGCCCGGCGACCGCGAGGTGATCCCTCGGGTCCTGGGCGATGGCCGTGCGGTACTCCCGGATGGCGGCAGCGAAGTCCCCGCGTTCGATGGCCTCGAACGCCTCCTGGTGGTGCGGCGGGAGCGGCGCCTCGACCGGCTCGGCCACAGCGGCGCCCGGCTCCGCGGCATCCGGGTCGGTGTCAGCCGCCTTCGCGACACCCGTGACACCGTTCTGGGCCGCGGCAGTGAGAACCTGGTCGAAGACTGCTGCGGCCTCCTGCTCCGCGATCTCGCCCTCATAGAGCGCGAGGGGCCGACCACCGATGACGGCGGCGACGGTGGGGGCGGCGACGACCTGGAAGGCCTGCACGAGCTGCGCGTTCGCCGTGGCATCGACCCGGGCGAGCAGGAGGCGACCCGCGTAGCCGAGGATGACGCGCTCGAGCGACGCGGACGCGGTTCCCGCGTGGAGTTCGACGATGACGGGCACCGTGCGGGAGATCTCGAGAAGCTGGCCGAACGTGGCGTCGTTCGCCTCGACCACGAGCGAAGGGACGGTGACCTGCGCGCCGGGCGCCACTCCAGAGTCCTGCCCGGGCGCCTTCCTCACGAGCGGCGAAAGGTCGATGGCCCCCCTCAGGTTCGAGGGCGGAACGTTCGTCACGAGTACTCCCTTGCAGCGATGAGCCCGGATGCCCACCCGATGAGCTGGATCTTGCGGTCGCTCGTCGACGGGGGCAGGTAGAAGAGCAGCTGGTCGCCGTACGTCGCGATCGTTCCCTTGGTCGTGGAGCTCACACCGGAGAGGGACTTGACGGCACCCTCGGCGTTGATGATCGCTCCGGCTTCCGCGGGGCGCACGGTCTCGGTCTCATTGAGGTAGACCGCGACGATGGCCCCATTGTCGTTCGTGACCATGGGGATGATCTCGCCCTCGCCGATGGCACTGCCGAACTCCATGGACGCGATTGCCGGAATACTCGCCCTCCTCTGCTGTTTCGCGTCGAACCCGATCGACTTGTAGAGCGAATCGTTCTCGAGGTCGAAGAGTTTGAAGAACTCACTCGCCTCGCCCTTGAGGAGCACGTCGCCGTAGTCGACCGCGAGCTGGTCCGGCGCGAGCGCGAAGAGCTTCACGTCCGGCTGGAGACGCTGGGTACCCACCTCGGCCGCCGCCATCGCGGGCAGCGTTCCCGCGCTCGCCTCGAGCTGGACGACGTACACGGCCTTGTAGTTCTCCCGCGGCGACTGCTGCACGAGCATGAGCGCCGTCGAGGGCACCGTGTCGTCCTTGGGATCCTGGATGACGGTGAAGACCGTTCGTGGCCACTTGTCGTTCTGCTGCGGCAGGGTCACCTCGACCGGGTTCGAGGGGATCGCGGCCAGCTGCGCATAGCTGTTGTCGACCCTGCGGATGGCGTAGTTCGCCTCGCGCAGTTGGAGTGCCGGACCGGCGAACCGGGTCTTGATGAGGTCGGAATCGCGCGCGACGTCCGCCTGCTGGGCCGTCACCGCGACCTTGCTGACGATCGACTCGAGCTGCGAGACGCTCACGACGGGCGGCTTGTCAGTCACGATGGGGCTCGCGGTGGCCGTGGGCGCAGGGCTGGGCGTCTCGGCGCTTCCACCGAGGAACTCCGGCCAGGACTCGGCCGTGCAGCCTGCGAGCGCAAGCGACCCGATGAGAAGCACCGGCACCGTCATCCCGACCCGGCCGGCCGCCCGTCGGCCGCGCGAGACCGCGATGGCCTTCTGCTTCTGGGGCTTGTAGCGCGTTCGCTTCGGCGGCTTGGGCATCTTGGGCGGTCGCCGGCGCGGACCCCTCGCCTTGCGAAGGTGCGACAGGGCCCAGAGGTACAGGCCGAGGCCGGCGAGGAGAAGCAGCATGCCGCCGACGATGAGCGGGCCGGACCACGGGGTTCGATTGTCGACCGGCCAGGTGATGGAGACCTGGCCGGGCGCCGGCTCCGTCCCGTCCGAGACGACCACGACCGAGATGTCCTTCGGCACGTTGACGATGAACGTCAGTTCCTTCTCGCGCGTGAACTCGGCAAGCCAGAGGTCGGATCCATGCGGGTCGGGAACCGCCGACTCCGCGCCAGGGACGAGCCTGTTCTGGAGTGTCGAGGTCTCGGCATCCATTTCGAGGCTGTTATACGTCGTGTCGCCGATCCAGGCCAGCACGTCGCTCGTGCGGCCGTAGGCGGCGAAGACCGTGTCCGCGCCGGAGATGAGGACCTTCTGCCGTCCGTCGTTCGCGTTGAGCACCGCGCCGTCGATGAAGGTCACCGCGGCCCGAGTGGAGACATCCGTCGTCGCGGCAACATGGTCGGGCTCGGCGAGAATCGTCCTCTGCGCGATCCCGTAGCTGATGGCCACGAAGGCGATGACGAAACTCACGATGGCCACAATGAACCGCAAGCGAACTCCTCTCATGCTGTCGTCGAGACATCGGGGTCGGGATCCGGGGCTCTCCGCGGCTGGCGCCTCGCGCCACCAGGGGCGCAGTGCGCACCGAGTACATCGGCCGCTTCGACCGCGGGGCCGGACCGGCCTGCATCACGGCAGCAGGCAAAGACAATCAAGAATAGCCTACGGAGTCTGGGTGCTTCCTTACCATTGGCTGTGCCGGAATGCCCGCAACGGCGATGGCCCCGCTCGGCGGCACCGCTAAACTCGTGACTGTCCGGCCAACGCCCGATCGTACGGCCGTCCACCTACCAGGGAGAAACCGTGGCAACCGACGACGAAGCATTCTCGACAGCCATGCGGGGTTACAACCGCGACGAGGTCGACAATGCCCTCCAGGACCTTCGCCGAGAGCTCATCAAGGCCAACACGGACAAGGCAGAGAACTCGAAGGAGGTCAAGCGGCTCACGGCGATGGTGGCCGACCTCCAGGCCGAGCTCGACGAGACCGGGAGCCCCACGTACAGCGGGCTCGGGACGAAGCTCGAGAACGTCCTTCGCGTGGCCGAGGAGCAGTCGACCCGGCTCATCAGCCAGGCCGACATCGACGCCGAAAAGCTTCGCAACTCGGTCCAGGGGGAGATCAACGCGATGCGAGTCGAGGCCATGGAGGCCGCGGAGCGCATCGTTGCCGAGGCGCAGGACAAGGCGGGCGCCATTCTCACGGCCGCCCAGGACGAGTCGGCCGAACTCCTCGAGCGCACGCGTTCACAGGTCGAGGCGACGAGCCAGGAGGCACTCCGCGAGGCCGCCGCGATCCGCGGCGCAGTCGCGACCGAGGCCGCCGAGGCCAGGACGACCGCCAAGCGTGAGGCGGCCGCGATCCGTGCCGAGGCCGAGCGCGAAGCGGCCGAGCTCAAGGTCGTCACGGTGCGAGAGACGACGGAGGCCAGGGAGGCCGCCGCAAGTCTCGCGCGGGACGTCGAGAAGAACCGGACCGAGTTCGCGGCGGAGACCGAGAAGCAGTGGGGCGACCTCGCTCGCGATGTCGAACAGCAGCGCACCGACGCAGAGCGCGAGGTCGAGACGACGCGAATCCAGCTCGCAAGCGAGACCGAACAGGCGAAGGCCGCTCTCGCAAGGGAACTCGCGGAGGAGCGGGCGAAGTTCGACGAGGAGATGGACGCGGCGAGGACCAAGCTCAAGCAGGACGCCGCCGCAGCGCAGGCGAAGCTCGCCCAGGAGACCAAAGCCGCCAGGTCCGAACTCGCCCGCGCGACGGAGGAGCTCCGGTCGAAGGCCGACGCCGAGATCGCCGAAGCCAGGGCGAACCTCGCCCACGACATTGAGAAGCAGCGCACCGACCTCGACAGGGAGCTCGAGCAACTGCGTGCCGACGTCACGAACGAGCAGGAGCATGCCCGCGCAGAGCTCGCCGCCGAGGTCGACTCCGCCCGCTCGACGCTCGCACGGGACATCGAGCAGTCGCGTGCGGACCTCGAGGTCGAACTGACGGCCCGGCGCGACGAGGCTGAGAAGGAGTACCTGGCCCGTCATCAGGATGCCGTCTCGCAGAACCAGCAATACCTGGATGAGGCACGGTCCCAACTCGCCGAGGCGATCAAACGCGCCGACGAGAAGCGGGCAGAGGCCGACGCCCTTGCCACGCAGTCCCAGGCCGAGGCCAGGGAGATCCGCGCGGAAGCGGAGGCTCGTGCCGCAGAGGAGCTCGCGAACGCCACAGCGCGCGCGAAGGCGATGGTCAAGGATGCGGAGAAGCGCACGACGAAGCTCGTGTCCGAGGCCGAAGAGCGCCTCGCCAAGATTAGGATCGAGCGCGAGGCGGTCGCCGGATACTTCGGCTCACTGCGCACCGTCCTGGCGGATGCGGAGAAAGTCGCCGCAGACGACTAGGCGTCACGAAGGGGCACCGTGAAGATCCAGAACGCATTCCGGCTTGGGCTCTTCGGCGGTCTCGGCGTGCTCGTCGCCCTCGCGATCGGCGCCGCCGTCGGAACGCTCGCGACGATCATCACCTACATCGGCGCCGCGATCTTCCTCGCACTCGGGCTCGACCCTGCGGTCTCCTGGCTCGAGCGTCATCGATTCCCTCGGTGGCTCGCAATCCTGACGGTCGTTGCCGCGGTTCTCGCGATCTTCACCGGACTCGTCTTCGCCGTCATCCCTGTCATCGTCGATCAGACCTCCAACCTCGTCACGGGACTCACCCCGCTCATCGCAGGCCTGCAGGACGCGAACTGGGTTGCGAACCTCCAGAAGAACCTGCCCTCCTACATCGACCTCCAGGCGATCATCGGTGGCGCACTCGAGTTCATCAAGAACAACGCGACGTCGATCGGTGGCGGCGTGCTCCAGGTGGGCCTCGGTATTGCGAGCGGCGCATTCGGCATCGTCATCGTGCTCATCCTCACGCTGTACTTCGTCGCCTCCCTCGGCAGCATGAAGCGCGGCCTCTACCAGCTCGTGCCCGCCACCAAGCGGGCGCGCTTCGCCGACATCGCGGAGCAGGTGAGCGATTCGGTCGGGCGCTACGTCGTCGGCCAGGGGACGCTCGCGCTCGCCAACGGCATCCTGAGTTTCATCTACCTGTCGATCGTCGGCGCGGAGTATCCGGCGCTCTTCGCCTTCCTGGCCTTCCTGTTCTCCCTCGTGCCCCTCGTCGGAACCCTCTCGGGCAGCATCCTCATCACCCTCAGCGTTCTCGTGTTCGACGGCGTGCCCACCGCGATCGCCGTCGGCATCTACTACGCGATCTACATGCAGCTCGAGGCCTACGTGCTCAACCCGAACATCATGAAGCGAGCGGTCAGGGTGCCGGGGGTCATCGTCGTCATCGCCGCGCTTGCCGGAGGAACGCTACTCGGCATCCTCGGGGCCCTCATCGCCATCCCGGTCGCGGCGTCGATCCTCATCATCATCAACCAGGTCGTGGTCCCACGGCAGAACGAGCTCTGAGTCAGGAGCTCCATTCGGTCGGCAGCGGCACGGCGTCAGGGTTGACGGCGCGCACGATCTCGGTCAGCACGCGACGCGTCTGCACCTCGCCCACCCAGAGATGCTTGCCGTCGGCGATGGGCACGAGCTCGGTCTCCGGCACGCTCGCGAACCGTTCGCGCGCCTCCTCCGGCCGCAGGTAGTCGTCGAACTCCGGCACGACCGCGACGAGCCTCATGCCGCTCCCGTGCCACGCAGTGAGCTGGTCATCCGAGGTCCTCTTGAGCGGTGGCGACAGCAGGATGGCGCCGACGATCGGATGCTCGAGGCCCCACGCGAGCGCAACCTCCGTGCCGAACGACCAGCCGACGAGCCATGGGGCCGGCAGGGCGCGGTCTCTCACGAGCGCCATCGCCGCGGCGAGGTCGTGGCGCTCGTCGATCCCGTCGCCGAACGCGCCCTCGGAGCGACCGCGCGGCGAGTGGACCCCCCGAAAGTTGAACCGCAGCACGGCGAGGTCGGCGATCGCAGGGAGCCGGGCGGCCGCCTTGCGGATGATGTGCGAATCCATGAACCCGCCGGCGGTCGGCAGGGGGTGGAGGCACACGAGCGTGGCCACAGGCTCGCGCTCGAGAGGGAGGGCGAGTTCGCCGACGAGCGTGAGCCCGTCGGCCGTGTGAAGTTCGATGTCCTCCCGGCGGGCGGGAAGTTCGACCCCTGAGCGGATCTCCATGGTTCAGCTCACCCTCCAGCAGTGCGCGTGCCAGTGGCGTCGCGCGGCGATGTCCGCCGCCTCTCCCATGAGCCCGTCCGCACGCCATGCGACGACGTGCGCGATCCCTGGCTGGATATCGAGGCCGCATCCTGGGCAGGCATAGGTCTTGACGGCCGAGACGGCCGAGACCGGCTGCACGTTCCACAGCCCGCCGTGCTTCGTCTCGGTGCGCAGCGTGCCGTAGATCGCCCGATGAAGCTCGAGCCCGTCATCCGGATCGCCCGACGCGCGACCGCGACGCGGTCGGTTCGATCGTGGCATGCGTCAAGCCTATGCCGAACACCGCAGCGCTTCAGGACCCGCTCGGGTTGTCGAGCTGCTCGAGGCGGGTCTCCTCGAGGTCGAGCATCGTCTGGGCTCGGGTGATGATGCGCGAGGAGTACGCCCCGTCGGCCATCGCGTCGACGAGTGCTGCGCGTTCGGCCTCGATGACCCTCCTGCGCAGGAGCCGGTACTGCTGGTGCGGCGACTGCGCGAGCGCATCGGCTCCGACACCGTTCTCCGCGCGTTCCCACGCGGATTCCGCACCGAGCAGGGTGTCGCTGCGGACCCGGTCGACGACAATCGCCTCGGGGCTCGCGCCACCAGGCAGGTCGAGTTCAGGGTTCTCGAGGACGGCCAGCCCGGCGGCGGCGATCTCGTCGAGCAGGGCCGCGAGCTCGCGGCGATCGGCTGCCCTGTCGGTGCCTCGTACACCCGTCCACCGGATGAGCAGCGGCAGCGTGACGCCTTGCACGAGGAGTGTGACGATTGCGACGGTGAAGGCGATCAGGATGAGCTGCGGTCCATAGGGGACATCCCGCGGAAGGGTCTGGGCGGCGGCGAGCGTGACGACGCCCCGCATCCCCGACCAGGAGAGGATGACGCCACCGCGCCAGTCGAGCCCTGCCTCCCGCTGCTTCTGGATGTCGATCGATCGCCTCCGGTACAGCCGCGTCAGCCGGTCGCGCCTGCGCACGAGCCGTTCACTCTCGAGGGTCAACTGCCGCACCCGCTCGAGGGACGCCCCGAAGCGCAGGTTCTGCCGCTCCTGGAGTTTCTCCCTCCTGCGGATGAACACGAGCAGCGGCCCCGCGAAGAGCCCTCGAAGCGCGATGACGACGACGGTCATGAACAGCCCGAGGAAGACCGTGCTCCGCAGCGACAGCACGGAGGGGTCGACGTGGCTGATGATCGAGGAGATCTCCACGCCCATGAGGAGGAAGACGCCGTTCTCGAGTACGAACTTGAGAGTGTGCCAGTTCAAACGCTCGCTGATGCGGGCCTGCGGTGAGAATCGGCGCGCGCTGTTCGCGCCCGCATACAGGCCCGCGACGACGACGGCGAGTACTCCGGATGCGTTCGCCTCCTCCGCGGGGATGAACGCGATGAAGGGCACGGCGAACGAGATCGCCGTGTCGAGCACGGGGTCGTGCAGCTTCGAGCGCACGAACACCGTGATGAAACCCACGACGAGGCCGATCGCGATGGCCGCGAAGACCGCCCAGGCGAAGTCCGCGAGGACGCCCCACAGGGTCACGGCGCCCGCCGTCGCCGCGATCGCCGAGCGCAGCAGCACGAGCGCGGTCGCGTCGTTCACGAGGCTCTCGCCCTCGAGAATCGTCACGAGACGCGGGGGCAGTCCCAGCCGTTTGCCTAGCGCGGTCGCGGCGACAGCATCCGTCGGGCTGATGATGGCGCCCAGGGCGATCGCGGCCGCAAGGTCGAGATCGGGAAGGATCCACCAGAGCAGCAGCCCCGTGCCGAAGGAGGTCGCGACGACGAGGACGACGGAGAGGCCGGTGATGCTGTCGAGGTTGCGCCGGAAGTCGACGAGGGGGACATTGATCGCCGCGGCGTAGAGCAGGAGGGGAAGGACCCCGGAGAGAATGACCTCTGGCGGGAGCTCGATCGGCCCGACCCCCGGGATGTAGCTGATGCCGATCCCCACGACGACGAGGATGAGTGGTGCGGCGACACCGAGCTTGCGGGAGAACGCGGCCACGCCGACGACCGTGACCAGTCCGATGACGATCGCGAGCGCGTACTCCGCGTAATCCACTGTCCCAGTTTAGGGAACGCGAAAAGCCGAGCTAGTACCAGTTCTTGGCCTGCGAGTGCTCCCAGGCGCCGCACGGCGTCCCGTACCTGCCGGCGATGTACCCGAGACCCCAGACGATCTGCGTTCTCGGGTTCGTCGCCCAGTCGTCGCCCGCGGAGGCCATCTTCGAACCGGGAAGCGCCTGGGGGATGCCGTATGCGCCGCTCGAGGGGTTCATGGCGAAGTGGTTCCAGTGGGACTCGCGCTGCCAGAGCGCGACGAGGCAGTCGTACTGTGCAGCGTCCCATCCGCGGGCCACGAGCAGCTCCCAGGCGATCGCCTTGGCGGAGCCTGGGTCCGGCATGCCTGCCGCGGGGGCGATGGGACGCTTCGTCACCCGATAGGCGTCGCGTACGACGGCGAGCTCGGCATCACCCGCAGGAACGTGTTGCTGCGTCGCCGCCACCGGCCGCTCGCCTGGCGCATCCTGCGGCGCGGCGTGCGCGGCATCCGGAGCGACGACAGTGACGAGAACGATCGCCAGCGAGACCCAGAAGGAGAAGGCCGGAAGCGAGTACCGGTAACTGCGCGGGCGCGCAAAAGCCACCGCCCCGGCCCCCGTAGTCCGCGACAGGCTTGCAACGACCTCCGCATGCCTACCCACAGTTTTCGAATTTTAGCCCAGAACGCGGAAAATAGCGCGTTCGGCCTCAGCGAACGGCGAGCATGACGCTCACGACGCTGTCGAGGAAGAGGTCGACCTGGGCCTCCTGGTACCCGCCCCTCCTGGGGCGGAAGGCGACAGTGCGCACGGCATCGATGCTCATCGGGGTGCCCTTGAGGAAGTACTCGTTGAGGCGCTGGGTGAACGCGTCGACCTGCTTGCGGTCGTAGCCTTCGGCGAGGATGTTCGCCCGTCGGAAACGCTGGCCCGCCGGCCGGGCGAGACGGCCGATGATCTCCTTCGCGTTCGTGCGCGCCTCGTGGAACCAGGCCTCGTCGCCGACCGCGGAACGGGCGCGTTCACGCTCCCGGCTCGCGAACGCGTCCTCGAGCCGCTCGAGTGCCGCGTCGACATGGGCAGGCGAATAACCGCCCTTCTGCATCGCGAAGGCCGTGTATCGGATGGTGTCGGCACCGAGGACCACGGGAGCGCCTGGCTCGGCGTTGTATGCCTGCCTGGCCTCTTCGAGAAAGTCCTCGACCTGGTCGACGTCATAGCCGCGGCGGGACTTCCTGGTGCGCGGGAACGTTGAACTCACCAGACCATTCTGCCTCATCGTCTCCCTGGCCCTGTCCAGTACCGGCCGAGCCTCAGGCGAAGATGAGGTAGAGCACGTACGCCGCCGCAGCGCTCAGGACGATGGAATCCATGCGGTCGAGGAAGCCGCCGTGGCCGGGGAGCCAGGTGCTGATGTCCTTGATGCCGAGATCCCGTTTGATGAGCGATTCGGTGAGGTCCCCGACCGTCGCCGTGAGCACGATGACGGCGCCGAACACGAACCCGAACCACCACGGCTCCCCGATCATGAAGATCGAGAGCAGGATGCCAGCCAGGAAGGCGGCCCCGACCGAACCCGCGAATCCCTCCCAGGTCTTCTTGGGGCTGATGCGCGGCGCCATCGGATGCCGGCCGAACGTCAGGCCCGTCGCATAGGCCCCGGTGTCGGTCGAGATCACGAGGATGAGGAAGGCGAGCGCCCACCACTCTCCGCCGTCCTGGGCGGTCAGCAGCACGGCGTAGCTTGCGAGGAAGGGTACATAGACCTGGATGAAGGTGCCGGCGGCGAGGTCCAGCCACACTTCCCTTGCGGGCGCGCGGTGCCTGGGGCTCGCGAGCTCGGCGACCCGCCACAGTACGACGAAGGCGATCCCGGCGAGGCTCACGAGCCATTTGCCGCTGTCGCCGAGATAGAACGCGGCGGGCACGGTCGCGAGCGCCGCGAGCACGGTCGGCCAGCGTGGGACGCGCCGGCCTGAAGACCGGAGCGCGCTTGCGAGCTCGAAGACCGTGAACCCGATGAGGAAGGCCGCCACGATCATGAAGAGTTCCTTCACGACGATGAGGCTGAAGAGCATCGCGAGGCCGAGCGCGAGACCGATGAGGATGGCCAGGGGGAGGTTTCGCCCCGTACGGGCCTCGATCTTCTCGTTCGCGTGGTCTATCTGGGCGCGTGTGGCCTGCATCTGTGCTTTGAGTTCCGCCCGCCGTGCCTTGACCTGCGCCCTGATTTCGACGCGCGTGGCATCGGCGCGCGCCTCCAGGTCGGCGCGCCGGAAGCTCCAGCGTCCCTTCGCCGGGCTGGGCGGCGCCCCCTGCTCGTCGTCGGGCATTCAGACCTCGAGAAGCTCGGCTTCCTTCTTGCGCAGGGCCTCGTCGATGGCGTCGACCTGGCCCTTGGTGAGCGACTCGAGCTCCTTCTCCGCCCTCGCCACCTCGTCATCGCCGACATCCGCCTTGAGGGCGTCGAGGTCGTCCTTCGCCTTTCGCCGGATGTTGCGGATCGCGACCTTGGCGTCTTCGCCCTTGCCGCGCACGATCTTCACGAATTCCTTGCGGCGATCCTCGGTGAGCTCCGGGAGGGTCGCCCGCACGACGAGGCCGTCGTTGCCGACGTTCGCGCCGAGGTTGGGCGCTGCAACGATGGCCTTCTCGATGTCCTTGAGCGCGGTCTTGTCGTACGGCGTGATGACGAGCGTGCGCGCATCCGCGTTCTGGAGGCCCGCGAGCTGGGCGAGGGGGGTCGGCGTTCCGTAGTAGTCCACGAGGATCTTCTGGAACAGCGCCGGATTCGCGCGGCCGGTGCGCACCCCGCTGAAGTCGTCCTTGGCGACCTCGACGGCCTTGTGCATCTTGTCCTTGGCCTCGGCCAGTACGTCGCTGATCACGGCAACTCCTTCGCGTTGGGGCAAGTTTATCGACTATCCCACAGCAAGCAGGGCGATTCCGGCCAGGACAATGCCTGCCCCGATGAGACGGCGTACCGGGTCCGGTTCCCGGAAGAACAACCAGCCAGCAAGACTCACGAGAACGACGCTCACTTCCCGCGCAGGCGCGACGATCGAGACGGGGGCCAGCTGGAACGCGATGAGGACGAGGATGTAGGCGAGCGGGGAGAGGACGGCGAAGGTGACGATCGCGATCCAGTGCCTCCTGGCGGTGGCGACGAGGCCGCGGCGGGAGTGCAGTCCCAGCGGGGCGAGCAACAGGAACTGGAACACCACGCTCCCCCAGTACAAGCCGACCGGTGGCATCCCCCCGGCGGTGACGGCGCCGCCGTCCCAGAGGGTGTAGATCGCGATGAGCACCCCGATCGCCAGTCCGTAGAGAACGCCCGCACGATTGTCGGCGGCGCGCGCCCGATCGGCGGAGAGGCCGGTCACGACGACCCCCGCGATCACGAGAGTGGCGCCGGCGAGGGCGACAGGGCCCGGCCGCTCCGCGAACAGGATCATGGCGAATACGACCGCGAGGAGCGGCCCCGTCCCGCGCGCGAGCGGATAGACGACGGAGACGTCGCCCTTGCGGTACCCCCGCTGGAGGAGGAAGAGGTAGACGATCTGGAGAGCGCCGCTCACGATCGCGAAACCGAGCCAGTGGACGAGGTCGACGCCGGACGCGACGAGCGACCACACGCCGAAGGGAAGGAAGATGACGGCGCTCAGGAAGAAGCAGAGCCAGAGAAAACCTGGCCCACTCGCACCCGCGCGTTTGATCGCGACATTCCAGGTGGCGTGGGCGACAGCGGCGAGCCCGACGAGCCCGAGGACGAGAAGCGACATTTCCCGTCAGTTGCTGACGAGAGTGCCGATGGGTTTTCCGTTGATCGCCTTCGTGATGTTGCCGTCCGGGAGCATCCCGAACACGACCATCGGCATCCCGTTGTCCATGCACAGGCTGAATGCCGTTGAGTCGACGACCTTGAGACCCTGGACGAGCGCCTCCTGGTAGGTGACCTTGTCGAGCTTGGCCGCCTTCGCATTCTTGCGCGGATCGCCGTCGTAGACGCCGTCGACGCCGTTCTTGGCGACGAGCACGACATCCGCCCCGATCTCGAGCGCGCGCTGCGCTGCAACAGTGTCGGTCGAGAAGTACGGGAGTCCAGCACCGGCGCCGAAGATCACGACGCGGCCCTTCTCGAGGTGGCGCTCAGCGCGGCGCGGGATGTACGGCTCGGCGACCTGTGTCATCGAGATCGCGGACTGCACGCGCGTCGCAGCCCCGGCCTGTTCGAGGAAGTCCTGCAGGGCGAGCGCGTTCATGACGGTGCCGAGCATGCCCATGTAGTCTGCGCGCCCGCGGTCCATGCCGCGCTGCGAGAGCTCCGCACCGCGGAAGAAGTTGCCACCACCGACGACGATCGCGATCTCGACATTGGATGCCGCCGCAGCGATCTCCTTCGCGAGGGCGCTCACGACATCCGGATTGACACCGAGGGAGCCCCCGCCGAACGACTCTCCGGAGAGTTTCAGGAGAACCCGCCTCTTGCGCTTCTCGGTCATGGTTTCTCCTCCGTCGGTCCAGTCCAGATTATTCGCTCAATGCAGAGAAATGGGGTTCCGGATGCGGACATCCGGAACCCCATCGACAAATATCCTTAGGCCCCGACCTTGAACCGCGCGAACCCGGTCACGGTGAGTCCGGCATCCTTCAGCACCTGGCCGATCGTGAGCTTGTTGTCCTTGGCGTAGTCCTGGTCGAGCAGGGCGACCTGCTTGAAGAACGCCCCGATACGACCCTCGACGATCTTCGGGAGCGCTGCCTCCGGCTTGCCCTCGTTGCGGGAGATCTCGGTCACGATCTCGCGCTCCTTCTCGACCGTCTCGGCCGGGACCTCGTCGCGCGTGAGGTACTGCGGGTCGGCGAAGGCGATGTGCTGGGCCACGCTGCGCGCGGTGTCGGCGTCGCTGCCCGTGTAGCCGACGATGACGCCGACCTGGGGCGGGAGGTCCTTGCTCGTGCGGTGCAGGTAGATCGAGAACGCATCGGCGTCGACGGAGACTACGCGGCGCAGTTCGACCTTCTCACCGAGTACCGCCGACTCGCCCTCAATGAGTGTGGCGACGGTCTTGTCACCCGCCTGGGCGGCGAGCGCCTCCTCGACGGAGCCGGCGCGCGCGGCGGCAGCAGCCGTGAGCACCGCCTCGGCGAGATTCACGAACTTGTCGCTCTTGGCGACGAAGTCGGTCTCGCAGGCGAGCTCGATCATCGTCGCGGTGCCGCTGTCTTCGACGGCGGCGACGAGGCCCTCGCTCGTGGAGCGATCGGCGCGCTTCGCGTTGTTCTTGGCGCCCTTGAGTCGGAGGATCTCGACGGCCTTCTCGAGGTCGCCATCCGCCTCAACGAGAGCGTTCTTGCTGTCCATCATTCCGGTGCCGAGGCGGTCACGGAGCGCCTTGACGTCTGCGGCAGTGAAGTTTGCCATTCCTGTGATTCCCTTTGTTCGACGTTACTTGGACTCGCCGGCGGCGTCGGCCTTCGCGGTCGGCTTCTTCGCAGCGGGCTTCTTCGCCGCGGGCTTCTTCTCGGCCGCGGGCTCCGTGTCGGCTGCCTTCTCGGCGGCCGGCTTCTCGGCCGCCTTCTTCGCAGCGGGCTTCTCGGCCGGCTTCTCAGCCGGCTTCTCAGCGGCGGTCTCGACAGGCTCGACCGGAGAAGAGGGGGTCTCAGCGGCGGTCTCGACAGGCTCGACCGGAGAAGAGGGGGTCTCAGCGGCGGT
>DAITPJ010000057.1:0-13686 GCA_036833635.1 Terrimesophilobacter sp.
TCCTGCGAGGACCAGATGGCGAGACCGGCGAGCACGCCGGCATCCTCGTCCTGGAGCGTGTGCACGCTGATGAGCCCGGCGGCACCTTTGAGCGCGTCGCCGAAACGGTGCATCGATTCGATGAGGGCGGGTTCGGCACCCGGCTTCGGGTGGTGGATCGACAGGTGCACGAACATGGTGGTCCTTTCCTCGGTCGACCGGGTGGAACACGTCGAAACCAGCCTGCCACCGGATGCTAGTCTCTTACGGTGCCGATGCCACGCGTGTCGTGGATTTCGCGCGCCCCCTTAGCTCATCGGTAGAGCACTTCCTTGGTAAGGAAGAGGTAGTGGGTTCGATTCCCACAGGGGGCTCGGTCATCCGGTCTCCGGATGACGCGGCTGGGTAGCTCAGTTGGTGAGAGCGCACGACTCATAATCGTGAGGTCGCGGGTTCGAATCCCGCCCCAGCTACATGAGAACCGTCGGCGGCATGATCGTGCTAGTCACGGGGGCCGCGATGGGCATGGGCAAACTGTATGCCGAGCGTGCCATCGCCGAGGGTGCGGCATCCGTCGTTCTGCTGGACGTGAACGGGGATGCTCTGGCGGCGGCAGCAGCCGAACTCACCAGCGGCTCGAGCGGGACAGCCGTGCACCCGTACGTCGTCGATCTCTCCTCGCGTGACGACATCGCCTCGGTCGTCGCGCGCATCCGCAAGGACGTCGGGGGCCCGCACATCCTCATCAACAACGCCGGGATCATCCGGTCGAGCATGTTCTGGGAACACGACCCTGCGAGGGACATCGAGTTGACGATGCAGGTCAACACGCTGGCCGCGATGTACCTCAGCCACGCATTCCTGCCGGGGATGATCGCACGGCCGGAGGAGAGCCGAATTCTCAACATCGCGTCGGCGGCCGGCACTGTCGCGAACCCGCGCATGAGCGTCTACGCGGCCTCCAAGTGGGCGATGATCGGCTGGAGCGACTCGCTGCGACTCGAACTCGTGAAGGCCGGCCACACCCACGTGAAAGTGACCACGTTCACGCCGAGCTACATCAGCACCGGCATGTTCGCGGGTGCGCGCGGGCCCGCCCTGACGCCGATCATGACCCCGGAGAAGGCGACGGCTGCGGCCTGGAAGGCCATGCTCGCCGGTCGGCCTCTCCTCATGAAGCCCTGGTCGGTCGGTCTCGGCCGCGCGCTCAAGGGTCTTCTGCCGACGCGCGCCTGGGACGTTGTGGGCGGCCGACTCTTCAAGATCTACAGTTCGATGGACGACTTCACCGGCCGGCCCTGACCTTCGGCCCCGGGCGCCCGGGCGAATAGGCTGGGGAGTCGTCAGGGAGGCACCGCATGACCGAGCCGACCACCGGCCGCACCCAGAAGGGGCTCGCCAAGCGCGAAGCGATCCTGGATGCCGCGCTCGAAGTGTTCGGCGAGGTCGGGCTCCACGGGGCGTCGCTGCGAGAGATCGCCGGCCGGGTCGGCGTGAGCCACCAGTCGCTCATGCATTACTTCCCGACGAAGAACGAACTGCTGATGGCCGTGCTCCGCCGACGCGACGAGCGGCTTCGTCGGCACTTCGACGACGAGGGCGGGATGTCGATCGGCGAGCTCATCGCACTCGCCGAGGACAACGTCGGGATGCCCGGCGTCATCGAGCTCTACAACATGGCCTCGGCCGAGGCGACCAACGCGGAGCATCCGGCGCACGCCTACTACGCCGAGTTCTACGAGAGCATCATCGCCTCCAACGCCAGATACCTGCAGCGCGCCGCCGAGCGCGGTGTTCTGCGCGAAGGCTGGACGCCCGAGACGGCAGCCCGCGCCATCCTCGGAATGATGGACGGCCTCCAGCTGCAATGGCTCTACGACCGCGACGACGTGCACGTCGCGGACAGCCTGAAACTGCTGGTCAGCGCGCTCATCTCGGTGCCGTTGAGCGAGTTGGACGACCCCGGAGAATAAACTTGCCACTTGGCAAGATTTTAGGGTTATCCTGTCGTCATGCCGAAGACTTCCGCGACCACCCCTGCCCTCCCCGCGACGATCGCCGACGACGCCGTCGAGCTCGCACGCACCTGGGCGCAGCGCGGCGCCAAGGCCGGATCGAGCGGCTCCGCCGCCCTCCTCGCCCAGGTGCTCAAGGACCAGAACGGCCTCGACTTCACTATCGGATTCGTCGACCGCGTCATCCGTCCGGAGGATCTCCGCGTCGCTGCCCGCAACCTCGCCGACCTCGCCAGGCGCACCCCCTCCTTCCTTCCCTGGTACATGCGGTTCGCGATCCACCTCGGCGGGCTCATCGCGCCGCTCCTGCCCTGGCCTGTGGTACCGATCGCCCGCGCCGTGCTGCGCCAGATGGTCGCCCACCTCATCGTCGATGCGAGGCCGGGCAAGCTCGGACCGGCCATCGCGCGCCTGAAGAAGCCCGGCATCCGGCTCAACATCAACCTGCTCGGCGAGATCGTTCTCGGCAAAGCCGAGGCCGAGCGCCGGCTCGAGGGCACCAAGCGGCTCCTCGAGCGACCCGACGTCGACTACGTCTCCATCAAGGTCTCCTCGATCGAGAGCCAGCTCAACATGTGGGCCTTCGACGAGACGGTCGCGCGCGTGACCAAGCGCCTCACCCCGCTCTATGAGCTCGCCGCGGCGAGCCCGACTCCCAAGTTCATCAACATGGACATGGAGGAGTACCGCGACCTCGACCTCACGATCGCGGTCTTCGAGAGCATCCTCGACCAGCCGCAGCTGCTCGAACTCGAGGCCGGCATCGTGCTGCAGGCCTACCTCCCGGATGCCCTGGCCGCCTACCAGCGGATCGTCGCGTGGTCGACCGCGCGGGTCGCCCGCGGAGGTGCGCCCGTCAAGATCCGTCTTGTGAAGGGCGCGAACCTCGCGATGGAGACCGTCGAGGCCACGATGCACGGCTGGGAGGCGGCGACCTGGCACAGCAAGCAGGCGACGGACGCCAACTACAAGCGCGTGCTGAACTGGGCGCTCGACCCCCAGCACGCCTCGGCCGTGCGCATCGGCGTCGCGGGCCACAACCTCTTCGACATCGCGTTCGCTCACTTGCTCGCCGAGGCGCGCGGCGTCTCCGACCACGTCGAGTTCGAGATGCTCCTCGGCATGGCAGAGGGCCAGGCTGATGCCGTGCGCCAGGACGTCGGCGGCCTCCTGCTCTACACGCCCGTTGTTCTCCCGCAGGAGTTCGACGTCGCGATCGGCTACCTCATCCGGCGCCTCGAGGAGAACGCGAGCCAAGAGAACTTCATGTCCGCCGTGTTCGAGCTCGTCGAGAACAAGGAGCTGTGGGATCGCGAACGCGACCGCTTCCTCGCCTCTCTCGCCGACGTCGACACGGAGGTGCCGTTGCCGAACCGGCAGCAGTCGCGCCTCGACGCCCCTGCCTCGTTCAGTACGGACTTCGCCAACACGCCCGACACCGACCCGGCCCTTCCGGCGAACCGCGCCTGGGGCGCGGAGGTGCTCGGCAAGGTCGAGAAGAGCGCACTCGGGGTCGACATCATCGCAGCGGCCGCCCTCGAGAACGAGAAGCAGCTCGATGCTGTCGTCACGCGCGCCATGGGCGCATCCGCGGGCTGGGCAGACCTCGGCGGCAAGGGGCGTGCTGCGATCCTTCGCAAGGCCGCCGACGTGCTCGCGGAGACGCGCGGCAGCCTCATCGAGGTCATGGCCAGCGAGGCAGGCAAGACGATCTCCGAGGGCGACGTCGAGGTGAGCGAGGCCATCGACTTCGCGCGCTACTACGCGCAGCTCGCCGAGGAGCTCGACCACGTCGACGGCGCGAAGTACACGCCGTCCCGGCTCATCGTCGTCACCCCGCCGTGGAACTTCCCTGTGGCCATCCCCGCCGGCTCGACCCTCGCCGCGCTCGCCTCCGGCGCATCCGTCATCGTCAAGCCGGCAAGGCAGGCGCAGCGCTCCGGCGCAGTCATGATCGACGCGCTCTGGCGCGCCGGAGTGCCGCGCGACGTGCTCACGCTCGTCGACCTCAAGGATCGCGATCTCGGCGAGAAGCTGATCTCGCGCCCCGATGTGGGCCGCGTCATCCTCACCGGCGGCTACGAGACCGCGGAGCTGTTTCGCTCGTGGAGGCCAGAGCTCAAACTGCTCGCGGAGACGAGCGGCAAGAACGCGATCGTCGTCACGCCCTCAGCCGACCTCGACCTCGCGGTCTCCGACGTCGTCAAGAGCGCCTTCGGCCACGCGGGCCAGAAGTGCTCTGCGGCGAGCCTCGTCATCCTCGTCGGGTCTGTCGCCCGCTCCGAGCGATTCGAGAAGCAGCTCGTGGACGCCGCGACGACCCTGCGCGTCGGCTACCCGAGCGACCCGACGAGCCAGATGGGTCCGATCATCGAGGCCGCGAACGGCAAGCTCAAGCGGGGGCTGACCGAGCTTGAGCCGGGGGAGCGCTGGCTGCTCAAGCCGGAGCCGCTCGACGAGAGCGGGCGGCTGTGGTCGCCCGGCATCCGCACCGGCGTCGCCGCCGGAAGTGACTTCCACCTCACCGAGTTCTTCGGACCGGTGCTCGGCATCATGCGCGCGGCGACTCTCGAGGAGGCCGTCCGCCTCCAGAACCAGGTCGACTACGGTCTTACCGCCGGGCTGCATTCCCTCGACCCCGACGAGCTCGCGACCTGGCTCGCCACGGTCGAGGCGGGCAACCTCTACGTCAACCGCGGGATCACCGGCGCGATCGTTCGGCGCCAGCCGTTCGGCGGCTGGAAGCGCTCCGTCGTCGGCGCGAGCACCAAGGCCGGCGGGCCGAACTATCTCGTGCACCTCGGATCATGGTCGACTGCGAAGGCTGAGGTCGGCGCGCCGGTCTCGGATGCCGTGGCCGCCATCGTCGCGGCTGCCGGCTCGGACTTCGTCGAGCGCGCCGCGCGCAGCGACCAGGCGGAGTGGGACCGCGAGTTCGGTGTCGCCAAGGACGTCTCCGCTCTCGGCGTCGAGCGCGACGTGTTCCGCTACCTGTCGCTCCCGGTGACGGTGCGGCAGAACGCGGGGGGCTCACTGGACGAGCTTGCGCGCGTCGTCGCGGCTGGGGTTCGCGCCGGCGGGCTGCTTCCGGATGGCTCTGCCGCGGCCGACGCTGCGACCGGCAGGAACGTCGCGGTGAGCGTGGCGGAGCCGCTGCCTACGGAGCTGGCGCGCGCGATCGAGGCGACCGGGGCCTCCATGACCGTCGAGACCGACGAAGAGTGGCTCGCGCGGGCCGGCGCCGGAAAGCTCGCCACCTCCCGTGTGCGGCTCGTGGGCGGTGGCCACGCAGAAATGGCCGGCGCGCTCGAGGGCAGCCCGGATATCGCCATCTACTCCGACGCCGTGACCGAGGCAGGCCGACTCGAACTCCTGCCGTTCCTGCGCGAGCAGGCGATCGCCATCACGGCGCACCGTTTCGGCAATCCGGACCACTGGTCCGAGGCGGTCCTGCCGCTGTGACGCGACTCAGTGAGTGCGCCATCGCGTCGCCGGGCTGACCGGCTGCTCAGCGCCAGTAGTTGTTGGCCGCGGAGACCGTCTGGAAGTTGATGGCGACGACGTGGGAGGCCGCGGTCAAACTGTCGGCGTTGGTGGAGTACGCGGGACGCAACTCCTTCAGTACCGCCATATCCGGCTGCGTGAACTTGACCCCGCGTCGCGACAGCGTGATGGCAAGCTGGAAGCCCTCCTCCGGAGTAGCGGTGATGAGGGTCGGCAGCCATTGCTCGGTCATGAGGGGTCCTAACGTGGAGGTCGAGTCTGCCGCACGACGGCGGCACATTCCCAGAGTAGCCCTCAGCATCATCGGCGCGAGGCGCAAAGAAAGGGCTCCAATGTCGGTGGCTTCGCCTAATCTGGGATGAACAGCGCGACACGCCGAAACCACTACATATTGGGGAATGACATCCGTGTGATTCCCGTTATATAGTAGGAGACCACGCAGGGGCTGGATATCCGGTTCTTGGGGGATATCCGTTTCGAGAAGACTTAAGGAGGTCACTATGGAGAACGACACCGACACCGTCGGCGGCTACGCAGTTCCCGTCGACCCGATGGATCTTCTGCAGTGCGACAGCTGCCAGTAGGCAGCCGCACCACAGGGTTCTAGAAGCCCCGGACACCATGACGGTGACCGGGGCTTCGTCATTCCCCTCCTCGATAGGATGGGCGGATGGGAGTGAATCCTGACATTGCCGGCCGCGTCTTCCCGCCGGCAGCGCCGTACCTCGTGGGGCGCGAGAAGGTTCGCGAGTTCGCCCGCGCGGTGTTCTCCGAGAACCCGGTCAACCACGATCCGGATGCCGCTCGCGCCGCCGGCTACCCCGACGTCGTCGCCCCGCCCACGTTCCCGATCGTCGTGCAGGAGCGCACGCTCGCCCAGCTGCTCGCCGAGCCGGATGCCGGCATCGACTTCACGCGCGTCGTGCACGGCGACCAGCGGTTCAGCTACACGCGGCCCATCGTCGCGGGCGACGAGCTCACCGCGACGCTCACGGTGACGAGCGTCAAGTCGCTCGGCGGCCACAGCATGGTGACCTCGGAGTCGGCAATTGTCGACGCGGCCGGCGCGCACGTCGTGACCGCGACATCCACCCTCGTCGTGCGGGGTGACGAGTCATGACCGACGACATCCGCGAAGGGTCAGTAGTTGCTGCTCCCGGCGCCCGCGAGGAGCAGTTACTGACCCCTCGCGGACGTACGACTCGCGAACTGACCGCAACACTGGACTTCGCCAACCTCACCGTCGGCGAGGTCGTCACCGAGCGCGAGTTCCACCTCACACGCGACTCCCTCGTGCGGTACGCGGGGGCGAGCGGCGACTTCAACCCCATCCACTACCGTGACGACGTCGCGACGAGCGTCGGCCTCCCCGGCGTGCTCGCGCACGGCATGCTCACGATGGGCATCGCCGCGCAGCCCGTGATCGACTGGATCGGCGACCCCGGTCTCGTCATCGACTACCAGGTGCGGTTCACGCGTCCCGTGCTCGTCGACGCCGCGGATGGCGCCAGCGTGCGCGTGGTCGCCAAGGTCGGCGCCGTCGACGAGGCGGGCGCACGCATCGACCTCACGGTGACCTTCGCGGACGAGACCGTGCTCGGCAAGGCACAGCTGCGGATCGGTGCGGAGCGGGCATGACGCGGGAGACGGTGTGAGGCTCGCCGACCTCACGACCCTGCGCGTGGGCGGCGAGGCGCGCGAGCTGCTCTCGCCCGTGACGACTGAGGAGCTCGTTACCGCGGCCCGCGAAGTTTGGGCGAGCGGCGAACCCTGGCTCGCACTTGGTGGCGGCTCGAACCTCGTCGTCGCGGATGACGGGTTCGACGGCACGGTTATCAGGGTGCTGACGCGGGGGATCGAGCGGCTGGAGGAACCCACAATCCTCCGGGTAGCGGCCGGCGAACCGTGGGACGTCGTCGTCGCCCACGCCGTCGAGAACGGCCTCTCCGGCATCGAGGCGCTCTCCGGCATCCCCGGCTCGGCCGGCGCGGCCCCCATCCAGAACATCGGCGCCTACGGCCAGGAGCTCTCCGACGTGCTCGACGCGATCGAGTTCCTCGACGCCGAGACGGGCGAGCGTCAACGGCTCGCAGCATCAGAGCTCGAACTGGGCTACCGCACGTCAGCCTTCAAGGATTCGCCCGCGCGGGCCGGCCGCCGCGGCATCGTGCTCTCGCTCGACCTGCGCCTGGAGGCGAACACCCTGAGCGCCCCTGTCGCCTACGACCAGCTCGCCGCCGCGCTCGGAGTTGCGCTCGGCGAGCGCGCCCCACTCGCCGACGCCCGCGCGGCCGTGCTGCGCCTGCGCGCATCCAAGGGCATGGTGCTCGACCCGGCCGACCCCGACTCGGTGAGTGCCGGCTCCTTCTTCACCAACCCGATCGTGGGCGAGAACTTCGCGCGCAGGCTCCCGGAGGGTGCCCCGCAGTGGATCCTCGACCCCGACGCTCCAGAGTCCCCCGTCAAGCTCAGCGCGGCGTGGCTCATCGAGCGAGCCGGCATCCGTCGCGGTTTCTCACTTCCCGGATCCCGGGCGGCGATCAGCTCGAAGCACACGCTCGCCCTCGTGAACAGGGGAGGGGCGAGCGCCGACGACGTCATCGAGCTCGCCCGCTACGTCCACCTTCGCGTGTTGAACGAGTTCGGTGTGCGGCTGCAGCCGGAGCCGCGGCTCGTCGGCCTGAGTCTCTGACCCCGCAGCGCGGGTGCCGCGGATGCCGCCTAACTGTCCTTGCGGATCCAGCGGAACGTCATCCGGCACAGCAGCAGGCCCACGACGAACCAGATACCCATGATGATCGCGACCCAGGGCAGGTTCCAGTCGCCGGTCTGCTCGAGAGCCGCGAAGGACTCGGGCAGGAAGACGGCCCGCATGCCCTGCGCCATCCACTTGAGGGGGAAGACGGCCGCGACGTTCTGCAGCCACTCCGGCAGCATGCTGAACTGCAGGTAGACACCCGAGATGAACTGCAGCAGCAGCACGATGGGGATGACTACCGCAGTTGCGCTCTTGCCACTGCGAGGCAGGGCGGAAAGCGCGATCCCGAGCACGCAGCTCGTGATGACCCCGAGCAGGAACACCCAGGCGAACAGCAGCCACTTCTCCGGGTCGGCCGGCAGCTCGACTCCGAAGCCGAGGCGCGCGACGAGCAGGAGGAGGGCGGCCTGCAGAACCGCGCTCACCATGACCATGCCGATCTTGCCGATGAAATAGGAGATGACCGGAAGCGGCGAGCCGCCGAGCCGTTTGAGCGTTCCGTCGCCCTTCTCGCCCGCGATGTCGACGCCGAGGTTCTGGACGCCGCTCAGGAGCATGCCCGCGGCGACCATGCCGGGGAGGTAGAACGCCGCCCAGGTGATGCCCCCCGTGCCGTCAGGCGCCGCACCGATGTTGCCCGCGTTGCTGAACGCGACGGCGAAGATCGAGAGCATGAGGATCGGGAACAGGAAGGTGAAGAACACCGAGTCGCCCTGACGGGAGTAGACCTTGAGCTCGTAGCCGACCCGCGAGAGGCCGAGGCGGACGCTGCGCCCGATCGAGTGGACTCTGGGGCTCTCGGCGAGGTCGGTCATCATGCGCCCGCCTCCGGGTTCGGAAGTGATGGACCCGGTTCGCCGTCGCGTGCGCCGGCGCGGTCGGCCCCCACGAGCTCCAGGTAGATGTCCTCGAGGCTCGGCCGGATGACCTCGAGCCCCTCCGGCTCGCCCCCGCGCGCGGCGTAGAGCCGAGCAACGAGTGCGGCAGGCTCGGTCGTGCGCTGCTGGCGATACGCGCCGCGCTCACGCCAGCGAACGACCGGGATGCGCGCATCCGCTCCGCCGAGCTCGTCGACGCGGCCGATGTCGACGATCACGCCGCCGTTGATGACGGCTGCCCTGTCGGCCAGGTGCGCGGCCTCGTCGAGATAGTGGGTCGTGAGCAGGATGCTCGTGCCGTCGGCCTTGAGCCCGTCGATGAGCGTCCAGAACTGGCGCCGCGCCTCGGGGTCGAAACCCGTCGTCGGCTCATCGAGGAAGAGCAGTTCCGGCCGGCCGATGATGCCGAGGGCGACATCCACGCGTCGGCGCTGGCCGCCGGAGAGCTGGCCGATGCGAGTCTTCGCCTTGCTCGTGAGCCCGACGGCGTCGATGACCTCACCGACGGGGCGCGGGTTGCGGTAGTAACCGGCGAAGTGGGTTAGTTGCTCGAGCACCGTGACGTTGCCGCTCTCGCCCGCGTTCTGGAGCACGATTCCGAGCCGCGCCTTCCAGTCGATGCCGCCGCGCTGGGGGTCGATGCCGAGCACGCGCGCCTCGCCGCTCGTGCGGTCGCGGTAGCCCTCGAGGATCTCGATCGTCGTCGACTTGCCCGCGCCGTTCGGCCCGAGCAGGGCGAAGGTCTCACCGCGCCGGATGTCGAAGCTCACGCCGTCGAGGCCCGTGACGCTCCCATAGGTCTTGCGAAGATCGCGAACGCTCACGACGCTCATCGAATCCGGCATTGCACCATCATCGTGGGTCGAGTCTGCCCGAGGTATTCGACACGCGAGATGCCCGCCTCGGCCCAGGCAATCGGGCGGAGGCGGGCATCCGGGAATGGGCGCTCAGCGCCGACGGAACAGGGCCCCGACGAGACCGCCGACGACGGCGAGGGCGCCGATGCCGAGCACGACCCAGGCCAGGAGAACACCAGGCGCCACCCCGCTCAGGTCGACCTGGGCGAAGGTGAAGAACCAGGCGGCGACGGCCATGAGGATGAATCCCCAGACGACCGTGGTGACCCGAACGGTCCGTGGTGACCGGTCTTCGTTGGTGAGGTTGGACATGACTTCTCCTATTCCGCTGCCTGGCGGACCGTGAGGTCGCCGCTGATGACCCAGATCTCGACGTAGACGTCGCGATCCGGAGTGCTGCCGTCGAGGGGTTCGAACGACTCGTTGAGCCGCACGACGGATCCGCTGCGGGTGCGCTGCGGATCGGTGTCGAAGGTCACGCTCCCGGCGACGGCGCGCGCCCGCACCTCGCTGAACTCGTCGGCGGGCACGATGACCTCGGCATCGCCGGCCACGACCGTCAGGTAGATGCGACCGTTGTCGTGGCCCGAGCGGGACGACGTTCCATCGAAGTAATCCCTGAGGTCGAGCTCCGCGTCGCCGCTGATGATCGTGCGACGCTGGGTGTCGCCTTCCGAGTATGTGGGGGACCATGCGGTGTTGCGGTCGACCAGGACCGGACCACCGATCCATCCGAACATCGACGTGAAGATGAGCGCGATCGCGACAAGCACGGCGAGGCCGCTCGATCCCCCGCTGCGGCGGCCCGCGAACCCGTTGATGACGATCGCGAGACCGAGCACCCCGAGGGCGACGGCAAGTCCCGTGATGGTCGCTGTCGACGTCCACGCGCCGGCACCAACGACGAGAGCCGTCGCGGCTCCCGCGATGAGCGCGATGCCGATCGCGACCGCAGAGTAGAGGGGGTTGGAGCGCGTCCTCAGGTGCTTCTCCTCCCACTCGAGGCGCTGTGCGGCATGCTGCTCGTTCCGGATGCGGCGCTGCTCGAGGGCTGCTGCCCGCGACGACGCCGCCTGCTGGGCGCGCCAGGCCGCGTGCTCCTGTCGCCAGGCAGCCTGCTGCTCCTTCCAGGCAGCGAGGCCGTCGGGGTCGGAGGGCGGTGCCGGTGGGGCGGCCGGTTCGGGGATCGCCGTTGCGTCCGTCGTGGCGGCCGAGTAGGCAGCCGCGCTCGCGTCGCTGCCCATGCCTGCGTCCGTGCCGCCGCTGAAGGCCGTGCCGGTCGGCCGGGCGGAAGGGCGCTGGTTCGCGCGCATGGCGAGCCAGATGACGAGCCAGGTCGCACTCCCGATGATGGCGACGGTCCACAGCACCCGGAAGACTGAGGCGCCCCAATACGGGCCATCCCAGAACCAGGGGCCGGCGAACCAGAAGCCCTGCGAGAGCGGCAGGAGAGCGAGGAGCACGAGCACCCCGATTCCGGCGATCGCGCCGTAGAACTCGCCCCGGAACACCCGCTCGAGGTGGATGCGGTTCTCCGCATCCGGAAGCAGGAGCCAGGCCGCAGCGTAGAGGAGCAGTGCCGGCCCGCCGAGAACGGCGACGACGACAGCGATGCCGCGAACGATGATCGGATCGATCCCGAGTCGTGCGGCGACGCCTGCGCAGACGCCGCCGATCCAGCCGGGCTCGCGCGTGACGCCGAGCCCGCGCATCCAGTCGAAGAAGTTGCCGGATGCCGACGGGGCAGGCGGGGTGGGTGATGGGGTGTTGGTCTTGGTTGGCATGCCTCCATGGTCTCGAACCGGGGCCGGCGCCCGCCATGAGGGTCTACCCTGATCGAACCCTGATTTCCCGTTCCCGCCCGCCTCATGAGGGTCAGGCTCTGGTTGGATTCAATCGTGACCACAACGACCGCGCCTCCCCTCACCCGGCCTCGCCGGATGGCGGTCGCGGGCGTCTGCGCCGGCCTGGCGGCGCATCTCGGCTGGCGCGAGAATATCGTGCGGCTCGTCTTCGCCGGGCTTGCGCTTCTGGGCGGGGCCGGCATCCTGCTGTACCTCTGGTTGTGGGCGTTCGTGCCCGTCGAGCAGGCGGCCGACACGGAGGACACCGTCAGCCGCAGTGTTCCCGTCGGAGCGCTCCTGCTCGGGCTCGGGGCGATCGCGGCCATCGCCGCCGTCTCGCTCGCGAATGCTGCCGCGAGCCCTTACACGGCCGTGGCGTTCACGGTCATCCTCGGCGGCGGTGCTGTCGCGTGGAGCCTGGCCTTCGACCGCCGAGATGAGCAGCGAAGCCCGCGCTACCGCATCCTCGTGCGCTCGCTCGGCGCAGCCCTCCTCGCCCTGACCGGAGTGCTGCTCCTCCTCTCGCGCGGCGCCCGACCGGATGCCGTCACGGCCGTCATCGCTGTCTTCATGATCGTCGTCGGGGCGGCGGTCGCTGCCCTGCCCGGAATCGTCCGGCTCTGGACCGATCTCCTCGCCGAGCGTGCCGGTCGCGTGCGGGAGGAGCAGCGCGCGGAGATCGCGGCCCACCTGCACGACTCTGTGCTGCAGACGCTCGCCCTCATCCAGAACCGGGCGGGGGCCTCAAGTGAGGTCGCCAGGCTGGCGCGTGCCCAGGAGCGCGAACTGCGCGATTGGCTCTTCGCGGGCGCCGGGCCGGTCGGGGAGGACCTCGCGACCGAGTTGCGTAGGGTCGCGGCCGCGATCGAGCTCGACTACCCTGCACGCCTCGAGGTCGTCGCGACGGGCGAGCCCGCTGCCGCGTACACGGCGCTCGTCGCGGCCGCGCGCGAGGCCATGCTCAACGCGGCCCGTCATGCGGGAGGCGAGGTCTCCGTGTACCTCGAGACCTCGCCTGAGGCCATCGACGTGTTCATCCGCGACCGCGGGCCTGGACTCGATCTCGCGACGCTCCCTGCCGACCGTCTCGGCATCCGGGAATCGATCATCGGGCGGATGTCGCGCGCAGGCGGCAGCGCGACCGTCGGGCCGGGGTCGGGCGGCGGAACCGAGGTGCGTCTGCACCTCGACACGCCTCAGACAGGAGGCAACTCATGACGCGCGTGCTCATCGTCGACGACCACTCGATCTTCCGCTCCGGCTTGCGGGCTGACCTCGGCGACACCATCGATGTCGTCGGGGAAGCGGCGGATGTCGAGGACGCCGTCGCCCAGATCGCGGAGCTCGAACCGGAGGTCGTGCTGCTCGACGTTCACCTGCCGGGCGGTGCCGGCGGCGGAGGCGCCGAGGTCATCAAGCGCAGTGGAGCGCTGCTGGACCGCGTGCGGTTCCTGGCGCTCAGCGTCTCCGACTCTGCCGAGGATGTCGTGGGCGTCATCCGCGCGGGCGCTCGCGGCTACATCACCAAGGGCAGCTCCGGCGCCGAGGTGAGCGCGGCGGTCGCGTCGGTGGCGGGCGGGGACGCCGTCTTCTCGCCGCGCCTCGCGGGCTTCGTCCTGGACGCCTTCGGGGCCGTCGCGGGGGAGCAGGCGGTCACAGATGACGAGCTCGATCGGCTGTCGGCGCGCGAGCGCGAGGTCATGCGGCTCATCGCCCGTGGCTACGCCTACAAGGAGGTCGCGAGCGAGCTGTTCATCTCCATCAAGACGGTCGAGACGCACGTATCCGCGGTGCTGCGCAAACTGCAGCTCTCGTCGCGCCACGAGCTGACAGCCTGGGCCCTGGAGCGCA
>DAITPJ010000058.1:0-5368 GCA_036833635.1 Terrimesophilobacter sp.
CCAGGATGGGCACGGCGGGCAACGGGCCGAGGCTCGTACCGAGTGGGCCGACGGCAGAACCTGCGCCGATCGCGAAACCCGGCCCGATGAGCCAGGCTGCCGTCCATACGACGAGGTTCGGAAGGAAGGCGAGCTGCCCGAGCGTGAGCGCGACGCCACCGAGGACGCCTGCATGCACTCCCTCATAGAGAGCGATGACCTGCCCGTAGTGCACGACGATCATGACCGCGAGCATGATCGAGGCGACGCTGACGATGGCTGTCGCCGCCGCGGCGCCGCCGCGCAGCCCCTGCACGAGCACGGTGCGCTGCAGGGAAGGCTGCCGGTCCCACCAGTTCCGGATGCTACCAATGCGCATACCCGCGGCCGCCGGCCTTCGCGTGCCCGGCATCCGGTCGGGGGGCATTCCTTCGAGCCTTCGGCGGGTGACGGCGATGCCGATGACGAGCCCGAGCCCGAAGACGAGCGTCGGGAGGAGGGTGCCCTGCCAGATCGACGGCCGGGCGAAGCGGTGGAGCGCGCTCAGGGTCGCACCGAGCGCGAGCGCCGCGAAGGTCAGCATGGCGACGCCCGCCCCGAGCCGCACGAAGGGCGTCTCGGCGATGCGCCTCCCAGCCCTCAGCCCGAGTGCGAGCGTGAGGACGGCGAAGCCGAGGGCCGCGATCGACACGACGAAGGGAGTGCCAGCCCCCTGGAAGCCCACGATGATCGCCGTCACCGGATCGAGGGTCAGCAGCACATCGCCGCCGTGGCCGAGGATCCAGACGTCGACCGATGCGCGCCAGAAGACCGTCCAGTCGAGCTGGAGCCCGTACTGGAACGCCCAGAGAAACGTGAGGGGCACGAGCGGGATCCCGATTCCGATGCCGACGACGAGCAGCGCCTCGAGCGCGGCGAACAGGGCGGTGAGCGGTCGGTTCATTGCGCTCGGAGCCTATCGCCGCGAGTGCTCCGCGCCGTGTCGCCACTCGCGCTGGGCGTCGTACTGCCCACCACTGCGCACCCAGCGCCCGTGAAAACAACCACGCACGGAGAAAACCTGACAATATGACACAAACAAGGAAGGGACCTCCGCTGCGCTTCCGCTCCTGCGCGCGCACGTGGACGACGAAAGGATCAGCACTTTGCACAAACGCTTTATCGCCCTCATCGCGACACTCGGGCTCGCGGGCTCCCTCGCGCTCACCGGATGCGCACCGGGCACCCCGCCACCTGGGCCCTCCGCGCCGAACATCGACGTGCCCGCCGCCGTGGACCCAGGAGACTCCGGGCCGGCGAAGGAGTCGATGGTCGACCCGGCCTGGCCGTGGCCGGCGGATGTCCTCAGGCCGGCTGGCGTCACCTACGAGTTCACCGCGAAGAACCCGCTCGGCGAGGGCGGACTCTGGCAGGTCGACTTCCATGTCGGGAGCCTCGACGAGGCCCAGACGTTCGCCCACGCCCTCGAGGCCGATGGCTGGGAGTTCTTCCTCGGGAACGAGGGGATCATCGAGGAGGACTCGGCGAGCTGGGTGCTCAGCAGGGGCGATCTCATGGGCACTCTTTCGACCGAGAACCCCAAAGGTTCGCCGATCGTCATGAGCTTCACGTTGATGGGTTCGCTGAACTGAATCCCGTGAGGGGTCAGTACCAGTCCTTCAGCGGCCGCGCGGAGGACAGGTACTGACCCCTCACGGCCGACATCGGGTCAGAGCGCGGCGAGGATCTCCCGCATGAGGGTTGCGGTCTCGCTCGGCGTCTTGCCGACCTTGACGCCCGCGGCCTCGAGCGCCTCCTTCTTGGCCTGCGCCGTACCCGCCGAGCCTGAGACGATCGCGCCAGCGTGCCCCATGGTCTTGCCCTCCGGCGCGGTAAATCCAGCGACGTAGCCCACGACGGGCTTCGTGACGTTCGCCTTGATGAACTCCGCCGCGCGCTCCTCTGCGTCGCCGCCGATCTCGCCGATCATGACGATCGCCTTCGTCTCCGGATCGGCCTCGAACGCGGCGAGCGCGTCGATGTGCGTCGTGCCGATGATCGGGTCGCCGCCGATGCCGATCGCGGTCGAGAATCCGAGATCCCGCAGCTCGTACATCATCTGGTAGGTCAGTGTGCCCGACTTCGACACGAGCCCGATCGGGCCCTTCCCGGTGATGTTCGCCGGCGTGATGCCCACGAGTGCTTCACCCGGCGTGATGATCCCGGGGCAGTTCGGGCCGATGATGCGTGTCGCGCCGCCCTTCGCCTTGGCGTGCGCCCAGGCCTCGGCCGAGTCCTGCACGGGAATGCCCTCGGTGATGACGACGAGCAGCGGGATGGCCGCGTCGATCGCCTCGATCATGGCCTCCTTGGCGTGAGCCGGGGGGACGAAGATGATCGAGACATCCGCCCCCGTCTTCTCCATGGCCTCGGTGACGGTCCCGAACACGGGCAGCTCGAGGTCGCCGTGGGTCACGGTCGTGCCGGCCTTGCGGGCGTTGACCCCGCCGACGACCTGGGTCCCAGCCTTGAGCATGAGGGCAGTGTGCTTGGTGCCCTCGCCGCCCGTGATGCCCTGGACGATGACCTTCGAGTCCTTCGTGAGGAAGATCGACATGTTCCTGTTTCCTTACTTCGAAGCCAGTTCGGCGGCCGTGTCGGCACCGATGTCCATGGTGTCGGCGAGCGTGACGAGCGGATGCGCCGCCTCGTTCAGGATGCGCCGCCCCTCCTCGACGTTGTTGCCGTCGAGGCGTACGACGAGCGGCTTGTTCGCGCTGTCGCCGAGTGTCTTGAGCGCCCCGACGATGCCGTTCGCGACGGCGTCACAGGCGGTGATGCCGCCGAAGACGTTGACGAAGACACTCCTGACCTGCGGATCGCCCAGGATGACGTCGAGCCCGGCCGCCATGACCTCGGCCGAGGCGCCGCCTCCGATGTCGAGGAAGTTGGCCGGCTTGACGCCGCCGTGCTTCTCGCCCGCGTACGCGACGACATCAAGGGTGCTCATGACGAGTCCGGCGCCGTTGCCGATGACGCCCACGGAGCCGTCGAGCTTCACATAGTTGAGGCCGGACGCCTTCGCCTTGGCCTCGAGCGGGTCGGCGGATGCCGCATCCTCGAGCTCGGCGTGGTGCGGGTGGCGGAATCCGGCGTTCTCGTCGAGTGTGACCTTGCCATCGAGCGCGACGATGTCGCCCTCGGCGGTGAGCACGAGCGGGTTGACCTCGACGAGGGTGGCATCCTCGCCCTTGTAGACGTCGTAGAGCTTGACGATGACCGGGGCGACCTTCGCGATGAGTTCCTCAGGAAAGTGGCCTGCCCTCGCGATCTCGGCCGCCTTCGTCTCGTTCACACCGAGTGCGGGATCGACCTCGACCTTCGCGAGCGCTTCAGGGCGCTCGACGGCGAGTTCCTCGATCTCCATGCCGCCCTCGACGCTGCAGAGCGAGAGGTAGGAGCGATTGGCGCGGTCGAGAAGAACGGAGAAGTAGAACTCCCGCTCGATGCGCGCGCCGGCCGCGACCATGACCCTGTGGACCGTGTGGCCCTTGATGTCGAGACCGAGGATCTGCTCGGCGGCCGCGGCAGCGTCATCCGGGTTGTGCACGACCTTGACGCCGCCCGCCTTGCCACGCCCGCCGACCTTGACCTGGGCCTTGACGACGACGGTTCCGCCGAGTTTCTCGGCCGCCGCCCTCGCCTCCTCGGGGGTGTCGGCGATGATGCCGGCCAGTACAGGCACTCCGTAGGACTCGAAGAGGTCCCTTGCCTGATACTCGAAAAGATCCACGCTGCTTGTCCAATCCGCGGGGTGCCGTGAGGGGGAATGGCCGATATCTCGATGCCAAGATAGTTCGATGTCAAGATAGTTTTGCCATAGAGAATCCTACCGCGCCCCGCATGCGCCCCCGCCCGGGAGCCTCCGCGCACGACTCTTAAGAAGCACGGATCCTTCGTTCTCGTGAGGCGTCGACGCGGAACAGAACGGTGCCGGTGGCGATGTCGGCCGTCACGAGGGTGGCCATCACGCGCTCGCCCGGCACGACCCGTCCCTCGCAGCGGGCCGTCACCGCGACGTCGTCGAGCTGCAGCTCCCCTCCCCCGTCCTTCGCGTCGATGACGGTGGCGGGGAACGTCTCCCCGACGCGATCGCGCAGCACCGCCGCCTCCACCGCGCTCATGACGGCGTGGTCGAGCCGACCGGCCACCCCGTCGGAGGACGCCATGAACGCCGGCAATTCCGGAAGAGCCCCGCGCACCCAGCCGGGAACGTCGCGGCCATTCGCGAGCGCTTCGCATACGACGAGCACGAAGCGGTCGACAAGGCGCCGCAAGGGCGCTGTCGCGTGGGCGTAGGGTGCCGCGACGGCCGACTGCACCGGATGCTCCGGCGGCGCGCCGTCGAACGCCTCGTAGCCCGCGCCGCGGAAGAGCGAGGCCGCAGCGTGCAGGATCGCGAGTTGGGCTGGGTCGCTGGGGTCGAGCGTGCGCAGGTAAGCGCCGTACCCGACCCCCGGCTCCCAGGGCGTCCCGAGCGCAGTGGCCCGGCGTCGGAACCAGGCGACCGCTTCGGCGTCCGGGGGCGGCATCGTGCGCAGGATGCCGATGCCGCCCTCGAGCATGAGGTGCGCGGCCGCCATCCCGGTGAGGAGAGACACCTGCGCGTTCCAGCCCTCGGCCTCGAGCGGCCGGCGGCGGGTGAGCCGGTAGTGGCCGTCGACCTCGCGCACCTCCTGGTCGGGTCGTCCGAGGCTCGCGCCGCCACGCTCCTGTTCGAGGGCGATCCGCGCGAGGCCGAACTCCTTGAGCAGGCCGAGCTCCGCGGGCGGGGCGCCACCGTCCGCGAGACCCTGCACCTCCTCGTAGGAATACCGGCGCCTGCTGCGCACCCGCGCCCGGACGATGCCGGTCGAGACGAGGCGCGCATCCGGGTCGAGCTCGAACGTCCAGACGTAGGCGCCGCGAACCTCGCCTGGCAGGAGTGACGCCGCCCCCTCGCTCAGGACCGTCGGATGCAGCGGAATGCGGCCGTCGGGCGGGTAGAGCGTCTGCCCTCGGGTGCGCGCCTCGCGGTCGATCGCGCCGCCTGGCTCGATGAACCGTGCGACATCGGCGATCGCGTATCGCACCCGGTAGCCGGTGTCGGTGCGCTCGAGATGCATCGCCTGGTCAAGGTCCATCGCGTCGGCCGGGTCGATCGTGAAGAACGGGACGTCGAGCAGCGAGGGTTCAGGAAGGGCGACGGAGGCGACGGCCGCCGTGGCCTCGGCCTCGACCTCCGGGGGGAAGCCTGCCGGGACATCGAGCTCGGTGCGAATGTCGGTGAGGGCATTCGCGAGCGCGCCATCCGCCGTGCCGAGCCGCACGGTCGAGAGCGTCATGGGAGCTTTTCGATCGGCACGGTCGC
>DAITPJ010000058.1:5468-12851 GCA_036833635.1 Terrimesophilobacter sp.
ATCTTGATGAGCAGCCGCTTGCGCCCTGCCGTCTCGAACTGCACCTCGGCGACCGACTTCGGCCCGACGCCCGTGACCGCCGTCACCTTGCCTTCGCCGAAGTCGACGTGCCGGATGCGATCCCCTGGCGCGAGTGTGAGGTCGCCATTGTCGCGCACGGTGCTCGTGACGCGGCTCGTCCACTCGGTCTTCGGTCGCTCCGCTGCTCGCGCCGCGGCGCGCGCCCTGGCCGTCGCGCCCGGGCCGGCCGCCTCGATCGCGTAACCGCCGGCGATCGAGTTCTCCGCACCGAACCCGCCTCGCCGAGCGTTGAGCGCGCGCGGCTCCGTTCCCCCGCGCGAGTTCGCCATCCCGGGCGACTGCCGCCAGTCGATGAGTTCGGTGGGGATCTCCTGCAGGTACCGGCTCGGCATGGCGACGGTCACATCCCCGAACTGCGCCCGCGTCATCGCGAGCGAGAGGTACAACCGCCGTCTCGCGCGGGTGATCCCGACGTAGAAGAGCCTGCGTTCCTCGGCCGGACCGCCCGGCTCGCCCGCCGACATCTGGTGCGGGAGCAGCCCTTCCTCGACCCCGGTCAGGAAGACAGCCTCGAACTCGAGCCCCTTGGCGGTGTGGAGCGTCATGAGCGAGACCGTCCCACTCGAGTCGTCGAGCTCATCCGCCGCCGCGACGAGCGACACCTCGGTGAGGAAGTCGAGCAGCGTGCCGGTCGGATTGTTGCGCCGGAACTCCCGCGTGACGGCCATGAGCTCTTCGACGTTTTCGGCGCGGGCCTCGTCCTGCGGGTCCCGGCTCGCACGCAGCGCCTCGAGGAAGGCGGTTCGCTCGAGCAGGGCAGCGAGGATGTCGGCCGGCGCGGCCGGGTTGCCCGTCGGGGGGTCGACCGTCGCCCCGACCTCATCGAGGATGACCGCAAGCCCGTCGATCGCAGCGGTCACCTTGGGCCCGAGTCCGAGCTCGCGGGCTTCGCGCAGCGCCTCCCGCAGCGTGAGGTCGTTCTTATCGGCATGGTTCTGCAGTGCGGCCTCCGTCGCCGGCCCGATCCCGCGCTTCGGCACGTTCATGATGCGGCGGAGCGCGAGAGGGTCGGCCGGGTTGGCGACGGCGATGAGGTAGGCGAGCGCATCCTTGATCTCGGCGCGCTCGTAGAACTTCGTCCCGCCGATGACCCGGTAGGGCAGCGCCGACCGGATGAAGACATCCTCGAGCGCACGCGTCTGCGCATTGGTGCGGTAGAAGACCGCCATGTCGCGGTAGTCCATGCCCGCCTCGCGCAGCTCGGCGACCTCGTCGGCGATGAACTGGGCCTCGTCGTGCTGGCTGTAACCGGTGAAGCCGACGATCTTCTCGCCGTCGCCGATGTCGGTGAAGAGCTTCTTGTCCTTGCGGTCGAAGTTGTTCGCGATGACAGCGTTCGCGGCGCTCAGGATGTTCTGCGTCGACCGGTAGTTCTGTTCGAGCAGCACGACCTTCGACCGCGGGAAGTCCCGCTCGAACTCCACGATGTTCCGGATGTCGGCACCGCGGAACGCGTAGATCGACTGGTCGGAGTCGCCCACGACAGTCAGTGAGGAAGGACCAAGAGGCTTGTTGTATTCCTTGAGCGGGAGCCCATCGAAGCCGACGGCGCCCGCGAGGTTCTCGGGGCTCGGCGGCCGGGTGAGCTCGCGGATGAGGGAGTACTGCGCGTGGTTGGTGTCCTGGTACTCGTCGACGAGGATGTGCCGGAATCGCCGCTGGTAGAGCGCCGCGACGCGCGGGAAAGCCCGGAACAGGTAGACGGTCTGCGCGATGAGATCGTCGAAGTCGAAGGCGTTGGCACGGGTGAGCTCGCTCGCGTAACGGCGGAAGATCTCGACGAAGACGGCCTCTGCGGGGTCGGCGAAGTTGGCGTCCCTCGAATAGCTCTCGACATCCTGCAACTCGTTCTTGGCCTTCGAGATGCGGCCGGCGACCTTGCTCACGGTGAAGCCGTAGGTGTCGGCGTCGAGGTCCTTGATGATGCGCTTGAGGAGGGCGCGCGAGTCGGCGGAGTCGTAGATCGTGAAGCTCCTGGTGTAGCCGAAGCTCTCCGCCTCTCGGCGCAGGATGCGCACGCACGCCGAGTGGAAGGTCGAGATCCACATGCCCTCGGCCGCCTGCCCGATGAGCGCCTCGACGCGATCCCGCATCTCAGCGGCGGCCTTGTTGGTGAAGGTGATCGCGAGGATCTGGCTCGGCCAGGCGTCGCGCGTCTCGATGAGGTGGGCGATGCGCCGCGTGAGCACGCTCGTCTTGCCCGATCCTGCCCCGGCGACGATGAGAAGGGCCTCTCCCCGATAGACGACGGCCTCGCGCTGCGGCGGGTTGAGGCCCTCGAGCAGCCGCGACTCGAGGTCCGGGGTGGTCTGCTCGGGGATGAAGGTCATGACCCCCCAATTCTAGATCGGGCGGCAGACGGCGGAGCCGACAGGAGCGAGGCAGGCTAGAGCGAGGCGCGCACCTCGATCGCGAGGTCGGGCTGGTCGGCGAAGACGCCGTCGAGGCCACTGCGCATGATGAGATCGAACTCCGAGCGCCAGTCCCCGAACTCCGCTGCCCCGCCGGCCCGACGCAGGTTCTTCGGCAGGAATGCGTTCTCCGCGCGCAACGTCCAGCAGTAGACGAGCAGGCCGACGGCGTGGGCCCGCTCGACGAGGTCGGTCGTTCCCGTGACGCGCCCGGCGGCATCCGTGACGAGAAGCAGGTGCTTGTTGACGCTGATGCCATCGATTCCGGATGCTGCGAGCTCGGCGAGCCCGGCATCCGTCACGTACGCGGAGAACGGCTTGGCATCGGGGCCGTGCGCTGCGAGCTCGTCGGCCGGCGCCCCGGAGGCCTCCACGAGGAACACGTACCGCGCGGCGATGCCCCGACTTCGCAGCTGACCGAGCACCGTGGTCTCGAAGCACTCGACGGTGAGCCTGGGGTCGCTCTCCCACCCGGCAGCGCTCAGCTCGGCGGCGACGAGCTCGTCAAGCGGGAGCCCGATCGAGGCGAAGTAGCTCGCGTGCTTGATCTCGGCGACCATGCCGACGCCGCCGCGCGTGTCGAGGAGGTCGATGAGGTCGGTCAGCCGAAGAATGCCCTCCTCGCCGTCGAACGCTCGACCACGGAGCTTCGGCAGGCGCTCACGCACGCGCAGTGTCTGCAACTCGAGCCAGGTGAAGTCCTCGGTGAACCAGCCGGTGAGCTTCTGGCCTTCGATGTGCTTCGTCGTGCGCCGGTCGGCGAACTCCGGGCGCGAAGCCACATCCGTCGTGTCGGAGATCTCATTCTCATGCCGCAGGATGAGAACGCCGTCCGCGGTCGCGACGATATCGGGCTCGACTGCGTCAACCCCCAGGTCGAGCGCGAGGTCGTAGGCGGCGCGACCGTGCTCCGGGCGATACCCGCTTGCACCGCGGTGCCCGATGACGAGGGGGCGGGACGCCGGCGGGAGGTTCACAGGTCAACGCTACGCGATGAGTCCGGTTGGTAATCTCTCAACATGGAACGCTGCGGCAGTTGCGGGCACGAGCTCGCCTCGACGTGGAAGTTCTGCATCTACTGCGGGCGGCCGTTGCGCCGCGCCACCCCTGGCCCCACCACGGAGCCCGGCGCGATCCCGTCCGCTATTCGGCCAGGGCTCGACACCACGCCGGCCAGAAGGTACGACGCCCCGTTCTGGGTCGGGGCCGGCATGGGTGCGCTCGGCCTCGTCCTCATCGTCTATGCGGCCATCCAGATCTACGCCTCGTATGCCTGACCGCGAACCGAGCGCCACCGAGCACCAATCCGGATGGCGTGAACCGACATCCCGGCTTCCCTTGCGGTGGGGCTCTTACCGCCTTCGCTACCTCGTCGGCCTTGCGCTCATCCTCGGGGGCGGTCTGCTCGTGCAACTGGCGTCCGCCTATTCGCTCTGGGCCCTGCCGGTCGGCCTTTTCCTCCACATCACCGGGTGGTGCATTCTTCCCGGGATCGGTCGACGGCGCGTTCTCGCCTCCGGGGTGAGCGCACTCATGACGATCGTCCTTCTGAACGGTGCGGCAGCGACCGGGCTCCTCGCCATCCCCCTTGCTGCCTGGTTCCTGGTGCGGCAGCGCCCCCTCAGGAGCTACGTCGTGCTCGCGGTGCCGCTCCTCGCGTCGATTCCCCTTGCCCAGTTGTTCCCCGATTACGGTTGGGGAGCGATCGTGCTCCCGATCGCGGGCGTCGTCCTTGCCGCAGCAGCCTGGCTCGGGCGTTCGCTCGCGGCGATGCCGGGAAGATCCCCAGCCTCAACAGGGTAGGTTCGTGGAAAGCGTGATTCCCCCGAAAGCAGAGGAAACCATGGCGTCATCGAATCCGGCCTTCAGCAACTCCCCCGCGTTCTCAGCGAGTGCCGTCAAGGCGGCTCAGCTCGCCCGACCGGCGTCTCCGGAGTTGACGGCCGAGCAGTTGACCGAGCTCTACTCCCGGCCCTCCGCGACTCCCGCCGAGACCGACCGGATGAGCTACGAGGACACGATCGTCAAGATCGTCGTGAGCTTCGCCATCCTGCTGGGCGGCGCGGTCGTCGGCTGGTTCATCCCCACCCTCTTCCTTCCGGCGATGATCGTCGGCTTCGTGCTGGCGCTCGTCAACATCTTCAAGAAGAAGCCCTCCCCGGGGCTCGTGCTCGCCTACGCGGCCGTCGAGGGCGTCTTCGTCGGTGGAGTCACGAACTTCTTCGAATTCCTCTACCCGGGGATCGCGGTGCAGGCCGTCATGGGAACCTTCGTCGTGATCGGCGTCACGCTCGCACTCTTCGCGAGCGGCAAGGTGCGCGCATCCGCGAAGGCGACGAAGGTCTTCATGATCGCCATGGTCGGCTATCTTGTTTTCTCTGCCCTGAATCTCGTGCTCATGTGGACCGGCGTCAACGACCAGCCCTTCGGACTGAGGAGCCAGGAGATCTTCGGGATCCCGCTCGGGCTCATCCTCGGCATCCTTGTGATCCTGCTCGCCGCATACTCTCTCGTGCTCGACTTCGACAGCATCAAGACCGGTGTCGAACGCGGGGCGCCGCGCGTCTTCGGGTGGACGGCCGCGTTCGGCATCATGGTCACGGTCGTCTGGCTCTACCTGGAGATCCTGCGCCTGCTTGCGATCCTCCGCGAGTAGCGACTTCTCGCGCGATCGGGATCACGTCACCGCGGTCGCGGTCATGACCTCGGCGCCGAACCAATGGGCCATGCGATCTCCCATGCCGAGGTGCGCACCATTGATGGCGAACCGCGCGCGCTCGAAGCATCCGGCGGCACCGCTCTCGCTCGCAGCGTCAGCGATGAGCAGACAGAGCTTGCGATCGGTCGATCGACCGACCCAGACGTTCCAGCCGCCCCCGCCGGCGAGGGCGAAACGCACGTCGTAGGGGTCGATGTGGTTCGACCTGAGGAGGTCCTCGAACGGGTACGCGTCGCTCCCGGTCGCCGGCCGGTCGAACCAGGCGTCGGCCGCCTGGAGGTCGCCCGGCATCTGGATCCATCCCTCGGGCGGCGGGTCGGTGGGCGAGATCGTGGCCGGCACCTCACCCGGTGCCCCCGGCCCGAACCAGCCCGTGATTTGGAGGGCACCCAACGCTCCTATGACGACGGCCGCCGCCGCAATCGGCACAACCCACCCGACCCGGATGCGGCGCTCCCAGAACGCCGTCGCAGCCTCCCCGCCATCGTCGCTGCGCGAAGGAACGCCACCGATCTCGCCGCCATCGAACGAGGCAGGCACCTCGACGTCCGCAACCGGCTCGACCTCTCCCGCCTCCGCCGCATCCGGCCGTCGCCCATCATGCGCCTGGAGTGCCGCTTCGGCTTCGGCCCGCTCTGCCGCCCCGGCGCCCGGCCCATAAGCAACCCGCCGAAGCCGCTCGACGTCCTCGTCGCCGGCAGCCACGTCCATCACCGCGTCCTGAGAAGGGTGATCGGTGGGGTGTCGAGTTTTGAGTCGTTGGGATGGTCCGAGGGGCCGTCCCAACGGCTCAATGTTTGAGCTGAGGAACCGATCATCATTCTCCGGACGCTCACCTCACTCCCACTCAATGGTCCCCGGCGGCTTAGATGTAACGTCGAGCACCACCCGGTTCACCCCCGGCACCTCGTTGGTGATCCGGTTCGAGATCCGCGCCAAGACGTCGTACGGCAGCCGCGTCCAGTCCGCCGTCATGGCGTCCTCGGAGGATACCGGCCGCAACACGATCGGGTGCCCGTATGTGCGTCCGTCACCCTGCACCCCTACGGACCGTACGTCGGCCAGCAGCACGACGGGGCACTGCCAGATCTCCGTGTCGAGACCGGCGGTCGTCAGCTCGGCGCGCACGATGGCATCCGCGTGGCGCAGCAGGTCGAGACGCTCGCGCGTGACCTCGCCGATGATCCGGATGCCGAGGCCGGGTCCCGGGAACGGCTGGCGCGCGACGATCGACTCCGGCAGGCCGAGCTCGCGGCCGATTGCCCGCACCTCGTCCTTGAAGAGGGTGCGCAGGGGCTCTACGAGCTCGAACTGCAGGTCATCCGGCAGGCCGCCGACGTTGTGGTGGCTCTTGATGTTGGCGGTGCCGGTGCCGCCGCCGGACTCGACGACGTCGGGGTAGAGGGTGCCCTGCACGAGGAACCGGATGGGCGCGCCGTCGGCCGCGGCCTCGAGCACGAGTTCCTCGGCAGCGTTCTCGAACGAGCGGATGAATTCCCGCCCGATGATCTTGCGCTTCGCCTCGGGGTCGGTCACCCCGGCGAGCGCGTCGAGGAACTGCTCGACGGCGTCGACTGTCACGAGGCGGACGCCGGTCGAGGCGACGAAGTCCTCCTCGACCTGGCGGCGTTCATCCTGTCGAAGGAGGCCGTGGTCGACGAAGATGCAGACGAGCTGGTCGCCCACCGCACGGTGCACGAGGGCGGCGGCCACGGCGGAGTCGACGCCTCCGGAGAGGCCGCAGATGACGCGGGATTCGCCGACCTGCTCCCGGATGCGGGCGACCTGGTCTGCGATGACGTTGCCGCTGTTCCAGTCGGCCGGCAGCCCGGCGGCCTTGTGCAGGAAGTTCTCGAGCACGCGCTGCCCGAACTCGGAGTGCCTCACCTCGGGATGCCACTGCACTCCGTACAGGCGCAGCTCGTCGCTGCCGAATGCGGCGACCGGGGTCGAGGCGCTCGAGGCGAGCACGGTGAATCCTTCCGGGGCGCTGGCGACCGAGTCGCCGTGGCTCATCCAGGCGACCTGCGCGGTTGGTTGCCCCGCGAGCAGGATCCCGCCGTCGCCGGCGACCGCGACATCCGTGGCCCCGTATTCCCTAAGGCCCGTGTTGGCGACCTCGCCGCCGAGCTGCTGGGCCATGACCTGGAACCCGTAGCAGATGCCGAGCAC